>NZ_CP145886.1:4507500-4633006 GCF_038049935.1 Rossellomorea sp. y25 | reverse complement strand
AATGTGGAAAATATATATAATAAGGAAAGAAAATGGTTTTTCGACAATATCCACCACTTGTGGACAACGTTTTACAAACCCTCTGAATAAGTTACCCACATGATATCCACAAATTGTGGATAACCCGATTTCGTAAATAGAGTTATTAAGAGTGAAAACACAATAATCATATCAAAATATCCTAGGGGGTGCAATGCTTTTTAAATTTTATCCACAACCTGGGGACCTTGTGGAATTGTTTTGTCCACAAGCTATGAACTTGTGAAAAAGTTGTCAATATGTGTTGTGGATAATTTAAAACGGTGTCGAATCCTATCCACAGGCAGGTTGAATAGAGAAATTGAAGATGATTTGTAGAAGGAGAAAGATCTAGAAGAAATTTCGTTATTTGAAAAAAGAGATGTTTTATTTTAAATAAAAACTGCAGGCTAAGTAAGTTGATTGGAGCGGAAATCAACCAGTACTCGCTTGTTGGAAACTATCAGCTAGGATTAACGATGATTACTAATGACTTACTTCAGAAAATCTATTAATGCAAGAACAGAAGCAAAAAGAAAAATAATATGAGTGTTGACTTTTTATGGGTACCGTCTTTATAATAGTGAGGAATGTCTTTAACTTTTATAAAGATATCCTTCAGGGAGGTGTCATAGATGAAAAGAACGTTTCAACCAAATAATCGCAAAAGAAAAAAGAACCACGGTTTCCGTGCACGTATGAGCTCTAAAAACGGACGCAATGTTTTAGCTCGTCGTCGTAGCAAAGGAAGAAAAGTATTATCTGCTTAGACCACTGAACTGACTCAGTGGTCTTTTTTTTCCTTTATATCCAAGGGGAAAGACGATTTGGCTCGTTCTTATAGAGAATAAAGAGAAAAATCACTTATAATTTCAAATGAATGAGCCAATAATGTCGAGGATACATCAAGACAAAAATGAAAATTAGGTGTGGTCAATGCGGAAAGATCAGAGAGTGAAGAAAAATAAAGAGTTCCAGGAGATATTTAAAAAAGGAACATCCTTTGCAAATCGGCAATTCGTTTTATATCTATTGAAGAAAGAAGAGCCTCAACCGTTTCGAATCGGGATCTCGGTAAGTAAGAAAATCGGGAACGCAGTTTGTCGAAACCAAATAAAGCGATATGTCAGGCAGGCTTTCTTAGAGTTACAAGAAGACGTACAAGATCAGTACGATTATTTAATCATCGCCAGAAAACCGGCGGCCGAAATGAATTTTCATGAGGTGAAGGGCAGCCTCACCCATGTGCTAAAAAGAGGAAAAGTGTTGAAAAGATCCTCTAATGGCAAACATGATAGAAAGAAGTCATAACATTTTACGATATTGACAGGTTTCGTCATCACAATCCTATGAAAAGATGTTACAATACGAGAGATTGTACTTTTTAAGTACGGGAGACCTGTTTTACATTTTACTTGAAAGATATTAGTTGGGAGGAAAATAAGGGTGAAAAAGAGAATTATAGCCCTGATGGGAATCATTGGGCTAATGGCTATACTATCAGGTTGTACGGAATACAATCAGCCTATCACACCTGAGAGTAGCGGAATATGGAATGAATACATTGTCTATCCTTTATCACAATTAATTACTATGGTAGCTGAGTTCATGAGCGGTTCTTATGGACTGGCCATTGTCATTGTTACATTGATTATTCGTTTAGCGATTCTGCCATTAATGATTAAACAAACGAAAAATTCAAAAGCCATGCAGGCTTTACAACCAGAAATGAAAAAGCTGCGTGAAAAATATAGCTCTAAAGATGCACAGACACAACAAAAACTTCAACAAGAAACGATGGCTTTATTCCAAAGTCATGGGGTAAATCCGCTGGCGGGTTGTTTCCCATTAATTGTTCAGATGCCGATTTTAATTGGGTTCTACCATGCGATCGTAAGAACAGAAGAAATTAAAGCTCATAATTTCTTGTGGTTCGATCTGGGTAACCCGGATCCTTACTATATTTTACCTTTAGTTGCAGGTGTTACGACGTTTATCCAACAGAAATTAATGATGGCGGGTACAGCGAATCAAAATCCGCAAATGGCGATGATGCTCTATATCATGCCAGTCATGATCATCATTTTTGCGATTAACTTCCCTGCAGCTCTATCCCTTTACTGGGTAGTTGGAAATCTATTTATGATCGTTCAAACGTACTTTATTAAAGGACCTGAAATTAAAGAAGCGCAAACCGCTAAAGCTGGTGGGAATTCGGGAGGAAAGAAAAAGTGAGAGAAGTAGAAGCGACTGGTCAAACGGTGGAAGAAGCCATTGAATCAGCCTTGTCTCAACTGAATATCACCCAAGAAGAAGCAGAAATTGACGTCATTGATCAAGGTAAAAAAAGTTTGTTCGGATTGTTTGGAGGAAGACCGGCAGTCGTTCAAGTCAAAAAAGCGATTGATCCGGTAAATGAAGCGAAAGATTTTCTTTTGTCTGTTGCACATGAAATGGGAGTTAATGCTACCATTGATGTGAAAAGAGATGGAAGAGATGTGGAGTTCAACATATCCGGTGAAAAAATGGCTCTCTTAATAGGAAAAAGAGGACAAACGTTGAATGCTCTTCAACATTTAACTCAACTAATTGCAAATAGGGTTTCCGATCAGTTCATCACCATCCTTTTAGATGCAGAGAACTATCGAGAAAGACGTAAGCAAACGTTAACAAACCTGGCTGAACGTTTAGCAGAGAAAGCGTTGCGCACAAATCGTTCAGTTTCATTAGAACCTATGCCTTCCTATGAACGAAAAGTGATCCATACAGCATTAGTCGATTCGACGACTGTTGATACACATTCAGAAGGTAGAGAACCAAATCGCTATATAGTGATTGCTCCAAAATAATAAAAGACGATTCCTTTCGGGGGATCGTTTTTTTTTTTTTGCTCATTTCGAAAACTTTATTGCTTTTTTACAGAGAAATGAGTCGTTTATTTCTCCTGCAGGACACTTCCTATGCAAGCTAACCCCTTTAATGTTCTTCCCCCGTTGTCGCGTCACAACTCTGTGGATTCTTATTTTCATCCCGGTTTATTGTTATTCACATGTGGATAAGTTAAAATAATAGAGATGAAGTATTGGATATGTGGATAACATTATTTGGTGGTTATTAGTTGGTTTCCTTTCTTTAGTATTAAATAGGATTGTGATATTCTAATAATTTGGGGAAACTTTGCTCAATACTAAAATTTTTTATATAAATAGACTCAGTTATAAGAGAGGTGAATACGATGGAGTTTGATACAATCGCCGCAATTTCCACTCCAATGGGAGAAGGAGCCATTGCTATTGTGCGTTTAAGCGGTGATCAAGCCTTCGATATCGGTGATAAGATCTTTAAGGGAATGAAGGGAAGCTCGATGAATGAATTTGCTTCGCATACCATTCATTATGGACATATTATCGATCCGGACACAGAGCAAGTGGTGGAAGAAGTCATGGTTTCTGTGATGAGAGGTCCCAAGACATTTACCCGTGAAGATATTATAGAAATCAACTGCCACGGGGGACTCGTGTCGGTTAATAAAGTATTGCAGCTCGTATTGAAAAATGGGGCCCGCCTTGCAGAGCCGGGTGAATTTACAAAACGGGCATTCTTGAACGGAAGAATCGACCTTTCCCAGGCAGAAGCGGTCATGGATCTGATACGGGCAAAAACCGATCGGGCGATGAATGTGGCACTGAATCAAATGGAAGGCCGACTTTCCAATTTGATTCGAAAGCTTCGTCAGGAAATTCTTGAAACACTGGCCCATGTAGAAGTGAATATCGATTATCCGGAATACGATGATGTGGAAGAAATGACGCATAATGTACTGTTGGAGAAATCGAAGCATGTCCGGGATGAAATTGACCGTCTTGTACGAACATCAGAACAGGGGAAAATTCTTAGAGAAGGTCTTTCCACCGTTATTATTGGCCGACCAAATGTAGGAAAGTCATCTTTATTAAACAGCCTTGTTCATGAAAACAAGGCGATCGTAACCGATATCCCTGGAACAACACGGGATGTGATTGAAGAATACGTGAATGTACGCGGTGTTCCGTTACGTCTGGTCGATACGGCCGGGATTCGTGAAACAGAGGACATTGTCGAGCGAATCGGTGTGGAACGTTCACGACAAGTATTGAAAGAAGCGGATTTAATTTTACTTGTGCTCAACTATGCGGATGAATTAACTCCTGAGGATGAACAGCTTTTCGAAGCGGTTAGAGGAATGGACGTTATTGTCATCGTGAACAAAACGGATCTGCCTCAGAAAATTGATATAGATAAAGTAAGAAAACTAGCGGAAAATCATCAGCTAGTCACAACGGCTTTACTTGAAGAGCAAGGAATCGATGAGCTGGAAGAAGCGATTTCATCTTTATTCTTTGCAGGGTCCATTGAAGCGGGGGATATGACGTATGTGTCCAATAGCCGTCATATTGCTTTACTCAATCAAGCATCCCTTGCGATTAATGAAGCAATCGATAGCGTAGAAATGGGAACTCCCATCGATATCGCTCAAATAGACTTAACCAGAACGTGGGAGCTTTTAGGTGAAATCATTGGAGATAGCGTTCATGAAAGTTTGATTGACCAGCTGTTTTCACAATTCTGCTTAGGGAAATAAACATTATTAAAAGGTGGACGCATACCAGTTGCGATCCTACAAGGAGGAAAAATAAAACCATGCAATATGACGCAGGGCAATATGATGTCATTGTCATTGGTGCTGGCCATGCCGGAGTAGAAGCAGGACTTGCTTCCGCCCGTATGGGAGCTAAAACGTTAATGGTCACCATTAACTTAGATATGGTCGCCTTTATGCCATGTAATCCATCCGTTGGTGGTCCGGCAAAAGGGATCGTTGTAAGAGAGATTGACGCTCTGGGTGGAGAAATGGGGCGTAATATAGATAAAACACATATTCAGATGAGAATGTTGAACACAGGAAAAGGACCAGCTGTCCGGGCATTACGAGCTCAGGCCGATAAATTCCTTTATCAACATGAAATGAAACGCACAATCGAAAATGAACCGAACATGACCTTGATGCAAGGAATGGTCGAGGAATTAATCGTAGAAGATGGTGAATGTAAAGGTGTTGTTACGATGACGGGTGCTGCCTACCGTGCGAAAACTGTCGTCATTACTACGGGTACATTCCTCCGCGGAGAAATTATTTTAGGAGATCTGAAATATTCAAGCGGACCTAATAATCAGCAGCCTTCTATTAGATTGTCTGATCACTTACATGAATTGGGCTTCGACACCGTTCGTTTTAAAACAGGAACGCCACCACGAGTGAATAGTTCGACTATCGATTATTCGAAAACAGAAATTCAACCGGGTGATGATGTTCCGCGTGCGTTCAGCTATGAAACGACGAAATATATCACTGATCAACTTCCATGTTGGCTCACATATACGAACGAACAGACTCATCAATTGATTGACGACAATCTCCATCGTTCTCCAATGTACTCTGGGATGATCAAAGGAACCGGACCACGTTACTGTCCTTCCATTGAAGATAAAGTCGTCCGTTTCCATGATAAACCGCGTCATCAGATTTTCTTGGAGCCGGAAGGAAGAAACACACAAGAAGTGTATGTTCAAGGATTATCAACGAGCTTACCTGAAGACGTACAGCAAAAGATTCTTCAAACCATCCCGGGTCTTGAGGAAGTACAAATGATGCGTGCCGGGTATGCCATCGAGTATGATTCCATCGTGCCTACACAATTATGGCCGACCCTTGAAACGAAAAAAATTAAAAATCTTTATACAGCGGGACAAATCAATGGAACGTCCGGATATGAAGAAGCAGCTGGACAAGGTTTGATGGCGGGGATCAATGCTGCGTGCCGTGCCCTGGATAAAGAAGAAGTCATCTTAAGCCGCTCTGATGCTTATATCGGGGTTCTCATTGATGACCTCGTGACCAAAGGTACCAACGAACCTTATCGTCTATTGACTTCCCGTGCTGAATATCGCCTGTTGCTGCGTCATGACAATGCCGATCTTCGTCTTACGGATATCGGTCATAAAATAGGATTGATTTCCGATGACCGATACGAACGGTTTACAGCTAAAAAAGAAGCGATCTTTTCAGAGAAAAAACGCCTGGAAGGAATCCGCATCAAGCCTACTGACGAAACACAGGCCGTTATCCGTGAATCGGGCGGCAGTGAGCTGAAAGACGGCATATTAGCAGCGGATCTTCTGAAGCGCCCTGAAATGAACTATAGTCATATTAAATCACTCGTTCCAAGTGAAATCGAGCTTGATCCCGACGTAGAGGAACAAGTGGAAATTCAAGTGAAATACGAGGGCTATATTGAAAAATCTCTTCAACAGGTCGATAAAATGAAGAAGATGGAAAATAAACGAATTCCTGAGAACATTGATTACAGTGCGATCAGCGGTTTAGCTTCTGAAGCGAGACAGAAATTAATCGAGGTTCAGCCCCTTTCTCTGGCACAGGCTTCCCGGATTTCAGGAGTGAATCCTGCAGACATCTCTATTTTACTCGTCTATATCGAGCAAGGGAAAATTGCAAAAGTATCCGGTGATCAATAGAGGTAAAGGAAGGATAATTTCATGAATGTAAATGAATTTCAATCAATGCTTGAGGAGAAGGGGATCCCCCTTTCTTCTCAGCAATTAAATCAGTTTGAGCGCTATTATGAATTGTTGGTTGAATGGAATGAAAAAATGAACCTGACGGCCATCACGGAAAAGGAAGATGTGTATTTAAAGCATTTTTACGATTCGATCAGCGCAGCTTTTTATGTTGATTTCTCGCAGGTGACAACCCTTTGTGATGTTGGGGCAGGAGCTGGTTTTCCGAGTATCCCTCTTAAAATATGCTTCCCGCACTTACATATCTCAATTGTTGATTCCTTGAACAAGCGGATTACGTTCTTAAACCATTTGTCAGATGAGTTAGGGCTTGAAAACACGAATTTCTATCATGATCGTGCTGAGACCTTCGGTAAAAACAAGGCTCATCGTGAAAAGTATGATATGGTTACAGCAAGGGCCGTAGCCAGAATGTCTGTTTTAAGTGAATTATGTTTGCCTCTTGTTAAAAAGGGTGGTTTCTTTGTAGCCATGAAGGCTTCAAACGTAAATGAGGAGCTATCCAATGCAAAGAAAGCAATCGGCATGCTGGGCGGACAAACCGATAAAATGTATTCATTCATTCTTCCGGAAGAGGAAAGTGAACGTAATATCGTGAAGATCGACAAAGTGAAGGAAACGCCTAACAAATATCCCAGAAAACCTGGGACACCAAATAAATTACCGTTAGAATAGTATGAACAGTTCTCCTGCCTTCATGGTAACACTGAACCTGAGCTTGGATGATCTAAAGCATAGGCAGGAACTCGTCATATTTTAGAGAATATTATTAAAGGGAGTTTCTTAAAGGTGGTGTAGGAAGATGAAGCATCCTTTCTCTCGTTTTTTTGGCCTAGGTGAAAAGGAGCAAGATGTTGAATCTGAAGAATCAAATGTAGTGGAAGAAGATCGAGATGAAGTGAAAAAGATACCCGTCTCACAAATCATCCCTAATCGCTTTCAACCACGAACTGTGTTTAATGATGAAAAGATAGAAGAGTTATCCAGAACGATTCACACTCATGGTATTATCCAGCCGATTGTGGTTAGACAATACGATGATGAACAGTTTGAAATCATTGCAGGTGAACGTCGATATAGAGCCGTTCAAAAGCTTGGCTGGGAAACAGTACCGGCAATTGTAAAGAATCTTAATGATACAGAAACAGCATCTGTTGCATTAATTGAAAATTTACAAAGAGAAGAGCTCTCTCCTATAGAAGAAGCAATCGCTTATGGAAAACTGTTGGAGTTACATGATCTGACTCAAGAAGCCCTTGCTCAACGTTTAGGAAAAGGACAATCGACTGTGGCGAACAAGCTTCGTCTCCTAAAGCTTCCAGAAGAAATTCAATCAGCCTTATTAGATAAAAAGATTACAGAACGTCATGCCAGGGCTTTAATCCCATTGAAGAATTATGAAAAGCAGATCCAGCTTCTTCAAGAAATCATTGAAAAAAGCTTAAATGTCAAACAAACCGAAGACCGGGTTGTGAAAATGCAAGAAGGAACGACTCAAAAGCCAAAACCTAAACGTAAAGCTTTCAGTAAGGACATGAGAATTGCTGTGAATACGATTCGTCAATCTCTTTCCATGGTATCAGACAGCGGAATCAATCTGGACTCTGAAGAAGAAGAACATGAGGAATTCTATCAGTTCACCATTCGTATTCCTAAAAAAAAATAGATTCGTAGTCTAAAAGTGAGAAACATATCGGATTGGTTTCTCACTTTTTTGTTTGGTTCTTTTTGCAAAGTGTTCATAAATATGTAATCTTCCAGAGTCTAGTTCTGTCGATTCAGAGCAAATACTGTCGTTTCGTGAACTATGGACTATTCACGTTTTCCTATTTTTAGAAACACTGTACTTTTTGAAAAATTGACAGACAATTAACGAGGAATTTTGATAGAATAGAAGAATACTGTGAAAAAATTTAGTCAATCTTAGGAAGTCAAAAGGTAGGTGACAACCTTGGGCAGAATAGTAGCCGTTACAAACCAAAAAGGTGGAGTGGGAAAGACCACAACATCCGTCAATTTGGGGGCTTGTTTAGCTTATATAGGGAAAAAGGTTTTACTGGTGGATATAGATCCTCAAGGAAACGGCACTAGTGGTGTCGGTGTTGAAAAAGGGGATGTCCAGCAATGTATATACGATGTGCTGGTGGATGATGTAGATGTCAGAGAAACCATTAAACAATCAAAAGTAGAGAATCTATCCATTGTACCTGCAACCATTTCATTGGCTGGAGCAGAAATTGAACTTGTTCCAACCATCTCCCGTGAAGTGCGTTTAAAGAAAGCGTTAGAGAAAGTGAAAGACGAATTTGATTATATTATCATTGATTGTCCTCCTTCATTAGGACTATTAACAATCAATGCTTTAACAGCCTCTGATGCCGTCATTATCCCGGTACAGTGCGAGTATTACGCTCTGGAAGGATTAAGTCAGCTATTAAGTACAGTTCGTTTAGTGCAGAAGCACCTGAATCATGATCTCATGATTGATGGTGTGTTGTTAACGATGCTGGATGCAAGAACCAATCTGGGGATCCAGGTGATTGAAGAAGTGAAAAAATATTTTCAAGATAAAGTGTATCGCACAATTATTCCACGTAACGTTCGTTTAAGTGAAGCGCCCAGTCATGGTGAACCGATTATCATCTATGATGCTAAATCCAGGGGAGCAGAAGTTTATTTAGAACTAGCAAAGGAAGTGGTGGCGAATGGCTAAAGGTTTAGGAAAGGGCATCAATGCTCTCTTTACCAATATCCAAACAACTCAAAATGAAGAGTCCGTACAAGAAGTGAGTCTGAAAGAAATTCGGCCGAATCCATATCAGCCACGAAAAATCTTTGAGCCACAAGCAATAGAAGAATTAAAAGATTCGATCTTAGAACACGGTATCCTCCAACCGATCATTGTGCGTAAAACAATCAAAGGGTATGAAATTGTCGTAGGGGAACGTCGTTATCGTGCAGCAAAAGCGGCTAAATTAGAATCGGTTCCTGTCGTGGTCCGGGAATTGAATGATCAACAAATGATGGAGCTGGCCGTTTTAGAAAACCTTCAACGGGAAGATCTGACACCGATCGAAGAAGGTGCAGCTTATCAAATGCTCATGGATAAGTTAAAACTTACTCAAGAGGAATTAGCTAAGAGATTGGGAAAGAGCAGACCTCATATTGCCAATCATATTCGCTTGCTGTCCCTCCCTGCCCCTATCCAAGAACTAATTTCAGAAGGTAAGTTAACGATGGGCCACGGTCGTGCACTCCTTGGGTTGAAAAATAAGAAGAATCTATCAACGGTTGTGAATCGTATCCTTAAAGAATCATTAAACGTTCGCCAATTAGAAAAAATCATTCAAGAGCTGAATGAGAATGTTCCACGTGAAACAAAAAAGACAGAACGTAAAGATGTCTTTATTCAGGAGCAGGAATCCCTTCTACGCGAACGCTTCGGTACAACGGTCACAATTAAACAATCAAAGAAAAAAGGGAAAATCGAATTGGAATTTTTCTCGAAAGAAGATCTGGATCGTATCTTAGAGTTATTGCAGTAAAATGAATGTGAAAGGGACTGACTTAAATGGTGTTTCACGTACCATTTAAGCCAGTCCTCTTCCATATGGTACATAGAAAATACTATTCTTCGGGAAATAATCATAAGGGGAAACGTCATGGTACTTTTAGGAACGTTAGTAAATGGAATATGTATTATCATCGGTACTCTCCTTGGTAAAGTCCTTCACCGCATACCAGAAGATATGAAGGGAACCGTCATGAAGGCGATTGGTTTAGCCGTAATCGTCCTGGGATTACAGATGGGGTTGAAAAGTGAAAACTTCCTCATTGTCATCATCAGCTTGGCTCTCGGTGCTGCCTGGGGAGAATGGATGAATCTGGAGGACAAGCTTAACTCATTGGGAAACTGGTTGGAAAAGAAGCTTGGCAGTAATAAAGAAACATCCATATCTCAAGGGTTTGTTACAGCTACCCTGATTTTTGTCATTGGTGCAATGGCCGTCATTGGTGCATTGGATAGCGGTATCAGGGGAGATCATGACGTGCTTTTGACGAAGTCGATCATTGATGGTTTTACGTCTCTGATCCTCACGACGACATTAGGGATCGGTGTGATGTTTTCTGCAATTCCAGTCGTCCTTTATCAAGGATTCATTGCTTTGTTTGCGACTCAGATTCATCAGTGGGTACCTCAGGAACTGATGGACGCCTATATTGTTGAAATGACATCGGCAGGCGGCATTATGATCTTCGCTATTGGATTGAATCTTATTGGAGTCACGAAAATCAGAGTCGCGAATTTACTTCCCGGCATCATTGTGGTGGGGATGGTCGTTGGGATCATACATGCTTACCAGCTTTATATGTAAAGGGCGAAAATAAAGAAGGGAGATGACTCAGAACGTGTCTGTATCATCTCCCTTCTTTATTGCTGCAATTCTTCCCGCCATTTTTCAATACTGACGGCATTTCTGCGTTCCACGGAATGACCTGCTAACACAATGGCTTCAGCAATGGTCTTAGCCATTTTCATAACAAGGTTTAAACGTGTATTTTGTAAAACGAAAAACTCCATGAATCCACTGACATTTACGATTCCTGTCAGGTGAATTTCACCTACTTCAGGCAGCTCTTTATTAACACCCGCTCCAGGCTTTAAAGGTCCTTCGCTTAATTGGATGGCCCCTACGCTTTTTAACCGTCCAAGGCACGCATCCACACCGATGATAAATGGATTTATATGCTCAGAGGCTATTTGACTCAGTTTCTCTTCCAGGTTCACAGCATGAATCGGATCATCCAACGTACCATAAACATGGAAAGGCTTAACGTTTTGTTCTTCTATTAATGACCCAACTAAAGGACCTAACGAGTCCCCCGTTGAACGATCAGTGCCGATACATACAAAAACAATGGGTCTTGTACGATAGTAAGTGGGAAGCAACGACGACAATTGAACGGAAAGATCCTGTGCCGCACGTTCTTCCTGATGAAGGACTCTAAAGGGTTCAGGTTTTCGTTCAAATAGTCCTTTTTTTAGATTCATCGCTTCCACTCCTTTTGGTATGTGTAAGAGGTATATTTTCCGGGGTTCAACTTTATCGGGCCTAACCACCAGAATCATAATTTCTAAGTATTATCAGTATACGGACGATTTCTTTTTTTCATACATAAGATGGATGGTTTTTTCATAAAATAAAAATTTTCTAGAAACTATTTTAATATGAGGTTATATCTACACAAGGAGAGGGAAACTTGATAAAATAAGGAATACTTCTTATTGAATGATAAGTGGAGGTTCGATATATGTCTGGAACTAAAACAGAAGTCGAAGAAACAGTCGATAAAATTAAAGAAAATGAAGCTGTAAATAAACTCATAGATAATGAGTTATGGATTTCTCTCGGTTCTGGTGCAATAAAGATTGCAGCCATTATGGTAATTACCTATATTGCTTTAAGGTTGGGAAGGTCAGCGATTCGAAACGTATTTAAGGTTCGGTCACGCTCACCACTTAAATTCACCGAACGCCGTGAAGCCACTCTATTAAAGCTACTGGAGAATGTATTGACCTATGTGATTTATTTCATCAGTCTGATGACGATCTTGTCGACTCTTGAAATCGATGTGAAAGGACTCATCGCTGGTGCAGGAATCGTCGGTCTGGCCGTCGGTTTCGGTGCACAAAATCTGGTTCGTGATATCATCACCGGTTTCTTTATTATCTTTGAAGATCAATTTTCAGTTGGTGACTATGTCCGTATTGGTTCTGCAGAAGGAACTGTTGAAGAAATCGGCCTTCGTACGACAAAAATCAAAAGCTGGACCGGGGAATTGCACATCTTCCCCAATGGTAATATAACGGAAGTAACGAACTTCTCCATTCACAACAGCATTGCTGTTGTGGATGTCAGTATTGCGTATGAAGAAAACATAGAAGAAGCGGAGAAAGTGATGCAGGAACTACTCCTGACTCTACCTCAAAAATACGAAGATCTTGTTAATCCACCGGAGTTGTTAGGTGTTCAAACTCTTGGAGCTTCAGATGTTGTCGTGCGAATCGTTGCTGAAACGGTTCCAATGAGACATTGGTATATGGCGAGAATGATTCGTAAAGAGGTCAAATTATGCCTGGATGAGCATGGTATTGAAATTCCATTCCCTCGCATGGTGATGTATTCACGTCACGATCAGGATGACATCCAACCTCGTGAAGAAAAACAAAGAAAACTTGAAAGCGAATGAGGAGGAAAAGCCAGTGGAGCCAAAAACATTCACTCTAAATGACATTGTAGAAATGAAAAAACCTCATCCTTGTGGTACAAATCGCTGGAAAGTGATCCGGATGGGAATGGATATCCGCATAAAATGTGTAGGATGCGGTCACAGTGTCATGATCCCCAGAAAAGATTTTGCGAAAAAAATGAAAAAAGTCATCAGTAGCGGCACAGAAGAATAAGTATTCTTTTTTTACCCATAATCCTTTTGACCTAATCCAGCCTATATTCAAATTAGCCGGCTCAAGAGCATTCCATCGTTTTTTTACGATGGAATGCTCTTTTTATATCGCTCTTTTCGCAAAAATTGTTTACTTTTTAACATAAGTTCTGCCACGAACGGGGTCTCGGCACGTCCGTACTTCCACAAGAGTCTACGCAGTTCCCCTCACCATCTTCACGAGAGTTTTCGTGACAGAGCTACAAGGTGTCCCAAAACAAACTAACTAGAAAAAAGAATTCTTTTATCAAATGGAAAGAGGTTGTTGGCTTTTATTGATTTCTATTAAGGATACATGCTTAGAAAGTTGATTCTCGCTGCAGGATGCTCCACTCCTGCGGGAATAGCTGGACAGTCCGAAATGCGGAGGCGGCTTGCTCAGCCCCGACAAGCATAAGATGAATGGGCCGGGAAGGCGTTCTTTGCCTTCTTGGACCATTTAGCTTATGACCTCGAGGGGCTAGCCGCTGGAGCTGGACCGGTGAGACCCCGGAGGCTCACCGCGAGCCCCGCGGAAAGCGAGCATCCTGGAGCGGAAATCAACTATTACTTTCTTCTCTACAATAGCAACAAACTTCATGAAAAGAGTCTTTTATATATTCAGATTGTGAGTATATATACAGCCCTTTAACTAAAAGAACACCAGAAGCTTCACTTGTCTTTTCCCTCTATTATCTCTATAATTGTGAAAGGTTCGACCGTTTACTTGTTTTTCGATCTTACAGGATATTTTAAATAGATAAGAATATAATGAGGAGTGACAAAGATGGCTTTAACAGCTGGTATTGTTGGATTACCAAACGTAGGTAAGTCAACTCTTTTTAACGCAATTACAAAAGCAGGTGCAGAATCTGCCAACTATCCTTTCTGTACAATTGATCCTAACGTGGGAATCGTAGAGGTTCCCGATCACCGTTTAGATAAATTAACAGAGCTTGTAGAACCGAAGAAGACAGTTCCTACTGCCTTTGAATTCACGGATATTGCCGGGATTGTAAAAGGAGCGAGTAAAGGAGAAGGGTTAGGAAATAAATTCTTATCTCACATTCGCCAAGTAGATGCGATTTGTCAGGTTGTACGTTGTTTTGCGGATGATAATATTACCCACGTTTCCGGGAAAGTCGATCCGATTGCCGATATTGAAGTCATCAACCTGGAGTTAATCTTAGCTGACCTTGAAACGGTAGATAAGCGTCTTGCAAGAGTTCAGAAAATGGCGAAGCAAAAAGACAAAGAAGCAGTATTTGAGCATGACATCCTTGTAAAAATCAAAGATGCCCTCGAAGCTGAGCAACCGGCTCGTACAGTTGAGTTCTCAGATGAGCAAATGAAGCTTGTAAAACAGCTTCACCTTCTGACTTCAAAGCCTGTTCTTTATGTAGCAAACGTAAGTGAAGATGAAATTGCCGATCCTTCTGACAACGAATATGTTCAGAAAGTACGTGAATTTGCGAAAGAAGATAACGCAGAAGTGATCGTGGTTTGTGCAAAGATCGAATCTGAAATCGCCGAGCTTGATGATGAAGAAAAGGCGATGTTCCTACAAGAATTAGGAATTGAAGAGTCTGGTTTAGATCAGCTTATCCGTGCAACTTATTCTCTATTGGGACTGGCTACTTACTTCACAGCCGGCGTTCAAGAGGTTCGTGCCTGGACTTTCCGTGAAGGAATGAAAGCTCCTCAATGTGCCGGTGTCATCCACACCGACTTCGAAAGAGGATTCATCCGCGCTGAAACGGTATCTTATGATGATTTAGTTGCTGCCGGAACAATGGGTGCTGCCCGTGAAGCAGGAAAAGTCCGCCTCGAAGGTAAAGAATACCTCGTAAAAGACGGAGATATTATTCACTTCCGTTTTAATGTGTAAGTTTATCTGAAAATTTCTTTTGTAATGTCACTATTGTAGCCAAAATAGTGTTGACAGTTGATTGGAGTCGAGTGCCTGGAGCGGAAATCAACCAGCACTCACTATTCTATTAGCAATAAAATTTACTCGAAAAAAGACTAGAATCCAAATTCTAGTCTTTTTTTTACGTCTTATTGCAATAATAGAAGTCTTATGCTATAATTTTATTTCGTGAGTAATGAACGCATTGCTCCTTGTTCTTTCATAAAGAAAGGACCGCATAGACCACGAGGAGGTGACATTCAGATGAGAAAGTACGAAGTTATGTACATTGTCCGCCCAAACATTGACGACGAGTCAAAGAAAGCAGTAGTTGAGCGTTTCGATAACGTTTTAACAACTAACGGCGCGGAAATCATCGAGTCAAAAGATTGGGGTAAACGTCGTTTAGCGTATGAAATCAACGATTTTCGTGATGGTTTCTATCAACTAGTTAAGATGAGCGCTACTTCTGATGCAGTTAACGAATTCGATCGTTTAGCTAAAATCAGCGATGATATTATCCGTCATATCGTTGTTAAAGAAGAAGAATAATCCGTACGTTTTTTAAGATATACACTTCTATCATCTGTTTCACGTGAAACAGTAAACTAGAAGGAAGGGGTTGATTCTGATGATGAACCGAGTTGTATTAGTAGGGCGTTTAACCAAAGACCCTGAATTAAAATATACTCCAAGTGGAGTGGCTGTAGCTTCGTTTACACTGGCTGTCAATCGTAGTTTTACGAATCAATCAGGAGAACGGGAAGCAGATTTTATTAACTGTGTTGTATGGCGTCGCCCTGCAGAGAATGTAGCAAACTTTCTTAAAAAAGGCAGCTTAGCTGGCGTTGACGGTCGTATTCAAACACGTAATTTCGAAGGACAGGATGGACGTCGTGTGTTTATGACGGAAGTTGTAGCAGAAAGCGTTCAGTTCTTAGAACCGCGTAGTGCGAATCAAGGCGATCGTGGAGGAAGTCCGGGCTATTCGGGTGGAGGTCAACGTGACCAAGGAAATCCGTATAGTCAGAATCAGAATCAACAACGCAACAACAATAATAACAACAACTATACACGTGTAGATGAGGATCCATTTGCAAATGACGGTCAGCCGATCGACATTTCCGATGATGATCTGCCATTCTAAACGAACGATAATAAATCCAAACAAGATAGGAGGCGAAACAAATGGCAGGAGGACGTAGAGGTGGACGTAGACGTCGTAAGGTGTGCTACTTCACAGCAAACGGAATTACACATATCGATTTCAAAGATGTAGATCTTCTTAAGAAATTCGTATCTGAACGTGGAAAGATTCTTCCACGTCGTGTAACTGGAACGAACGCTAAGTACCAACGTAAGTTGACTCGTGCGATCAAACGCGCTCGTACAATGGCATTACTTCCATACGTTACTGGTGAATAATATCATCGGCTAAAGCAGCAGAGACTTGTCTCTGCTGCTTTTTTATTTGTTTTTGAATAAAGCCCTATATAAAGGAACGATAACACTCCCTCTTCTTTCTAGTATCCACCACTACTAAACACCCTCTTTTTGTTTCCCTTAATTCCCCTATCACTATAAAGAAATGGTGAAAAATGTCGATGAATAAGAGTATGTATAGATAGTTTTTTGGTAGTAAGAGGGGGAATTCATGTGAAAAAGAAAAAGACAAAGAAAAAAGTAGAGCATAAGAAGAATTTTCTTCTATCCTCTATTCGAATGAAGCTTATCGTGATCATATCCATTTTATTTATGGTTTCGTTAGCCGTTATCATTGCAATCACAAGCTTGCAGACAAGGGTGAAAACAGAGGAAGAGGTCATTCGTCAGACTCAAGGGATTGTAGGGGAACTAAATAATTCAGTTCAACTCTTCCTTGGACAATACGAAAAGAGCATTGATCAATATTCTATCTCGAATTCATTAAAAGATTATGCCAAAGTACAATTGCAAACAGAAACTGAAGTAGATAATACAGAGCTATATGCGAATATCCAATCTGATTTTGATAATTATTTAAGTTTATATGATGAAGCAACTTCCATCTACTTTGCATCGCCCAATAAGAAACTGAAAATCGTCCCATCTGTATCCTTACCGAGCGACTTTGATCCGACGAGCAGGGAATGGTATAAAGATGCTGAAGAAGCAAGGGCTGGCGTCGTTTGGAGCGAACCATATATAGACACGGCAACGGAAGAATACATCATAACGGCCTCAAGGGCGATCATATCCGAAAATAAAGTGGTCGGTGTAATGGGTGTCGATATTAAGCTGTCGAAACTTACCGAACGGGTCTCCAAAATGGATATCGGTTATAATGGCTATCCATTTTTAATCGGTCTTGATGGAACAGCCATCGTCCACCCAACAAAGCGCGGCGAGGATCTGTCCACATTACCTTTCATCAGCAAAATGTTAAAATCAGAAAAAGAATCGGACACCCTCCGTTATGACCTGGAAGGCGATAAAAAAGTATTAGTGTACAGTACGGTACCGAAGACGAGTTGGAAAGTGGGATCCGCTTATAGTATGGAGGATCTCATTCAATCATCGAAAGACATTGAACGCTTACTTCTGATTACGGCTCTTATTACACTGGTCATCATGCTGGTGTTGGTTGTCATCGTAGCCAATATGATGACGAAACCGATTAAAGAGTTGCAAAAAACGGTAACCAACGTTTCGTCCGGTGATTTATCGCTTCAATCAACGATTAACAGCAAAGATGAAACAGGATTACTGGCATCAGATTTAAATAGGATGATCGTGAATATGAAAGACACAATAAAAGTCGTTCAGGAATCGATTTATAATGTACGGGAATCTGCGGAAGGGTTAAGTGCAGTTTCTGAGGAAACAAATGCCTCAAGTGAAGAAATGGCAAGGGCCGTAACTGAAATCGCCAGCGGAGCTTCCCAGTCAGCAGCTGACTCTGATCGTGCGCATCTTCAAACAGAGCAGTTAGGGACAAGGATTGATGATGTTTATGAAAAATCAAAAGCCATGTCTGTACTTGCAGGTAAAGCAGATGTCATGAACCAGTCTGGGCTGAATCAGGTAAAAGAATTAGAAAATGCCTACCACTCTTCCAGTGAATACATCACTTCAATGGAAAAAGTCATCCTTAGCCTTGAAGCGAAAGTGAAGACGATTGAATCCGTTATGGGAACAATCACGGAAATATCTTCCCAAACGAACCTGCTTGCACTCAACGCAAGCATCGAAGCGGCTAGAGCCGGAGAGCACGGCAAAGGATTCGCAGTAGTAGCCGAAGAGGTACGCAAGCTTGCAGACCAATCCGTAAAAGCAACGGAAGAGGTTAAACGCACGATCGTTGAAATTCAACAAGGATCTCATCAAGCAGTGGACGAAATGGTGAAAACGAAAGAAACATTCGAGGTGCAAAAAGAAGTGATTCAAAAAACGAATCATGTATTCAACGAAACCTCACAATTAATGAAATCCATGCAGCTAGAGATTGAGAATATGTATAAGGAAGTGGGTCAAATCAATCTTGAAAAGGATGAAGTGGTCAACGTGATCCAAATGATGGCCGCAACAGCCGAAGAAACAGCCGCTTCCTGCGAGGAAATGAGTGCTTCGACAGAGGAGCAGGTAAGGGCTGTCCAATCCGTTACAGAAGCTGCTGAACGCTTAACAGACTTAAGCCAACAGCTTCAGTCTTCGATCGAACGGTTTAAAATTTCATAATATTCATTAGAGGGTGGTCCGGATACATTGCCATTCTTTATCTACTGCGTATACTCCTTTTTAAAGTGAGTGCATACTAGAGTAGATGAAGAAGAGAAGCATGTTGAAGGGCTCCCTCTTTTTTATGAAAATGAAGTAACTCTAACAGTAATAGTTATTGATATTCACAATTTGGCACAAGTTTTGGTGAAAGTGGCACAAGTTTAGTGGGAAGTGGCACAATAAACTCAAAAAATGGCACAAGTTTGGTTAAAAGTGGCACAACAATGTTAAATGGTGGACGTTAAAGTATGCTTGTCGCCTCTTCCCAAGCCGCCTCCGCTTTAGGTGTCATCCAGCTACGGCGGCTAGCCCCTCGAGGTCATAAGCCAGTCTTGCCCAAAAGGCAAAAAGAGCCTTTAGTGCAAGCTCGTCTTATGCTTGTCGGGGCTTCCCAAGCCGCCTCCGCTTTTGTTGTGAGTCATTAAGATGAAATCTATCTTCAAAATTGATATGATAGTGCTATTGCATGTTTTTGAATTTATCGTAAGGAGCGTTTTAATTGAAAAATCCCCGCGTTTTAACGGAAGGTGCGCTTATGCTCGCCATCTTTACTGTTTTACTGTTGTTGGCTTTATATGTTCCACTAATAGGAACGCTGGCCTTTTTCGTATTGCCACTCCCTCTTATTCTGTTTAGTTCTAAGTATTCGTTACTGAATTCTTTTTACGTATTGATCGTGTCGTTAGGATTATCCTTCTTGTTTGGAGGACTCATTGCGCTGCCTGTTGCCTTTATGGTAGCGACGACAGGGGTCGTGATTGGCTGGTGTGTTAAAGCAAAAGTAGATAAAATGAGGCTATTTATGGCATCGAGTCTCACACTTGTCATCAATATTGTGATTGGTTTTGTTTTTTCAATCCTATTCTTCGATGTTAATATTATAGAAGATAGCTTAGTGGAATCTAAGGCTGCCTATTATCAATTATTTGAGCAGCTTGGTCAGGAACCGGATAAGAAGCTGATAGAAAGTCTGGAAAGCTCGATTGACCTAATACAGACGCTGATGCCTACCTTGTTCTTGGGGATTGCCGTCGTATTGGCACTGTTGTTTATGCTGATCAATTTCCCCATCATGAAGCGCTTAGGGAGAGATGTGCCGGTATTCAAACCATTTAGAGAATGGAAGCTTCCTAAGAGTATTCTTTGGTATTATTTAATTACCCTGGTGCTTTCCATGATTCTGCAGCCGGAGAAAGGAACCTATGCCTATACGGCCCTTCTTAATGTTCTGTACGTATTGCAAACATTGATGGCGGTTCAAGGCCTGTCATTCCTCTATTTCTTCGCTCATTTAAAAGGATGGTCAAAAGGTATTTTGGTATTAATTACAATCATTTCACTTCCACTTCTTTATCTCGTGCGAATTTTAGGTATAATTGACTTAGGATTTGATCTAAGACAACGCCTACAACGTAAGTCATAGAAATTTAAGGTCCAGGAGCTGAAATCATGCCATCTTATTTTAATAAGCGAATGATCCGCTACCCATTGTACGGTCTTGCTATATTAACAGCTCTATTGTTAGTATCGGTTTCCTTTTACCAATGGATCATTTCGTTAATAGGGTTGATTGTCTTTGGAATTGTGTATTTTCTCGCATTCTATTTTGAGAGAAGATCGCACGAAGAAACAGAGGAGTATATCTCCACTCTATCCTATCGTGTAAAGCGTGTAGGAGAAGAGGCGTTAATGGAGATGCCCATTGGGATCATGCTGATCAATGATGAATATTACATAGAATGGACAAATCCTTTTCTAGCCTCATGTTTCAATGAAGACTCAGTCGTTGGAAGATCCTTATACGATGTGGCAGAGTCCCTTGTCCCATTAATCAAACAAGAAGTAGATTCAGAAATTGTAACGATTAATGAGAGAAAGTATCATGTCGTATTGAAGCTAAAAGAAAAACTACTTTATTTCTTTGATGTCACGGAACAAAAAGAAATAGAAAAACAATATCATGATGAACGTACGAATATCGGAATCATCTTTTTAGATAACTATGATGAATTAACGCAAGGGATGGACGACCAAACGAGAAGCAGCTTAAATAGTTTAGTGACGTCCATTCTGAATAAGTGGGCAAAGGAATATGGCGTGTTCTTGAAGCGGGTTTCTTCTGAGAGGTTCATAGCCGTCATTAATGAGAAGATCCTTCAAGTATTGGAGAAGGAAAAGTTCGGGATATTGGATGATGTCCGTGATACCACGTCTAAGCAAAATGTCCCCCTGACTTTAAGCATTGGAGTGGGGACTGGGGTCTCTTCTCTGCCTGAACTGGGTACCCTGGCTCAATCAAGCCTGGATCTGGCGTTAGGTCGTGGTGGAGATCAGGTGGCCATCAAGCAAACAAATGGGAAGGTTAAATTTTATGGTGGAAAAACCAATCCAATGGAAAAACGTACGCGGGTACGTGCAAGAGTCATCTCCCACGCCCTTAAGGAAATTATGA
Organism: Rossellomorea sp. y25; assembly: GCF_038049935.1. Taxonomy (NCBI): domain Bacteria; kingdom Bacillati; phylum Bacillota; class Bacilli; order Caryophanales; family Bacillaceae; genus Rossellomorea; species Rossellomorea sp. y25. The sequence goes on along the minus strand of NZ_CP145886.1, from coordinate 4,611,749 downwards.
TCGAAAGCGATAAGGTCATCATTATGGGACATAAACATCCCGATATGGATGCCATCGGGGCGGCAATCGGGATCCGGAAAGTGGCTCAAATGAATCAACGTGAAGGATACGTAGTCTTAAACTTTAATGAAATCGATAATGGAGTGAAACGATTGATGAAGGAGATCAAAGCTAATTCCGATCTTCATTCCCGATTCATCACTCCAGAGGAAGCGCTTGAAATGGCTACTGAGGATACGTTGCTTGTGGTCGTCGATACACACAAACCTTCCCTGGTCATTGAAGAAAGACTTTTAAATAAAATGGATAAAGTCGTGGTCATCGATCATCATCGACGTGGCGAAGACTTTATAAAAAATCCATTACTTGTTTATATGGAACCATATGCTTCTTCTACAGCTGAGCTTGTAACGGAGCTATTGGAATATCAGCCTAAACATGAAAAAATTACGATGCTTGAAGCCACTTCCCTCTTGGCAGGAATTATTGTCGATACGAAGAGCTTCACGCTTCGAACGGGATCGAGAACATTTGATGCCGCTTCCTATTTAAGGGCACAAGGGGCTGACACCGTGTTAGTCCAAAAGTTCCTGAAAGAGGATGTCGAGACCTATATTAAACGTTCAAGGTTAATTGAATCGGTTAAATTTTTCCGTGAAGGCGTCGCGATTGCGAAAGCAGAGGATGATGTCATCTATGATCCCGTCCTGATTGCACAGGCAGCGGATACGTTATTGACCATGGATGAAGTGATTGCTTCCTTCGTCATCTCCAAGCGGGATCCGGAAACAATCGGGATCAGTGCCCGTTCATTAGGTGACGTGAACGTACAAATCATTATGGAAAACTTAAACGGTGGAGGTCATTTAACGAACGCCGCTACTCAAATAAAACAAGTATCTGTACTGGAAGCCGAGGAACAGCTGAAGGAAGCATTAAGTGATTATTTTGAAGGGAGAAAAGAGATATGAAAGTAATTTTCTTAAAAGACGTTAAAGGTAAAGGAAAAAAAGGAGAAGTGAAAAACGTAGCAGATGGCTATGCACATAACTTCTTATTAAAAAAAGGCTTGGCCGTTGAAGCGACAAATGCAAACATGGGTCAGCTTGAGGGTCAAAAGAAGAAAGAAAAGCAACTGGCTCAAGAAGAATTAGAAGAAGCCAAAAAATTAAAAGCGACGTTGGAAGAAATCACGGTTGAAATGAAAGCGAAATCCGGTGAAGGCGGTCGTTTATTCGGTTCCATCACGAGCAAGCAAATTGCCGATGCACTAAAAAAGTCACATGACATCAAAATCGATAAACGTAAAATTGAAATGAACGATGCCATCCGTTCCCTGGGCTATACGAATGTCCCTGTGAAGCTGCATACGGACGTTTCAGCAACCTTAAAGGTACACGTAACGGAAGAATAAGAATTTTTTCAAAGAAAATATACGAAATTTGGTAACTTCATTTTGAGAAAAACATGTTAAAATGAATATAGCTTGATAACAAATGTGATCTGGATACTATCCCGATCACATTTTTTCGGTAGGACTAAATTCTTATATTTTCATATATAGTAAGGTATTGACTTTGACGCAGGCAGCAGATGCCTATTGGCCTCTGTTGCCCCTTCGCAGTTGAATTGGAGGTTATGCATAGATGAATGAAGTGTTCCAGGATCGGGTTCCACCTCAGAACATTGAGGCTGAACAAGCAGTATTAGGTGCGATTTTCTTAGAGCCCAGCGCATTGACGACCACATCAGAAATATTGATTCCAGAAGATTTTTATCGTCATTCTCATCAAAAAATATACAATGTCATGCTGAATTTGGGAGACGGGGGAAAAGCCGTTGACTTAATTACGGTGACAGAAGAACTGGCAGCAGCGAAAGAGCTTGAAGATGTAGGCGGAGTCGCTTATTTAAGTGAGCTTGCAGCCTCTGTTCCCACGGCTGCCAATATCGAGTATTACGCAAAGATTGTGGAAGAAAAATCATTATTAAGAAGGTTGATCCGTACAGCGACGGATATCGCTTCTGACGGCTATGCCCGCGAGGATGAAGTCGACAGCCTCCTCAGTGAAGCGGAAAAAAACATCATGGAAGTAGCCCAGCGGAAGAACGCAGGTGCCTTTCATAATATTAAAGATGTACTTGTGCGGACTTATGACAATATCGAAACCTTAACGAATCGCAAGGGTGACGTAACAGGGATTTCCACGGGGTTTGCCGACCTAGACCATATGACGGCTGGTTTCCAGCGAAATGACTTGATCATTGTTGGAGCCAGACCTTCCATGGGTAAAACAGCCTTCGCCCTGAATATCGCTCAAAACGTGGCAGTAAAGGCGAAAGAAAACGTAGCCATATTCTCCCTGGAGATGGGAGCCGAGCAGCTCGTTATGCGTATGCTGTGTGCAGAAGGCAATATTAATGCCCAAAATCTCCGTACAGGTGATTTAACCGACGAAGACTGGAGAAAGCTTACGATGGCGATGGGAAGCCTCTCAAATGCCGGGATTTACATCGATGATACGCCTGGTATTAAAGTGGGGGAAATCCGTTCCAAATGCCGACGCCTCGCTCAGGAGCATGGTCTTGGAATGATCCTCATCGACTACTTGCAGCTCATTCAGGGTAGCGGCCGTTCAGGAGAAAACCGTCAGCAGGAGGTATCTGAAATCTCCCGTTCCCTAAAAGGACTGGCTCGTGAGCTTCAAGTACCGGTCATCGCTTTATCCCAGCTCTCCCGTGGTGTGGAGCAGCGTCAAGATAAGCGTCCGATGATGTCTGATATTCGTGAATCAGGAAGTATCGAGCAGGATGCGGATATCGTAGCCTTCTTATACCGTGAAGATTACTATGACAAAGAAGCGGAAAACAAAAACATCATCGAAATCATCATTGCCAAGCAACGTAACGGTCCGGTTGGAAACGTGTCCCTTGCGTTTGTGAAGGAATACAATAAATTCGTGAATCTGGAGCGGCGATTTGACGACGCCCCGGCTTAATAGAAAAAATCCAAGCCCTGCTGGTGCAGGTGCTTGGATTTTTTGTTGTTATAGGATCGTTGCATGCTGATGAGCATGAAGTCTTGTGAATATCCCGTCTTCCCTTGAAAGGAGCTCTTCATGAGTACCATCTTCAGCGATGCCGTTTTCGGTGACGACGAGAATGCGGTCCGCTTTACGGATTGTCGCCAAACGATGGGCAATGACAAGGGTGGTACGGTCTTTTGCCAGTTCATTTAAAGCCTCTTGGATGATCGCTTCTGTTTCAGTATCCAAGGCGGAAGTGGCTTCATCCAGAATTAAAATTCTAGGGTTTTTAAGGAACATGCGGGCGATGGACAAGCGCTGCTTTTGACCTCCGGATAGCTTCAGACCTCTTTCCCCGATTTGTGTATCAAATCCATCTGGGAGTGAGGCAATGAGATCCGTCAGATGAGCACGTCTCGTCGCTTCTTCTATTTCCTTCTGGGTGGCATCAAGCTTACCATAGGCGATGTTTTCCCGAAGAGTTCCCGTAAATAAGAATACATCCTGCTGAACGATTCCAATTTGAGCACGCAGGGATTCCTTCGTCATCTCCCTGATATCGATGCCATCAATGGTGACGGCTCCTTTTTCTATATCATAGAAACGTGGAATCAGTGAGCAAATTGTTGTTTTTCCGGCGCCTGAAGGACCGACAAAAGCCACGGTCTGCCCAGATTGAATGGTAAAGGATAAATCCCTTAGAATAGGGCGGTCCGGCTCATAACCAAAGGTCACCCCATCAAAAGCAATATCCCCCCGTAAAGCAGGCACTTCGATTGCATGTGGACGATTTTCAATATCCGGCTCCATATCCATGAGCTCAGTGAACCGCTTGAAACCGGCCATACCCTTCGGATACAGCTCAAGGAGTGCGGAAATTTTGTCGATTGGTTTAAAGAGGACATTGATATAAAGAATAAAGGCAACGAGTTCTCCATATGAAAGCACGCCGGAAAAACTTAACCAGGCTCCGTATACTAGAATGATCAAGGTCATCAAGCGAGTGGTAATGTAGATACCGGATAAATTCACGCTCATCACGTTATAGGCTTTCAGTTTGGACGTGCGGAAGAATTGATTATTTTCATTGAAACGTTCCATTTCATATGATTCGTTCGTAAAAGACTGAACCACTCTCGCCCCGGAAACACTGTCTTCAACGCGACTGTTTACATCGGCTATATTTCCGTACATTTTCGTCCAGGCTGCGTTCATTTTAATGTTCGAATACGAAATTAACCAAACAAGAAATGGAACAATAATAATAGCAACCAGGGCAAGCTCCATATTTATTGTGAGCATGATCCAAAACGCACCAATGAAAGTCATGACCGCGATGAACAGATCTTCAGGTCCGTGATGGGCAAGTTCCCCTATGTCCATCAGATCGTTTGTCACACGACTCATGATATGACCTGTTTTCGTATTATCAAAGAAGCGAAAGGATTGCCTTTGGACATGGTGAAACAATTCCCGTCTCATATCCGTTTCGATATTGATCCCAAGCTTATGTCCCCAATAGTTCACGACGAATTGCATACTCGAACTGAGTAGATACAGGACAAGCAGGCCGGCAGAAACGGCCAATATAGTACTCCAGTTTCCCTCAGGCAATAGGGAGTCAATAAACCACGATACAGCCATCGGAAATCCTAATTCTAAAAGTCCGACCAACACGGCACAGGCAAAATCAATGTAAAAAAGCCGCCGGTGAGGCCGGTAATAGCTAAAGAAACGTCTAATCATGAAATCGTCACCTCGGTATTCAATTGTATATAAAATTCAAAATGCTTATTTTAGATTAGCAAAAGTTTCTAATATGCGCTATCAAAACCTGATGATACTCCCTCAATTTTTTATTTATCTTAAGATTCTTAAAGTAGTGGATTATCCAAGCGTAAAGTATACATTTATACGAACATAAATATAATTACCTATATAAACGTTCGTGTTTTCATTGACTTTCTTTTTTAGTGTTGATAAAATGAGTTTGTTTGATAAAAGAGGGAATACTAATTCCCGTCGGAGGTGCTTAATATGTCTTCAGTAGTAGTAGTAGGTACGCAATGGGGAGACGAAGGAAAAGGAAAGATCACTGACTTCCTTTCTGAACATGCAGAAGTTATCGCGCGTTACCAAGGTGGGAACAACGCGGGTCATACGATTAAGTTTGACGGAGAAACATATAAATTACACTTAATTCCATCAGGTATTTTCTATAACGAAAAAACATCCGTAATCGGAAATGGGATGGTTGTCGATCCTAAAGCACTTGTGAAAGAGTTAAAATATCTTCACGATCGCGATGTGAAAACAGACAACCTGCGAATCAGCAACCGTGCACATGTGATTCTTCCATACCACTTAAAGCTTGATGAAATCGATGAAGAACGTAAAGGTGCCAATAAAATCGGTACAACGAAAAAAGGAATCGGACCTGCTTATATGGATAAAGCCGCACGTGTCGGTATCCGTATCGCAGATCTTCTGGATCGTCAATCTTTCGAAGAAAAGCTTGCTCGTAACCTGGAAGAGAAAAACCGCCTTTTTGAAAAATTTTATGAAACAGAAGGCTTCAACATTGAAGATATTCTGGACGAGTACTATGAGTACGGTCAACAAATTAAGCACTATGTTGTGGACACATCCGTTGTATTGAACGATGCCATCGATAACGGTCGCCGCGTATTATTTGAAGGAGCTCAAGGGGTTATGCTTGATATCGATCAAGGTACATATCCATTTGTTACTTCTTCTAACCCGGTAGCTGGTGGAGTAACAATCGGTTCTGGAGTAGGCCCGACAAAAATCAACCATGTAGTCGGGGTTTCAAAGGCATACACAACCCGTGTTGGGGACGGACCTTTCCCTACGGAACTTACGAACGAAATCGGAGATAAAATCCGTGAAGTAGGACGTGAGTACGGAACGACGACTGGCCGCCCTCGCCGTGTCGGCTGGTTCGACAGCGTTGTTGTACGTCATGCCCGTCGTGTTAGCGGGTTAACAGATCTTTCTCTAAATTCCATTGATGTATTAACTGGAATCGAGAAATTAAAAATCTGTGTAGCTTATAAATACAAAGGTGAAGTCATGGAAGAATTTCCTGCTAACCTGAACATTCTAGCTGAATGTGAACCAGTGTATGAAGAGCTTCCAGGATGGACAGAAGACATTACAGAATGTAAAACGTTAACAGATCTTCCAGAGAATGCCCGTCACTACTTAGAGCGCGTATCTCAATTAACGGGTATCCCTCTTTCCATCTTCTCAGTTGGACCGGATCGCTCTCAAACAAATGTAGTTCGCAGCGTGTGGAGCCCGAATTAATCAATAAAGAAAACTCTCAGCCATTTAGGGGCTGAGAGTTTTTTATTGATTTAATTGTTCGTACACTCTGTCATGGCATACGACATAAAGAACGTCATCAGCATGCAGCTCACGGTTCATGGCATCAGTGAAATCCATATTATCATTCACAGCGAGCAGGATAGCTCCCTTTTCAAGCAGCTCCTCAGAAGCCTCCTTGATGGTTTTCCAATTCTCTTTTACTCTAAACTCGTGAATATTATTACCGTATCGTTTACTTAGTAACTGCCTGAATAAATTGGTCGTTCCTGGATGAAGTGTTGCTTTTGCCATCAATAGGGAAACAGAATCATTGGATAAAATAAAATCCTCAACGGCAATATGCTGGAATTTAGGAATATGGCGATCTTCAGACACTTCCACAATTGTGTGGACTTCTTTCTGATGAGTCTTCGATAAACCTTCAACGGCAGACGCAATCAATAATGTTTTTCCATCGGTAAGCGAAGGGTCTTCAATCTTTGAATCCGAGAATATCGCCACACGTTTTGCCTCGAAGATATTGGCTTTCAGTAATACATTCTCATCGGAAGGATCACCTTGTATGAAATGTACCTGCTCATGCTCAATGGGTGTTACAGGAAGCATATCAATGAGAACAATCTCAGCATCTGGCACATGAGCAAGGATTTCCTCAATGGCTCTCTCCGTTTTCTTCGACCAATTGATGTAGATATAATGATCTTCATATGTATACACTAACTTTCCCTCCCTCTTGAATTTCTGAAATGTTGTAATGGAATCAACGGTTTTACTGATCAACACCCCAATAATCCCGATTCCAAAGATAAACAGGAAGATTCCCAATAAACGTCCTCCCACCGAAACGGGAAAATAATCTCCGTATCCGACAGTGGTCAAGGTCGTCATCGTCCACCAGAACCCATCAAAAAGCGATGGAAATGTTTTAGGCTCCAAAAAATGACTGCCAAAGGTTCCCAACAGGATAATAATCAGGGATAATAGAAGAATGAAACCGAAGTCCATCTTCGTAATCTGTTTCCAAAGCCTTTGAAATATAATCATACATACCCTCCTTACGAAAAAAATCATAGTTCAATAATACCAATGAATCCCTGGGAAATGAAACCTTTTCCTCAGTGGTTCGTATATTTATAGGAATCATATCCTTCCAATCAGGAGGCTGGTGTCGACAAATGAAACAACCTGTACTGGAATACCGTTTACGAAAAGGCAACGAAACGTATGAAGCGATCTATCATTACCCTGATATCGAATTAGAACAAATCCTGGCAAGAAGGGAATGCGAATTCTTTGTAAAAGAAGGTGTGACGTATCGTCAGCTTTCTTCAGCGATTGAAGGGAATCGATTTATACTATATGTAGAAATATATGAAGAAGAACCTGTTACGGATCCCCTGTTTCCACCTGAAGGATTAATACTGGAGATTCGCGAACTGAATCCACGAAGCAACCACCCTATTTTAAAAATTGAACACCATGATTATCATCTCGATATTCTAAGTGTGATCGGTTCTGTTTACTATTATATTGACGGGGCGGAATGGGAACGTGATTCTGCTGAAATCGATGAGGATCGCTATGTGTATATTTTATATGTAAAAGCAACGGGCTATAAGCTAGAGGAGGAAAGCCAATGAACAAAACGAAGAAAATGATGGCCGGGGTAGTCGCGTCCGTAATGGCGATATCAGCAACCGGCTGTGGAAATCAGGACCTTCCACCTGAACCGACGGATGTTGACTGTGACGACTGGGATTGGGATGACGAAAGCGGCACGTATTATTGCGATGATGACCGTTCCCCTCACTTTGGCTACTTTTGGTTTGCTGGCAGGATGTTCAAAAACAAATCCAGTCTAAAAAACTATTCAAGCTATAAATCGTACTCTAAGAGCTACAAATCAGGTATCGGAAGCGGTTCTAAAGGCGGATTCGGAGGATAATATGACAGCCTCTCACCGTGAAAAAAGAAACTCTTTCTATGAGCGTATTCCTGAATTTTGGCATGATTTGTATGACATGGAGTACTCATTATTGGATATTAAGATGGAATCACGTGACACGATTTCAGCGATACATGAAGCATCCCGAAGAGTGTACAGTATTTATCAAAAAAGTGCGGATCTACTTCGTGAGTTGGAAGATCATACCCTTCTGGAGCTAGGTTTTCCAGAGGAATCCCTGTCCTATATAAGGTTTAAGTCCATTCCTCAAGAGTGTATTGTTGGCCGATTTGATTTCGTTGTAAGCGGAGAGGAAATCAAGCTATTAGAATTCAATAGCGACACCCCCACCTTTATCAAGGAGCTTTATCATGTGAATGAAAAGGTTTGTCAGTATTTCGGGTGTTCAAATCCTAATGAGGGATTCGAGACGGGATTAGCGAAAGAGCTAAAGCGGGCACTCTTATCATCCTGGAAGTCTTTGCAACGGGAAGGCGAACCTAAGATCGTCTTCACCTCTCACCAGGATCACGAAGAGGATCACCTGACAACAAAATATCTACAAAAGCTTTCAGGTGTGCCGTCTGAATATGTGAGCCTGGATCAGCTGCAAATTCGAGAAAGTGGCCTTTATACTCCTCAAGGGGAGCGGATCGATGTATTGTACCGGCCGACGTATCCTATCGAACATCTCATTGATGATAAGGACCCTCTTACAGAAGAGCAAGTGGGCTTGGACCTGATGCAAATGGTAATGGAAAAAAAGCTTGCCATCTTGAATCCCCCCTCCGCATTTTTACTTCAATCTAAAGGAGTTCAAGCACTTATATGGGGTCTTCATGAAGCATCTAGTTCCTTCTATACAGATGAGGAACATCAATGGATCAAACAATACTTTCTTCCAACCTACTTAGATGCTGATTATTTCGAGAAGAATGGGATCACCTACGTTCAAAAGCCTGCATTTGGCCGAGAAGGAGATACGGTCAAAATCATGGAAGCGACAGGAAAGATCCTTTTAGAAGATAAAAAAGAAACTTATAAGCAGACCCTGCCAGTGTTCCAACAATTTATCCCTCTGCCTGTTACTGCGATTAAGACGGATGAAGGAATGAAGGATGCAAGCTTGATGGTCGGCAGTTTCATTATTAATGGTACGGCCGGTGCAATCGGAATACGGGCTGGTAACGCCATCACCGATAACGAATCATACTTTCTGCCTGTAGGGTTACAGGAGAAATAAAAAGGAGAGAAACTCATGCAAATCATAACAAGTGAAGCATTACTCAGCTTTTTAGCTCACGTCGGAACGGGCCTGGGACTAATGATCCTCGGAATCACCGTTTTCGCCTTTACCACCAAATTCTCTGAAGCTACCTTAATCAGGGAGGGAAACATTGCCGTTGCCCTCAAACTATGGGGAAAAGCCATCGGACTCGCCATCGTCATCTACACCGTCTGGGCTAACAGCCTGAATCTGCTTGACGCCTTTATCTGGGGACTCATCGGGATCGCGACTCAAGTCATCGCATACTGGATCATTGAGTATGTTCTGACACCTAAGACGAATTTAGCGAAGAAAGTGGAAGAAGGCAATATTGCCATCGGATTCAGCCTATTCTCAGCTGCGATTGTAGTGGGATTGGTTGTGGCTGCAAGTTTGACTTATTAAGGGTTGATATGGAGGTCTGCTGTTGGAGCGCTTTTGTTGGTGCTCTGGTGGTGGGTCTTTTTTGATAGTAGACTCTAGGTATTTTCGGCGTAAATGCATTTTTGAAAATAAAATTCTATTTTTGAAAATAAAAGGTCAAGTTTTGAAAATAAACCTCTCTCACATCACTTTATTGCTAAGATATCATCAGAAAAAAGCAGGATTTCTTTAATAAAAGTAGAAAATAAATAAAAAATCAGTATTGGAGTGATGAAATGATCAGTAAAGAACGTCATTTTCCGATTAAAATTCAAAAGTTGCAGGTCCTGCTCTTACGTATCCTTGAGACCCATTCTAAAACAAACTTTATTAAAGAAAACCTCTCAAAAAGTCTTGCCGGTTATAATGGTGAGAAATCAATCGACTATTATTTAAGCCTTCTCCCCGACAAATCCTTTTATATTCTTCATGATTTACGCCTCTTACTAAACGGTCTTTATTTCCAGATTGATACGTTACTATTAACTAAAAGCTTTGCACTCATTTTAGAAGTGAAAAATTTAGCCGGGTCGATAGACTTTGATTCAATCTTTAATCAAATGATTCAGAAGAAGAACGGTGTTGAATTCGCATTGCCTGATCCTATTATTCAAATTGGCAGACAAGAATCTCAATTTAGATCATGGTTACATGAGCATCATTTCCCTCCAATCCCTATTCGTACACTCATCGTTATCAGTAACCCACAAACAATTATTCGTTCACATGATAAGAATGTAAGTCAAAAAGTCATCCACGCGGCTTTGCTTCCCCAAAAAATTTCTCAAATCTATAATGAATCTCAAAATAATATTTTACTAGATAAAGATATTAGAAGGATGATTAAGCTTATTAAAAAATTTGATACCCCGCTGAATCCCTCGGTACTAAATCAATATAATATATCCAGGCAAGAAATAATAAATGGAGTGTTTTGTGAAATTTGTAGTTATCTTCCCTTAGATAGAGTGCATGGATACTGGTTCTGTCCTAAATGTAAAACAAAATCGAAATTAGCTCATCTTAAGTCACTCGAGCATTATAATCTTCTTTTTGGAGAAGAAATTACCGGACAGCAACTGAAAAGTTTTTTAAGGATTTCTTCACCCGCTCTTGCAACAAGAATATTAAACTCCGTATGTATAGGGTATCGTGGAAAAGGAAAAGGACGAGTCCACACTTTGCCATCTAAGCAAAAGTAGCTTTGAGAAATTACTTCCTATCGGGCATTTCCCCAAAATTATTCCCTAAGAAATAATTTTCGACAATAAATCCAAAAAAACTATTGCCCTCGACATTCATACTATGATAATATTAATTTCGTTGTCACGAAAGCGGCTTTGATCAAGCTTGCTAAACGTGTTTATATATATACTTAGAGCCATTAGCTCAGTTGGTAGAGCATCTGACTTTTAATCAGAGGGTCGAAGGTTCGAATCCTTCATGGCTCACCATTTTTTCTTTACATGGCCCATTGGTCAAGCGGTTAAGACACCGCCCTTTCACGGCGGTAACACGGGTTCGAATCCCGTATGGGTCATTTTTATTTTCTCGAAGTGAGAATTGATAGTTTAAGTGATGTAACTTCATGAAAATATTATGCTAGCAAGTTTTTTGCTGAAGTAAATATTGATAGCGATTTTGCTAACACAAAAAACTCTGGTCCGGTAGTTCAGTTGGTTAGAATGCCTGCCTGTCACGCAGGAGGTCGCGGGTTCGAGTCCCGTCCGGACCGCCATTTACATATTTAGATTCTTAAAACAATATGGCTCAGTAGCTCAGTTGGTAGAGCAATGGACTGAAAATCCATGTGTCGGCGGTTCGATTCCGTCCTGAGCCATCTTACAAAAAGTACTGCGACGACTTTGACTCTCGTAGTACTTTTTTATTTGCGCTTGTAACATGAATGTAACAAGAAACCACGAATTTCATCTAATTTCTACCAAGATTGTTTCAACGGCTAATCCACCTTTAGACCCATGCAATTCCCACTGCAATGCTAAAAATACGAAAAAACGCTTACATCGTCCTCTAATTAATTATACAGTTTTATTACAATCCTGATTCCATGTCCCGGATTTCGTCGAATTATGGTAAATTAGTAAAGTACGAATTTTATAGAATTTTACTAAATTAGGCTTAATGAACTACCGTAACTGGGATTTTTGCTTTAGTTTATAGGAGGCAAGTCAATGAGTTTTGGAGAGAAGTTATCACCCATTTTAGAAAAATATAAAAAACTTAATATTCGACATAGATCTAATCAATTTGTAAAAAAAGTAGGGATTACCACGCTCGCTCTTTCTACTTTGACATTTTCATCGGCGGCAGCGAATACAGGATCGGATGAAGATCTGCAAACGATCTATCATGTATACATGGGTAGTGAGTATGTAGGAGCTGTTACAAGCCAGGAAGAAGTAGAATCCGTCTTGGATGAGAAGCTGGCTGAAGCGAAGAAAGAGTACACTGAATATCAGGTGGATTTTAATGAAGAAGTAACGTACATACCTGAGAATGTGTTTACAGCTACGAAAACAAACAATCAAAAGGTTATTGAAAGTCTAAATGAATCTGTATCAGTTGAAGCAAATGCTTTTGCTGTAGTTGTGAACAATAAACCGGTTGCTTATGTAAAAGACGAAAAGGCTGCTGAAAAAGCGTTAAAGTCATTTAAGCTCAACTATGTTTCTGAAGATGAGCTAAACGAATTGGAAACGCGAAAAAATGATTCTTCATCTACTCCTTTACCCGCTTTAAAGGAAAATGAAACACGTTTATTAGAAGTTTCTTTTAAAGAAGAGGTAGAGATGAAGAAGACGCAAGTGGAGCCGGAAGAAATGATGTCTTCTGAGGAAGCAGCAGATCTTCTTAAGAAGGGTACGTTAGAAGAAAAGAAATATAAGGTTCAAGAAGGTGATGCTCTTGGTACGATTGCAGAAGAGCATCAGTTAACTACTGGGAAATTGCTGGAGTTAAACTCAGAGTTAAAAGAAGACGATGCCCTGAAAATTGGTTCAGAGCTAAACGTAACTGTATATGAGCCACTTGTTCATGTTCTTGTTAAGAAAGAAGCAAACAAGATCGAAAAGATTGCCTATGAGAAAGAAGTAGTTGAAGACTCTTCTATGAATAAAGGCGATACGAAAGTGAAGCAGGAAGGTCAAGATGGTGAAAAATCCGTTACGTTTGAAACGTCAGAAGTGAACGGTTCTCAAATCGAGAAAAATGTAAAAGAAGAAAAGAAACTAAAAGATCCAGTGAAATACATTGTCATTAAAGGAACAAAAGCAACTCCGTCCAGGGGATCAGGAAACTTTGCATGGCCGACAAATGGCGGCTACATCTCCTCTAAGCAAGGACCAAGATGGGGTAAAGTTCATAAAGGGATCGACATTGCGCGACCAGATAATCCTACAATCAAATCCGTAGATAACGGAAGAGTCGTTTCTGCCGGTTGGGACGATGGCGGTTATGGAAATAAAGTTGTGATTGATCATGGAAATGGATATAAAACGATTTATGCTCATTTAGATTCCATTTCAGTCTCTGCCGGTCAAACGGTGGAAAGAGGCCAAAAAATCGGTATCATGGGTACAACTGGTGAATCTACAGGGGTTCACCTGCATATCGAAGTTTACAAAAATGGATCACTTATTAATCCATTGGATGTTTTGTAATTTTATATAGGTAATCAAGCATGGGACTGACACAATCATTTTATTTGTCAGTCCCCTTTGTTATATTTAGATTGTAGTCAAAAAGAAATGAAATAAAGGTTATGATAGAGTAAAAGATGAATTAATATGGAGATAGTGATAAATTTAAAGGAAGAATCCTATACTAATCACAACTTTTTATGATAAATTACTTTTTTCTAAAGGAGATCAATTGATATGGAAAAGAAAATATTAGTCGTTGACGATGAGAAACCGATTGCAGATATACTACAGTTTAATTTGAAAAAAGAAGGCTATGAAGTACATTGCGCGTACGATGGAGATGAAGCGGTAAAGATGGCGGAAGAAATTAGGCCGGATCTGGTCCTTCTTGATATTATGCTTCCCAATCGTGACGGAATGGAAGTTTGCCGTGAAATCAGGAAGAAGTATGAAATGCCTATTATCATGCTGACAGCGAAAGACTCAGAAATTGACAAGGTATTGGGATTAGAACTTGGAGCCGATGATTACGTGACGAAACCGTTTAGTACACGTGAGCTCATCGCCCGGGTAAAAGCGAATTTGCGACGTCATCAGCAGGGTGCGCAGCAAAACGTTGAGGATGAGAACAATGAAATTACCGTTGGTTCTTTAACCATTCATCCTGATGCGTATGTTGTTTCTAAAAGAGGGGAAACGATTGAGCTGACACATCGTGAGTTTGAACTTCTTCATTATTTAGCGAAGCATATTGGACAAGTGATGACCCGAGAACATTTGCTTCAAACTGTTTGGGGTTATGATTACTACGGAGATGTACGTACAGTTGATGTTACCGTCAGACGTCTCCGCGAGAAAATAGAAGACAACCCAAGTCACCCTACCTGGATCGTAACTCGTAGAGGAGTCGGTTATTACTTACGAAATCCTGAACAGGAGTAATTTGTAATGAAGAAAGTTGGTTTAACTCGTTCAATCCATCTTAAATTTGTTTTGATTTATGTTCTGCTCATACTTCTCGCCATGCAAATCATTGGCGTATATTTTGTTAGAGCCCTTGAAGAAAAACTTGTCGATAATTTCCAGACGTCTATTAAAAATAGAGTGGAATTATTAGAGTATACAATTCGTGAAGAAATAGTAAAGAAACGCAGTGAAGATGATCCCACACTCGAAGAGGACATCGGGAGAGTATTAGATGATAGCAAAACGTCGGATATTTCCGAAATTCGAGTGATTAATAATAGAAACAAAATTATTGGCACCTCTGATCCCAATAACCAGAGTTTAGTCGGTCAGGTCAGCGGAGAAAAAGAGGTTAAAAGAGCCCTCGCTGTGGGCTTAGGTCATGAGGATATCTATCTTGATGATCAGACGAAAGATCGTATCTGGGTGTATGCAGCACCAATCACTTCAAATGAAGAAGTCATTGGTGCTATTTATCTTGTCGGTGAAATAGAATCGGTTTATGACCAAATGAGTGAGATCAATAAGATTTTTACGAATGGTACATTAATTGCTTTAGTCATAACAGCAGTATTGGGAGTGTTATTGGCTCAAACCGTAACGAGACCGATATCTGATATGAGGAAACAAGCACTCGCAATGGCAAAAGGAAACTTTTCCAGGAAAGTAAAGGTCTACGGTTACGATGAAATAGGTCAGCTTGCGATTACATTCAATAATTTGACAAAACGCCTTCAAGAAGCCCAAGCAACGACGGAGGGCGAGCGAAGAAAGCTTTCATCTGTACTTTCTTATATGACGGATGGTGTCATTGCGACAGATCGAAAAGGCAGGGTCATTCTGATTAATGATCCTGCAGCGGATATGCTGAATGTTTCACGTGAAACAGTCGTTTCTCAACCCATTGTATCCTTATTGGGATTGGATGAGGAATACACGTTTGATGATCTATCCAATGAACAGGATTCGATCATTTTAGATTACAGTACGAAAGAAAAACCATATATTCTAAGGGCGAATTTCTCTATCATTCAAAAAGAGACCGGGTTTGTGAACGGTCTTATAACGGTATTACATGATATTACGGAGCAGGAGAAAATTGATTTAGAGAGACGGGAATTTGTGGCAAATGTTTCCCACGAACTTCGCACGCCGCTTACAACGATGAGAAGCTACTTAGAGGCATTGGCTGAAGGGGCATGGCAAGATGAAAACATCGCACCTCAATTCCTTGATGTTACTCAGAATGAGACGGAGAGAATGATCCGTTTAGTAAACGATCTTCTTCAATTATCAAAAATGGATAGTAAGGACTATCGTTTTAATAAAGATTGGGTTGATTTCATCCTCTTTTTCCATAAAATCATTGATCGATTTGAAATGACAAAGAATGTGAATGTGACCTTTAACCGTTACTTACCAGACAAAGCCATGTTTGTGGAAGTGGATCAGGATAAAATCACTCAGGTTTTGGATAACATCATTTCGAACGCTTTGAAATATTCACCTGAGGGTGGAACCATTACATTCAAGGTGCAAGAAAAGGACGGATATATTGAAATCAGTATTTCAGACCAGGGATTAGGGATTCCGAAAGAAAATCTGGAGAAAATCTTTGAACGTTTCTATCGTGTCGATAAAGCCAGAACAAGACAAATGGGTGGCACAGGACTTGGCCTTGCCATAGCAAAAGAAATGATTTCAGCACATGGTGGTGACGTATGGGCGACGAGCATTGAAGGAAAAGGAACTACCATTACATTCACTCTCCCATATGATTCCACTCAAGAGGATGATTGGTCATGAATTATGAAAAAATCAAATCGATAATTCTAACGCTGCTCGTATGCATCAGTATATTCCTTACCTTCAATCTTTGGACGTATCAACCAGGCTACGATACGATTAATAGCGATGAAGCGTACGATGTGTCTGTGGGAGACAAGATACCCGAGAATGAGCTTAACAGCGTTTTAATTAAACCATTTAAACTTTTCTATCATTCAGGAAATAAGACAGTTGGTACTTCAAATGAAACCGAAATCAATAAGGTTATTGAACAATTAAGAGGCTGGACTCTATTCGATCTGAAAGATCTTTCAAGAGAGTATAATATGTCAGAGATCAAATCTGTTATACACGGTGAGAAAAAGATCGAAATTGTTTTCCCGGACAATGTTCCACTCTCGATTTATAGTCAAGTGTTAAAATTAGAGGAGAAAAGTACACTGAATGGTTCCTTTAACCGTATCATTATCGATTTAAATAATAATGGTTCAGATACAGGTTCCGTGTATTTTGTTTTATATGAAGAAGGAGAAAAGAAATTTTATGAAAGCCGGGTAGACCGTGCCAGTTTAGAAGCTTTCGAAAAAAGCTTTGTTCAAAAAGCCGTTTATAATTTTGATGAATATATGGAGCAGCCATTAAATAATGAAAAAACGATTTTTCTGCCCAAAAATCCTGAGGATTATATAAGCTATAGATATTATTCAGACCTAGATTCCCCAGAAGAGTATGTACAGGCACTGTTTAGCGATCCCAATAGTGTAGATAAGGGATTTACCGAGCAGGGAGAAAAATATACAAATGTGTATAGTATATTAAAAACGAATAAAGAACATAACACGTTGTCTTATGTGAATCCATCCGAAGAAAAAAATGGAGGATCATCTGCCACGGAGCTGCTTCAAAAAAGTATGGAGTTTGTCAATGACCATGGTGGCTGGACCGAAGACTATCAATATTTCTCGATGAGCCCTCTTGAGAATAAAATCGTATACCGGCTGTTTATGGAAAGCTATCCTGTTTTTAATGAAAATGGGATGGCTGAAATTTCTCAAATCATGGGTCAGGAGTCGATTAACGAGTACAATCGTCCATACTTTAAATTAGATATTAATCTGCTTCCTGATAGAATAGAAGAGGTTAGATTGCCAGCAGGATCCACCGTTTTATATCTTCTGGCAAAGGATGATACAATCAACCTTGAGTACCTAGAAGATGTCATTGTCGGATATAAGATGACAAGGGATTCGAATGAATCAAATAGAAAATTCCTTGTATTTGAACCTTCCTGGTATTATAAATACGATGGTAATTGGTTACGCCTACCTTTGGAAGATGAGGAGGGCCTTGGAATTGGACTGGAGTAAAACGAAGAGCATTTTCATTATTGTCTTTCTTATTTTGGATATCTTTTTGATGTCGCTGTTCATTAACAAAGTTTCTGAGAGCAATCCCGAAACGTTGAGCCAAGTATCCTTTGAAGAACAATTAAAGACTGATAATATTGATTACCCAAAAAGTCTATCAAAGGATCCGATAAAAGAAGCCTATATTAGTGCAAAAACAAAAACGTTTTCAGAGAAGGAAATCGAAAAGTTAAAAAATCAAGATGTCAGTGTCGTCACGGATAATACAATTCATTCAACCTTAGAGGAACCATTTCCCATAAGTGAAAAGTTTTCACCTGATGAATTAAACGATTTTATGAAAAATCAGGTCGTTAACGGTGAAAAGTACAGCTTCTGGAAATATAATAAAGATGAACAAACGATCATTTACTATCAGACGTATAAAGACAGGCAGATTTTTAACAACTCAAATGGTAAAGTGATTCTTAGTCTAAATAAAGAAAGTGAAATCGTCTCTTACAAACAAACACTGCTTGAAAATTTAGAAGAATTAAGCGGCAAAAAGAAAAGCCTGCTTACTTCTCTCCAAGCTCTTCAGGTTTTGTGGACCAACCATAAGATAAGCTCGGGTAGTAAGATCAAAACACCTGAACTGGGATATTACACTTTTTTATCACGCGAAGAATCCCAAGTCCTGGCACCAACCTGGCATTTTGTCGTTGAATCAGGTGACAAAAAAGAAGACCTATTTATTAATGCAGTTGAAGGACAGATTTTCGAAGTCACCAAACCAGAAAAAGAAACATTGGAGTGAGAGATATGACCATGCATTTTAGTGTACTTGCCAGTGGCAGTACAGGAAATGCGATATTTGTGGAGACGGAAGAACATTCCTTTCTTGTCGATGCAGGATTAAGCGGCAAGCAGATGGAGGGGTTGTTCAGTCGGATAGATAGAAAGATAGAAGATTTGTCGGGTATTCTTGTTACCCACGAGCATAGTGATCATATCAAGGGAATTGGTGTACTTGCGAGAAAGTACAAGCTTCCTATCTACGCCAACGATAAGACATGGAATGCCATGGACGGGTTAGTAGGGAAAATAGATACGGAACAGAAGTTTTCGTTTGATATGGAAACAGCCAAGCACTTTGGAGGATTGAGCATTGAGTCCTTCGGGGTTTCACATGATGCGGCAGAGCCAATGTTCTATATTTTCCACCAGGGAGAGAAAAAGCTTGTCCTGGTAACGGACACGGGATATGTAAGTGATCGGATGAAAGGAATCATTTCCAATGCCGATGCGTATGTATTTGAAAGTAATCATGATGTGGGGATGCTCCGAATGTGCCGGTATCCTTGGAATATAAAGCGTAGAATTCTGAGTGATTATGGCCATGTATCCAATGAGGATGCGGCCATTGCCATGAGTGAAGTGATGGGTGATAGAACCAAAGGAATTTATTTAGCCCATCTCAGCCTCGATAATAATATGAAAGATCTAGCAAGGATGAGTGTCACCCAGACACTCGAGTCAAAAGGAATAGTAGTGGGAGAACAAATTGATTTATTTGATACGGACCCTAAAGTACCAACACCTTTAGTTGCGATTTAAACCGATTCAAATGTTTATGATTTTTCTTTTGAAGGTATGAAAAAGGTGAGGGCTGCTGTCTTCACCTTTTTTTGTCTTCTAAGCAAGACACCTCCACTTTAGGGTTTACATATCTATCAACTTTATGGAATTACTTTCATTTTTTTCATCATTTTTTAATTTAATCTGACTATAATCATGCTTGTAAAGATAAAATAACAAAAGGAATAGAACGTAGAAAGGATGAAGTTAGATGGGATATTATGATTCAGATCATAATTCTGAAAGCCGGAGCAGGCAAAAGGGCAATCGGGGAGGAATGTTCCTTGCCGGGTTATTGGGAGTTGTACTTGGAGCAATCTTGGTCATTGTGGCGATTCCTCAGTTAACCAACTTTGATATCTTACCCTATTCAATTCAACCCGACGAAGACCTGAAAGAAACGGATGAAGCTTATCATAATGGAACCACTCAAAATGTTTCCGTCGATGTCACAACGGATGTGACGAAAGCCGTTGAGAAAGCTGGCGATTCTGTTGTAGGAATTACGAACATCCAATCTCAAAGCTTCTGGGGACAGGGGGAAGGACAAACCCAGGATCAACAAGCAGGGACAGGATCCGGGGTAATGTATAAAAAAGAGGGTAATAAGGTTTATATCGTAACCAATAATCATGTTGTAGAAGGCGCAGATCAGCTTGAGGTGACGCTTGCGGACGGCACAAAGGTACCGGCTGAAATGCGTGGTGCGGATATTTGGACAGACCTGGCTGTAATCGAAATCGATGGCAGCCAAATCAAGAAAGACGATATTGCTGAGTTTGGAAATTCAGATAAGCTGAAAGCGGGAGAGCCAGTTATTGCGATTGGTAACCCACTGGGACTGCAATTTTCAGGTTCTGTTACACAGGGGGTTGTTTCGGGTGTTGAGAGAACGATTCCGGTCGATATTAACCAGGATGGGATGGAAGATTGGAATGCAGAGGTTCTGCAAACTGATGCAGCCATCAACCCGGGTAACAGTGGTGGAGCGTTAATCAATATTTCCGGCCAGCTGATCGGAATCAACTCCATGAAAATTGCACAGAGTGCGGTAGAAGGAATCGGACTTGCCATCCCGATTAACTATGCTCAGCCAATTATTGAAGATCTTGAGCAGTACGGTGAGGTCAAGCGTCCTGCAATGGGTGTGACACTGGAGGATGTGAATAAGATTTCTGCCTATCACCAGCAGGAAACATTGAAGCTTCCGAAAGAAATCAACTATGGTGTTATGATTAGACAAACCGTTCCCAATTCTCCAGCTGCCCAGGCCGGATTACAAGAGCTCGATGTGATTACGGAGCTTGACGGAGAGAAAATTGAAAATGTCATTGAGTTAAGAAAGCATCTATATAACAAAAAAGACGTAAATGATCAGATGAAGGTTACGTTCTATCGAAACGGTGAAAAGAAAGAAGTAACCATGAAACTTACTGACGAATCCAGGTTATAGAATGTGGATAAGCGAAAAGCAGGAAGGCAAAGCGCCCTTTCCTGCTTTTTCTTTACATGATATGATAATTGTGGATAAGTATATAGAGTATATTTTGAGTTAAGTATAGGAGGAAAAAACATGATTTACTGCTGCTTAGAGCATGTAGAATTAGCTATGGATATTGTCGTGGATGAACATGAGGTAGCCCCTCAACTAACAGAGCTTCCTGAAAATGAAAAGTTATCCACAACCTGTGAATATTGTGGGAATAACGCAATATATATAGTGGCGAACTAATATTCCCATACGATATGTGGATCGGATTTGTGGATATGTGGATAAAGTCTGTGGATAACGTGTTTGTAAATTGTTTGTAAAGCGAGTGTGGATAGTGAATATCACCATTGTAACGGTCGGGAAATTAAAAGAGAAGTATTTAAAGCAAGGAATAGGTGAATATGTAAAGCGCTTAGGTGCTTATGCAAAGATAGAAATAGTGGAGCTTGCCGACGAAAAAGCCCCGGAAGTATTGAGTGAATCTGAAATAGAGCAAGTGAAGAATAAAGAAGGCGAACGGATCTTAGCTAAGATCTCTCCTGATCATCATGTCATTGCCCTGGCCATCCAAGGGAAAATGCGTTCATCGGAAGAACTTGCCGATAATCTGGACAAGCTTGCTACTTACGGGAAAAGCAAAGTTGCGTTTGTCATTGGTGGTTCATTAGGTTTGAGTGATGATGTAATCAAGAGATCAAATGAAACCCTCTCGTTTTCCAAAATGACCTTTCCCCATCAGCTGATGCGACTGATCCTGGTGGAGCAGATTTATCGGGCGTTTCGCATTAATCGGGGTGAACCGTACCATAAATAAAAAATCATCGAATAAATTCATCTACAGGAAATGGATGTCTTCCCTATTGACAAAACACCTAACTCCTACTAGAATAATCAACTATTCGAGAGAATAATAATAACCAAACAGTTTAATTACGTAGAAAGCTATGATTGCTATGGATAATACTATAGCAGGAGCAGCTTCTGGAGAGACCGCGAGAGTTTTTTGCGGCGCCGAAGGGTTCATAATCTCAGGCAAAAGGACAGAAGAGTATCGGATATTTATTTTGGTGTGCCCGTAATGATTGTTGCTGGCATACAAAATCGTATTTGTTATTCTTATGACCATGAGATTGGAGCGCATCCAGTCTCTTTTTTTTGTATTCATTTATTGCTCGATGTATCACATTGGAAGGCTGTAAGGAGGAGTTAAGGTTGGAACAACGAAAATTAAAGAGGGATTTATCGAATCGCCATGTTCAGCTGATTGCCATTGGCGGTACGATTGGTACGGGGTTATTTTTAGGTTCTGGTAAAGCGATACAGCTTGCAGGTCCCTCGATCATCTTTGCTTATTTGATCGTGGGTATTGCCCTGTTTTTTGTGATGAGAGCGCTTGGAGAGTTGCTGTTGTCCAATGCGGGTTATCAGTCGTTAACGGATATTGCGGAAGAGTATCTTGGAGCCTGGGCGTCCTTTGTAACGGGCTGGACCTATTGGTTCTGCTGGATCATGACGGCCATGGCCGATGTGATTGCTGTTGGTGTATACGTGAACTATTGGTTCCATATCCCGCAGTGGATACCGGCACTCATCTGCGTAATCATTTTATTGGGGCTCAACCTATTGACGGTGAAACTCTTTGGGGAATTGGAGTATTGGTTTGCTTTAATCAAGGTCATGACGATTCTTGCGTTGATCGGTGTCGGTGTTGTGCTGCTGGTGATGGGATTCAAGACGGATGCAGGGGCGGTTACGGTTACGAATCTGTGGGAACATGGAGGTTTTTTCCCGAACGGAATTTCAGGGTTTTTACTTTCATTCCAAATGGTCATCTTTGCCTATGTCGGTGTGGAATTAGTAGCCGTATCGGCAGCAGAAACATCTGATCCACATAAAAATATCCCATCGGCCATCAATAAAATTCCTTTGAGGATTTTATTTTTCTACGTCGGCGCGCTGATTGTGCTCTTATGTATTAACCCATGGACGGGTCTAAATGCTTCAGAAAGTCCGTTTGTTAAAACATTCAGCTTAATCGGAATTCCCCTGGCTGCCGGAATCATCAATTTTGTGGTGCTGACATCAGCGGCTTCTGCCTGCAACAGCGGCATGTTCTCCACGAGCCGGATTCTATATAATTTAAGTCATCATAACCAAGGGCCGTCTCAGTTTGCAAAACTGAATAAAAATCATGTACCAAGTAATGGGTTATTCATCTCCACACTGGTCATATCCGCAGGAGCCCTGTTAAGCAAACTGTTACCAGAGCAAGCCTTTGGGATCGTGACAACCATCAGTGCGATTTGCTTCATATGGGTCTGGGGTGTGATTCTGATCAGCCATATAAAGTATAAGAAAACACGTCCGCAATTACAATTGAAATCAACATTCAAAGCACCACTTACACCTTTTGTGAATTACGTCGTGCTCACAATGTTTGCTGTGATCCTGGTGATTATGCTGTTTTCTGAGGCTACTCGTCCAGCCTTATTATTGACTCCCCTTTGGTTCATTCTTTTATTTATCTTATATGGGATGAAGAGAAAAAAGGAAAAACATCAAGGGTTGATGCATCAATCGTAGTAAAAATCAGGTATGAAGGATACTAACGGAAAAGAAAAGCGGCCCTGCTTTTCAAAAGGTTGAAAACTCGGAACTAATTGCAGTTATGCGGAGAACGGGTGAGCTGGCAAGGGATTATGCAGAGAGACATCGTGTCCCGAAGTGGTATGATGACGCGGATGCATTGATTAACGACCCTGAGGTGGATGCGGTTTATATAGATACGCCGCCGGACTCACATGAGGAATATACGCTGAAGGCAGCCGCAGCGGGGAAACCTGTCTATGTGGAGAAGCCGATGGCACGTAACGCAAAGGAATGCAATGAAATGGCGGCTGCCTGCAAAGAAGCTGAGGTTCCTCTATATGTGGCATACTACCGCCGTGGATCTTTAGTGTCAGCGTAGCAAGTCTCTCCAACAAAGAAAAGAAGAAGTTTATCCATATTGAAATAAACTTCTTCTTTTCTTTAAACGTACGAATGTATTAACGTGCATCAGCAGACAATAAAACGTTCTTTTCCACTTCCAATTTCCGATACACAAGGGCAATGAACATCGCCGGCAAGCTGCAAGCAAGCATTCCGATGAATGCGTATCTTGGCTCAATTTCATATAAAAACCCTCCGAATATCGTAAACACCGCTGTGCTCCAGCTAAGTGCAAAGGCTGAATACATGCCTTGAGCCTTTGGGATGAGTGTATGCGGAACGTTTGTTGTTAAGTATTTCATAAAAGCATAGTGCCCCATAGCAAACGAAAATGCATGCAGCGTCTGTGCAATACAAAACACCATAACGTTTGGAAACGAAAACACTAAAACCCACCGCAGAGAAGAGCCGGCTGCAGCTAGCGCCAATAAGGTTCCAGGTGAGAATCGATTAAAGCGTTTGTCGGCCATTGAAAAAAAGATAATTTCTGCAATGACGGCAATGTTAATAATGACACCGATGAGATAGATGGGTGCATGAATTTCTTGTAAAAAGATGTAGCCATAGTTGTAATAAGTAGCGTGGGCTGCTTGAAGTAGCACAACAATAATAAGGACAACCAAGAAATGTTTCGTCTGGAATAAATCAAAGATATAGACCTTTATGGATTGGTTTACTTGCGGTTTCTTCGATAAAATCTCTGGGGCACTCGTTAAGCTAAGAGCGACAAAGCAGCTGGTTCCAAGCAATAGTGCCCAAAAAATAACGTTATCACCAAACATTCCTGTAAAAACCGTTAACAGTATTCCTACCGAGACAAATCCGATAGATCCCCACTGTCGGCTTTTCCCATAGTGCTTCAATTGCTTACTTTGCACAAGAACGCCGGCAACGCTGTCTAAAGCCGGCATTAAGGTCGGGTAAAAGATGTGTAGTATAACGGTTACGATTAGTAAGGCGGGGAATGAGTCAGCCGGAATATAGCAAAGAATCGCGATCAATGTACCGATTCCAGCTATGTTTAAGAGTGTTTTATTACTGACCCTATCTAATACATATGGAAAAGCAAAAAGTGTGGAAAGACCTCTCGCCACCAAACCGATACTCATGATAAAACTGGCTTCTGAAACCGAAATGCCTTTCGTTTGTATCATCCAGCCTGACCAATAAGGCAGAAAGATTCCCCAGGTCAGAAAAAAACTAAAAAAATGTGTGCTCATCCAACGTTGTGTATTCATTTGTATCCTCCTTATCAATCGCATGATATCATGAGAATAAAGAAGATTAATATGAGATATCTCATATTTTCGAGGTGGAAGATGGAAATTTATAAAGGTGAGAAAAAGCGGTTATATTTAGAAAATCTCTCAATCGCTCAACGATTTTCTTTTCATATTGAAGAATTTATTGAAGTGCGGGAGTATAAGCGGGATGAATGGATCATTCAAGAAGGAAAGAGACCTGATTACTTATATTATGTGACAGAAGGAAAGGCAAAAATATACGTCACGCATCAAAATGGAAAAGTATCGCTCATTAACTTTATCAATGCTCATGATTATATTGGTGAGATGGAATTATTAAACGATGTGTACTATACAAAAGGAATTCAAGCATCCACAAAAACAGTCTGTTTTGCAATGCCTTTTTCCAAGTATCGAACCAAACTGCTTGAAGATACAAAATTCCTTCGTGAATTGACAAAATTCTTGAGTCTGAAAGCAACGTTAATGGCAGCCAAGTATTCACAGAGCCTTGCTTTTCCCTTGGAAAACAGGCTTGCAGACTTTATTTTACAAACGTCCGATAAAGGAGTTTACCTGGAAAAGCACGTCATTGTTTGTGATTATTTAGGCGTCTCTTACCGACACCTGCTGCATGTCCTGACACAGTTTTGTGAAAAGGGGTATTTGCAAAAAGAAGGCAGGAACTATCGGATTAAAAAGCAGCATGCTTTGTATGAGCTTGCCGAAGCCATAAAGAATAAATAAATGTTGATCTCTTGAGTTCTTGACATCTGATATGTTTAGATACAAAAGGTGAACCTTACCATATAGTAAATGGTGAAAGTTGCTGAAAAGGTTGGAATTAAGGAAGGCACGGAGGGTTGAAGAAGAGTATTTTGATTCAGAGGAGAATCCTTGTGATTAATGCACTGATTATCACAGTTGCGGCCATCTTTGCAATAAAAGGCCTAGAAAGGTGTAGGCAAAACCAATGAAGAAAGTGGGGAATCTACTGCTTCGAACATTTTGTGGAGCAAGGTCATCGCTATTCCGAAGTCAACGTGGACAAGTCTCCGACTCGGAAATCTCCATGTTTACGGTTACTTCGCTTTGGGTTGTTTGATGACTTCGTCCTGCCACATTTAATACAGATAGATGATAAACGCAAAACCGGCCATCATAGCAACAATAGCTATTGTAAACAAAGTCGATTCACCCGATACCAGTCCCATCCGTTGCCATACCCGGTAAACGATGTACATAAATAACCCATCCAACAATATATTGACAGTCAAATACATCCAAAATTCCCCGAAAGTAAAGCGGAATATCCAGATAACTATAACTAAATATGCTCCATACAACCAAGGGACCGGGACGACTTTATCCCACCCGAACAGAATTAATGACATGAAACAAATTATTCTCTGGTCACTCTTGATATTGCCTTGGGCGTCCTTGTTTTTTTGAAAATGGATACGGTACGCAGGTACATGCCGGTCGCTCTATTTATGACAGTTATTCATACCTTGGCATATCAAGCGGCTTACCATTATGGATGGTGGAAAGAGACAGGTTCCAGACCCTGAAGTATCCCTGATTTAAAACTTTAATAATTATGTCGCCTTAATTAGGTGCCATTAAGCATTTACTCTTAATCCAGATTCTCTTTAGGTTTTTTTTTATGCTTTCTATTTTTAACCTCGGTAAATAGGTTATCTGAGGTACTTGAATGTGTTTTTGAATTATCATTGGGTGGATTAGATTGATTTGATTCAATCAATGCTTTCAACATTTGAATATCCTCTTTCGTAGCATATTGCTTATCAGATTTCAGCATATAACCTAATTGCCCGTTTGATTCTATTGTTGCCCATTGTAAATCAGTAAAATGCTGAATCTTTTGTTGTCTCATTCGTACTTCAAGCATATCAACAGTTAACCTCAGTTTTTTTAAATTGCTTTCATTAACTTGTCCATTTTCGACTACTAAAAGTGATTTTCCATATATTAAAGTTTCTAGAGTATTCGACCTCAAAACCATATACTCAATAGAAATAAGCGTAAGTACCATTAAAAAGGTAATCACCATCGTAATCCAGATGTTTCTGTCACCCACAGGTTGAATAATCAATGATCCGACCGCTATCATCATGACAGTCTGAGCAACCGTAAGCTGTGAGATTGACTTTCTTCCAGCTAACCGTAAAATAAGGACTCCTCCAACGACGACAACAATTGCTTTCCATATGAAGTGAAAATCCATAAGCATCCGCCCCCCTTTCTGAACAATCAATTGTGTTTAGTGCTTTTTTTCTTTTTTTCTACATTTTCTATGGTTTCTCCAGGTGGAAGATTATATAACCTGCTCTTAGGGTCATATATTTTTTGAGATGGCCATAGTCCATGATGTCCTGAAAATAAATAGCTGACTAAACATGCAACCAAAAAGTACTCTAATCCTTTACCGTTAAACATCTCAATTGCCAGCAGGAAAGCAGCTATAGGGGTATTGGCCCCCCCGGAAAAAACCGCGATTAATCCTAAAGCGGCAAGAAATGACATAGGTAAGTCAATGAACGTGTGTAAGGCATTACCTAATGTTGCCCCGATAAAAAATAAAGGGATGGCTTCCCCGCCGACAAAGCCGCTGCCTAGAGTTACCGCGGTAAATACCAGCTTGCCCAGGAAAGCAAAAGTCGGCACCTCTTCTGAAAAAGATTGTTGAAGCATTTGTAATCCCCGGCCATTGTAGTCTTGTGAACCCACAATTAAAGTTAATGCCACAATGACAATTCCTCCAAAAAAGGCTCTCTTCATATGGTTTTTCTTAAAAATCTTTTCAGAGAAATTTTGTATTCCGTGCCTCAACTGACAGTACAAAACACTCATGAGGCTAAAAATGACTGCTAAAAGAATAACTTTTAAAAACGTAATAGACGATATTTCCGGTACTTTTTGTATAATGAATTCTTCGTGTTTATGTCCCCAAGCTGCTGTAGTTACATAGTGGCCAACAAAGCTGGCCGTAACACAAGGAACAAGTGCTTCAAATTTCAGTTTGCCTAAAGCTGCCATCTCAATCCCAAAAATAGCACCAGTTATGGGCGCTCCAAAGGCAGACCCAAAACCAGCACTTATACCGCTCATAATGAAAATTTTCTTGTCGAATTTGTTTACCTTGAAAAATTTGTTGACTGCTGCAGATACACTCCCTCCCATTTGGACAGCTGCCCCTTCCCTACCCGTAGAACCACCAAAAAGGACGGTGATAAAAGTCCCCAAATAGACGATCGGTCCCATTCTTCGCGGTACCTCTTTTTTTCCATGCACTGAGTCTATCACGAGGTTATTTAATTCAGCGGTGTCATTCAAAGTATTATTCAAAAATACCTTTCCATAGTTCATATATATGTATCCTATGATAATTCCTCCAAAGGGAAGAAGGAAGATAAGCCAATCTCTTTTTGATCTTATATCATCTCCTAGATAATCGTTTGTCTCTAAAAGAAAAGTTGTTGCCGAGCCAACAATTAAACCAATTATGCTTCCAAAGAAAATCCATTGACCAAGAATTAAATAAAAGTTTTTATGTTTTAGAAGTATCAATAATTCACCTTATTTCTAATTTAGTGGGAATATTGATTCTAGTTTTACCCAGTGTATTAAAATTATTAAAATAAGTATGGAATAACTAAGGATTGAATGAAGCAATTGGTATCATACCTTTCAGAATAAATGTGTCCTACACACTAATCTAAAGATTCTCATATAGATACATGAGGTGAAGTGTCACAAACATTCAGACTAGTAAACCTAAGTTCTATACCCTTAAAAAAAAAAGGGTCAATTTTTTGCTTTCTCTAGGTTTCTGCCACCTTGAAAACAGACTTTCCACTTTTTTAAAAGCTCAAAATAGTATATAATTATCAGATAATGGTAGATATTTTGATCCCAAAATCATTATAATAGATTATGGTATGGTTATAACAGAACAGGTGAATTCCAGGGTGGCGCCTTGCTTTAAGTGAGACCCGAGCAGGTGCGCTTACTCTTTTTTGAAAATATAAAGAGTAAGGAAGGTTATCATGAGCAGCATACAGAAAAAGACAGACGTAATTTTAATTGGTGCCGGAGTCATGAGCGCGACTTTGGGATCATTGCTGAAAGAGTTAGCACCGGATTGGGAAATTAAAGTGTTTGAGAAACTGGCAGACGCGGGGGAAGAAAGCTCGAATGAATGGAATAATGCGGGTACAGGACACGCTGCATTGTGCGAGCTTAACTATACGTCAGAGAAACCAGACGGATCGGTAGATATAAGTAAAGCGATTAAAATCAATGAACAGTTTCAGCTATCAAGACAGTTTTGGTCCTATCTTGTAAACAAAGGTTTGATAGGTAATCCGCAGGACTTTATCATGCCTATACCTCATATGAGTATGGTACAAGGGGAAAAAAATGTAGCGTTTTTGAAGAAACGATTGGAAGCGCTCTCAAGCAACCCTCTGTTTCAAGGGATGGAATTTTCCGATGACCCTGTCAAACTGAAGGAGTGGATTCCGCTTATCATGGAAGGCCGTACATCGAATGAACCGATAGCGGCGACCAAAATCGACTCTGGGACAGACGTCAACTTCGGGGCTTTAACACGAATGATGTTTGACCACTTAAAGAGTAAAAATGTCGAGATGAACTACAAGCACAGTGTGAAGGATCTTAAACGTACAAGCGACGGGTCGTGGGAAGTTAAGGTGCATAATATTGATAGCGGCAAAATCGAACACCACATGGCAAAATTTGTCTTTATCGGCGGTGGGGGCGGTAGTCTGCCATTACTGCAAAAAACCGGTATTCCAGAATCGAAACATATTGGGGGATTCCCGGTAAGCGGACTATTTATGGTATGTAACAATCCGGAAGTAGTGGCGCAGCATCATGCTAAAGTATATGGTAAAGCCAAGGTGGGGGCACCTCCAATGTCCGTTCCGCATCTTGATACTAGATATATCGATAACAAAAAGTCGTTACTGTTTGGACCGTTTGCAGGCTTTTCGCCCAAGTTTTTAAAAACAGGTTCAAATCTTGATCTGATCGGTTCCGTCAAACCGAATAATGTCCTCACGATGCTCGCGGCAGGTGCTAAAGAGATGTCATTGACCAAATACCTGATCCAGCAAGTATTGTTGTCGAATGAAAAACGCTTGGAAGAATTACGGGAGTTCATACCAAACGCTAAACTCGAAGATTGGGATATCGTAGTAGCCGGCCAACGTGTGC
Organism: Rossellomorea sp. y25; assembly: GCF_038049935.1. Lineage (NCBI taxonomy): Bacteria > Bacillati > Bacillota > Bacilli > Caryophanales > Bacillaceae > Rossellomorea > Rossellomorea sp. y25. The sequence goes on along the minus strand of NZ_CP145886.1, from coordinate 4,581,348 downwards.
AAGTGATCAAAGATACTGAGGCAGGTGGTAAGGGAACACTCCAATTCGGTACGGAAGTGGTCAGTGCCGCTGATGGTTCAGTCGCTGCACTACTTGGCGCATCCCCTGGAGCTTCCACTGCCGTTCACGTTATGCTTGAATTATTTGAAAAATGCTTCCCGCAACATATAAGCGAATGGGAACCGAAATTGAAACAAATGATTCCTTCATATGGGGTGTCATTAGTGGAAAACCCTGAGCTGTTTAAAGAAATTCATACTTCAACGGCAGAGACGCTTGGTCTAAGCGAGAAAGAGTTAGCTTATAGTTGATTCTCTGTATGTTTTTTAAAAGATCATTATAGTTAAAAACCCAAGTCGACCAGTCCCTGTCGGCTTGGGTTTCTTTATTGTACTTTACTAGATTTTAATCGTGGTACCGTCAAATTTTGTGAGGGTGAATCCCTCGAACTTCTCATTATAAGTGGCCTTGTAATCACGAAGGATACCAATGGCTATCGATTCTCCAAGTTGGAACCCATTGATACCGCTGGCACGATAGTGAACACCGGCGGCATCCCGTCCATTCGCAATATTATAGGCAAGTTTATTCAATTCACCGCCGACAGTGAGAGGTGGACCTTCATACCGATCCAAGGACAGACCATCGCTTGTTGCTACGACAGGATCAGGAATGACGAATGATTCGTTGAACAATGCCTTTAGCATCGTCACCATCGCCCCGACAAATGAAGCATGTCCAGCGGGATAAGATGGATGTGTAGGACAGCCTTCTGGGTAAGCCTGAGGTAAAAGATAGGATCCATATTTTTTATAGGTTTCCTCTACTGCCTTTGAGTTGAGTACATCAGGATGAATAGGATAATCGGCTTTTCCTATCAGCTTGTTGTGGATGCGCCCACCGAATTCCTCAGGTCGAAGCCGTCGATGGACCAGCCATTTTTGGTACCAGGCTGCTTCTAAACCTGGACGGGCTGCTCTTGTCACAAAATCCAGTATATGTGGAATTCCAAAGGTAGGGAAACCGATTTGTGTGTCAGATTCGAGATAAGGATTATTCTTATCCCATGCGGCAGTCCCATAACCGAGCAGGATCAAACATGCACCAAATCCACTTTCAATGGAGAGATCGTTATGAACAAATTGAGCCATATCTCGTGCATTTCGAATATAACGAGGGATAGGATCATAATCAGGACCAGGTGGTATGGAACCATTCTGAATGGCAAGCCAATCATCGTAGTCGGTTAAAAAGTCTTCCCCTTCCTTAGTTGTTCGATAGCGTTGGGTAATATTAGTCGCCACATAAGGGATGTCTTTCCAAAGAAATTGTGAAATATACGGACCTGTCAATGCTCCTTGGAGATTGTCCCGGAATAATGTCCCGGTGGTGACTTTACCATCAACTTTAGGCCCGCGAAAATCTGATAAGGTAGATAGCTCATTTGCAGCTGCAATCGTTAGAGGATTCGTGTCATATTCGTTGAAAGGGATATCCCGTGTAAGTGCTTGCCAGTAAAGCTCCACCATTTCAGCAGCGATTTCTGGACTACTGAAGGACGGAGCCGGCGGTATAACCAATTGGTGACTGTCCGGTCCAACCATTTCAAATGCATAAGCAGCTTGAGGGTCTACCAGTTTCCTTTCACCAGCAAGTGGAAGATTTTCAAAATCATCTGGATCGCCAGAATTCAGAATCTGAATATATTTGTCATAAGCCTCAACATCTACCTCCCCGAGTTCATTATGAGGTAGCCCTTTTGAAAAATTGGCTGTTTTCTCAGGATATTTTACCTCGTCTCCATTATTGGGGTGGCTCGGTGTGGGAAGTAGTTTATAGAACAAGGAGGCCCTTACACGAAGGATGAGGACCTTCATTCGTCGTAACCACGTTGATAAATACTCTATTAACTTAAATTTCAAATGTCTTACTCCTTTCTATATGATTTTATTACCATCGTATGTAATGAAATCAATAAGGAGTGGACATACCTACTGGTTTTCCCGCAATTTAATAGTTAAAAGATAGGTAGTGTTGTCAAAACCTAAACTATTGTGCCGTTTTATAAACAAAGCCCGAAATCAAAGATGATTCCGCGCAATATTGATAGGATATGCAAGCTTTCGTAAATCGCCACTAACACCACACAATGATCCTGTAAGGTGTGGTTTGAGCGGGTATACTCATCGTGCTGGGGCCATAAATCACAATAAGGTTTCGATTGGCAGGGTATCTTGAAAAAGATTGTCCGTTGGTTAATACAATTTGAGTGTAGGGGGATAGATTTACTCTTAACATGCCATCGCTGCTCTCCAACTGTGAGTTGAAATAGTCTACCTTCACATTTTGTGAAGGGTTATCTTTTACCATGACAAGAGCGCGGTATTGTGGTGGATAAATAAGGGGAACAGGTGCATTCACGTCATAATAGCCGGTTACCCTGTCCCCTGCTGCCACCATGACATGGTCCACAAAGTAGGTGGTTGGTGACACGACAAAATTCACCGAACCACCTGATCCGTCGTCTACAGATATTAATTTATAACAGCCTTCCCCTTCACCATTTTGTCCTGTCACAAAATCACTGATCATGGTGATGGTACCGTAGAAAGAATTAAAATTTATCATGCGAATCCTCCATTCATAATGAATTGAGTGGTCCGGCATTCAAGCTTAATGAATCATGTCTTCCCTGCGAAATTTCGAACCAAGTCATTGAAAATCCATATCCATTAACACAATATAGTTTTAAAGTAAGGAGATTATCCCGAATAGTGAAAAATAATTTCTTTCTCCTTTTGTAAAGATTTCATGAAGAAAGCCCCGGTATAAAGGATTTTCCATTGCCATCTAAGAATGAATACTGTAAACCAGGTTTCTTAAAAGGGGTGTCAAACATGAAGTGGAATACTGCTATTCGAAAGCCTTTTCTTATGCGGGTATGGGAAAACTATCCGAAGACTTGGAAATTTATCATTGATGTAGGCATTTTAGTAAAGTACAAAACGTTGAATATTAAAAAGCTGCCTAAAACATTAACACTGCCCAGTTCCACGGTTCTATATATAGATTCCGAGGAAAATCGCGGAAGGGCGCTGCTGATCAGCAATGGGGTGACCCAAAAACGGCTGGCTCGATTCTGGTCCGCTGCAGTGAAGAAAATGAAGCCCGACCTGGTGATAGATGTAGGCGTGAATTATGGGGAGTGTATCTTCTCTATTCAGTATTCACCTGAAACCAGGATAATAGGCGTTGAAGCGAACAGCCGCTTATTACCGTTTATTGAACAATCCAAAGAAGTTCACCCTAACCGGTCACAAATAGCAATCTATAACGCAATCGCCTCGGATAAAGACAATGAAGAAACGGTTTTCTTTGTTGACCGGCATTGGTCAGGTACTTCGTCAGCCACTTATAAACCTTCTCATAAGTTATTAGAAAAAGTACCTGTCCAGTCCATCACCATTGATACCATTTGCAGTGATCAAACCTATGAAACAGTCCTTTTTAAGGTGGACGTTGAAGGATATGAAGCGTTTGTATTAAGAGGGATGACTAACTTATTCAAAACTAGTAAGTCAATTCTTGGCTTTATTGAGTTCAATAGCGAGTACATTGAAAAGCTGGGTATCAATGTAGATGCGTTTCTCCTGTTTCTACAAACGTACTTTACAATCTACGTATATAAGAAAGACCATAGTCTGGTAAAGGCAGACCATTATAACCATATGGACCTGAAAAATTTATTTGGAACAGATTATATTCATACTGATTTTTTATTAATGAGTGATGAATCCTATATCGAACGAATGCATCTGGACAAAGTGTGAAGTTCCATCTCATCCTGGGGTGGATTTCTTCATTCACGATAGGATAGGTGATAACCCACCCTGAATTGAATTTGGAAGCACCAAAATAAATCCGTCTCGATTCGAGGCGGATTTATTTTGATACCACTCATATCATAAAACGTACTCGCTTCTTCTCTCGACACTCCAAACAACATACTCTCATGGAACGGATCTACAATATTCGAGAACATGATGACGGCTAATCCGAACTTCCGGTTCAGCCAGGAATGCTTTACAGTTACTTGTTGTATTCGATCTTGGTGGGGAACGAATGATTCTTATCCCTTCCTTAAAAATACGCTTTTGTAAAGGGATTTTCATTTTCTTGGAAAATACCTACTAATAAATAGGTTTCAATCTACAGAAAATGTGCTACTTAACAAGTAGTTCATATTGTTCATTGTTCAACGAAAATGGAAGCAAATAAAAGAAATAGGTAATATGAATCACGATTACATACGTTAAAAATAAACAGATTCTATCATTCTGACCCAATTTCATCCGTGTTATAGTTAAAAAGATTGGAAAAATTTAATAAATAAGAGTAATAGAAATCGAGTGAGGTGAACGTTCTTGTCTTTATTTTATTACTACGGGTTGTTGAGGGAAAAGCGGGAGCACCTTCAAAGACTTCAGGAATGTCAAAGCAAACTTCAAGGGAACAAACAGGAATTTGCAAGTTATCGGGAATCCATTACTAATCCTGAATTATCAGCATTCACCTGGCAAGGATCGCTTGCAAATAAATTTGATGAAATAAGACTTGAAGGAATGCTTCATTACTTTACAGACATTGAACATAACCAGTTTAGTGAAGTGTTCTCCATGCTGAGCAGTAAGATGCAAACCATACGAAGTGAAATCCAGGCGATTGAACATACCATTCTCAGGTTGGAATCTGAGGCAGAAGCAAAAGCCGAATAGATTGAAATGCATTGAATAGAGCGGGAGGTAGCTTGTATGGGTAATGAAATCAGGGTAGTACATGGTGAGATAGACCAACACCTTTCAAAGATGAAATCCTCTGCAGAGTCTCTTCAACCGGATGTACCTAAAAACATTGGTCATGAAAATCATCTTGAAGTGGTAACAAAATTGAACGAGTTAAACCAGAGCATGGAACAGATGGTACAGAGTTATAAAGAACTGCTTATCAGAAATGAAGAACTGACACGACAAGCTGTCCAGGATATGGCGGATGCCGACCAGGAACTGTCTTCACATATCAAAGCCAGGTAAGGAGAGAAATTGGGATGAAAACACTGGATGTCATGTCTTTGGAGTCAGGATTAGAACAAGTCCTTCGAAAGGTAAACCAGCAAAAAGAACAGATGATTGAAATCGAATCAGCCATAAATGACTTTATTTCTCAAGATGCCTCTTTCAAAGGAAAAGCGGGGCAATCGATACGGGCTTTCTACCAGGATTCCCATCAATCCTTCCTGGAGTTCTACCAGCAAATGGTGACGGCATATGAGTCGACCCTGGAAGCCATTAAAAATGAACTACAAGGGTTGGAGCCGGCACAAAATGGATATATACAGGAAAACTTTTTGCAGCACGATATGGAAAATGGATTAAATAGGGGTAGGGATATGGTCATGGACTTAACAACTGAGTCCAATGAGACGATTCAAAGTGTTCAAGATATCGTCTCATTACCAAGAATACAGGACGATTTTTTCCTTCAACAGGTTCACATTGCGAGGCAGCAAAAAGATCAAACCGTCGAAAAACTCCACCAGTTTGATCAAAGTCAGTCTGCTAAGCTAGAGCCAATCCAACAAGATGTCCACAAGATGAACCAATACATTCACCAAATTCAAGGTCTCTTCTCCAACGGGAAAATCTCAATCGATACGTATCAGCCCAATAGCTGTTACAACCCTCAATATATGTCCGAGAGCGGGTCGACAAACCCTTATTTCGAGCTGACCAACAATCCCCGATTTGTCGAGAATGGGGTTGAAGCGGCTGATACCGTAAATGGACTGCAGCCTGAATGGGACCCGACACCGACGTTGGGAGTCAATTTTGATCAGTGGCGAGAGCAGCCGATTAATGCCGCGACGAATTTGGGTATTGCGACTGCTGCCGGTTATGGCGCTGCGAAGAGTGTGAATTTAGCCAGAAAAGGTTTTGGTGTGACGAAAAACAGTTATACTACCTCACAGGGCAAGGATAGAGTAAGGTTAAAAGTAGATAAACCGGAATTATATAAAATTAATAAAAGAAACTACTCAGGTACCAATGCGACAAATTATACAAAACTTTATAAATTAGTGGACCCCATGACCAGTGTCAAAGAGTCATTTAAGTGGGCTGGAAACAGAATCGGTTACATAGGTGTGGGAACAACTGTTGTGGGTGATATCGTCCACGGGGTTCAGCATAAACAATCAGGGAGTGAAATTGCCGGTAATGTAACGGGAGATGTAGCAATAGCAGGTGCTTCTATTGCAGCATCTGCCATGGCAGGTGCCAAATTTGGAGCTATGGCAGGCGTAGCATTTGGTGGTCCGGTTGGGGTTGCCGTCGGAGCAGTAGTGGGTGCTGGAATAGGAATTCTAGTAACGACAGCTCTTTCAGATGTTAAATTTATGGATGTTGATGGTGATGGCGAGAGTGATTCAATTGGAGATGCAATTAAAAAAGGGACCACAAGTATCATTGATAAAGTTGGATCTTGGTTTTAAACTCAATTAATTCAATATGATTGGTCTTATGTTAAAAAGAGGTGTTTATTTGAAGAAAGCTAAAATAGATGAGATTACATTATCTTATTTAAGATTTCAGAATCCAAAAGAAAATAGGGGGAATATAATCGTTTTCTTTCTCATATTTTTGGATTTCATTGGAGTCATTTTTCTATTAGGCGAACCAATGATTCCCTTGATCTTTTGGTCAGGAATCATTCCAGTCATCCTAATACACTTATGGGCCATTCCAATTATTATTGCTCCATATAAATTTGAACACTCATACTATCTATTTTTTGGAGTTTATGGTGTTATTAATACCTTTGTTTACTTTTTAGTCATTCAAAAACTTATTTATAATACTTTTCAAGTTGAAGGAATGGTACCTGCATTCATGGGTTTGGTAATCTGTGTTTCTCTACTTGTAGTCTTGAATTGGATTAACATACGTTCACTATATTCCGGTACATACTCACGTCTTCAAAAAGGAGAAAAGTCCTTAAATCTTTCGCCGATAGCTGCTGCCTCAGGTATAGGCTACGTATTAGCCCAATTTATACTATCTTCCTTTTTTGTAGAGTCGATGAAAACACTTATTATTATAGGGGTTTTTTCGTTACTCTCTATAGCTACAGCTTTCTTTTCAACGAGTATTCACAAATTTTTCTTTATTAAAAGAAACATGGAAAAGGTAAAGCAAGTTTATCCTGAATTTGGATTACCTAAAAAGCTAAGAAAAAACACATAGAGGGGATGAAGACTATGTTCCTAAAAAAGAAAAAAGAAGAAAATCGTTTCTGTATCGCTATTTTCACAGAAAAAGAAATGAGTGATGAAGATTATGACTACCAATCAAACAAAATCTTGGATGCAACAGAAGAAAATGTGGTGGTTGTGACAGAGATTGAACCGCAAAATGAAATGGTCGAGGAGTTAAAGAATGCTTTTCCTAACACTAAGATAGAAGTGCCAAGTTACGGCGTCTACAAGTTTGACTCTGAAAAATTAGATGAAGAAACAAAAAAGATGGAGAAGAGGAACAAGTGGAAAAAGTTCTTTAACAACATCCATCCTGATGAGTACCTTATCGTTGAACATAAAGTAATGTACGATATCAACCAGGTTTTATATTATACGACAGATATTAACAAGGTCATATCATATATTCATGAAAATAAAAAAACAGGTTAAAGGGAACACAGAAGAAACGTCATCGGATTTTTATTAATTTTAATGGACTTTGTAGGATTATTGCCGCTCCTGAGTATTCCCTTTTTTGCCCCGCTATTTTGGGTAGCTCTTATTCCGATAATATGTATCCATATTTGGGCTCTTTTATATATAATTGCCCCTTATAAATTCGAAAAGTCTTATTACTTGTATCTTGGTGTTTTGGAATTGTAAATACGTTTGTGTATTTTCTGGTGATTCAGAAGTTCTTATATAGGCATGTTGGTGTTGAAGGTAGCAGTTATTTTGTAATAGGGATACTATTAATGCTTTTTCTACTGGTTTCAATACAAATTATTAACGCAAAAATGCTATATTCAGGGACGTATACTAAACTTCAAAATGGAGAATCAAAGTTTAATGTATCTTTAATAATAGCCGCTTCAAGTTTTGGATATATTATTGCGCAATTTCTGATGTCGTATTTGGTTACTGATTCTGCCTATATGATTGTTATGATCACAGCTTACTCGGTCATATCCATTGTAACGGCTTATTTATCAACTTATATCCATCGCTTTATTTTCATTAAAAAGAACTACGAAAAAGTTATAAAGAGTTATCCTGATTTCGGAAAACCGAAAACATCGAGGAAATTCGGTTAAGACATAGGTTTATAAAGGGGGACTACAATTGTCTAATTGGATAGTGACCAGCAAGGACTTATATTTACTGGTAAAGATGTTAGGCGGGAAAGTACTGATAGGAATAACAAATCCATTTCCTCATTATCAAGAGGATGAATTAGAAAAAGAATGGGAAAAGATGTTCAAAAAGCTTAATAAGATGGGGCTGGTGGATTATATCCAAGGAGAATTAAAATTCGAGGATCAATTTATCGAAGCCATGTGGGTACTGGCAAGAAGCAATTTAGTTGCAGAAATCGTAACAGATCATCAGGAACAAAGTGTTTTTTATTTTAGTGATGATCGGGTCATTGAATGCCTGAAAGAGAATGAGTTGGGCTATAAGGTGATTAATCACCCAGCCCCCGACTATACAATAAAACAAATTATTCTTCCCCGAATGCTGATGGGTATTGAAAATCGATCTGTTCGATTAAATGATCCCCTGTATATAATCCCAAGTGATTATCTACTCTACTGTGAACGTCAAACCTTAATCAACCTGAACCAGATAGCGATTAATAATAATGTAGATTCGGATAGTTTACTAGTAAAGCATTTTAATAGATCAATACAAAGAAAGATTCATACGAATCGATTAATGATGTTCTACAGAAATAAATTTGATTGGAATATTGAAGGTGTTCATGTCCTATCATCCCCCTCTTTTAATTGGACGTTAAGAATGGTGAGTAAAGACGGTATTGAGTGGTTGGAAGCTCAGCAAGCAACGGGCGAAAAATTAGTAAGGGAGATCGTTGGGGTATTGGATAGAGTAAAGGAAAATGATTTAGTAAATTAACATCCCCCCTTCTGGCGAAATGGGTCTTTCAATGAATGAACATATCAAGATGGAAGTAAAGAATAAATTTCACGTGCATGTCCATAATAACCGTGAAGACAGGAGGTGTGGACATGCCAAATCAAAACGATAACAAACTAAAAAAGATTCAATCTGAAAGCTTCAAACAAGGGAAATCCCAAGAAGAATACGCTGCGGAACTTGAAATGAATAAGATGAAAAGCCAGAAAAGGAAGTAACGTTGAACTACATAAAAGAGCCATCCCGGTATCATACCAAGGGATGGCTCTTTCCGTTTACAGCGATGCTTTTATCACTTTTTTATAATACAGGACTGATAATATGCCAAAGATCGAGTATAACACCGTATATAACCCCATCACGATGATCATCGGAGTCCAAACCTCTGCACCGAACAGGAACCACCCGGATTGAACCGCGAAGTAACTGTGCAGCAGACCGGTGAGGAGTGGGATCCCGAAGCTGAAAAGCTGCTTGGCTTGAATGCCTCTCAATAAGTCACCCTGAGTGAAGCCCAGTTTTCTTAAAATCGTATAGTTCGGTTTCTCATCTTCACTTTCGTCCATTTGCTTAAAGTACAGGATGCATCCGGATGTGATCAGGAAGGTGAGACCCAGGAACCCGACGATGAACATGATGAGTCCGATATTTTGTTTCTGTTCGGCTTTCATATCATACTGTGAGTCGTTTGCCCATCCTTCGTCGAGTTTTAACTCATGAAAGAGGTCGTTTGCTTTCAAGATATCTTTTTCTTGTTCAATCGTCACCCCGATGTAAAGGGAGGATTCTCTCTGTATTGCAGGATCTAAATCATTCTTCAAGCGTTTGAATACAGTGTCATCCACGATCACGACAGGTGAACCACCCGCTGTAAAATACCATGAAATCGGGTAGTCATCACGCATTCCCAAGTACTTGAGCTTGGTGACCTCCGTTTTTCCTTTCAGCTCCGTCATTCCTGAATCATGTAAGGGAATGACCTTTTGAAGTAAGTCGCTATAGCCTGTAAAGACCGTTTCGTCTTCTTTTACTTCGACGCCTTCAACGTTTTTCTCGCTGATGACCGAGTTCGGCATGGCATCCAATGAACCGTTCAGTTCGCCAAATTCAGAGTCTGTAATGCCTTTCAGGTTGACCAACACTTCAATGACTTCGATTTCTTCCTTCTTGAATTCAATGCCATTATCCAGTAGGGCTTCTTTAAAGTGTTGGAAGTCTTGTGTATTTGTAAATGAAAAATCGGTCGGAACATTATTTTGAGCTGTTTTTTCAGCCGAATAATAGCCGATATAGCTCAGGGACAATAATGCTATAGCCAGTGCCGATACCGTCGTGATGATCGTCAGCAATAAAGCGTTCGATTTCATCCGGAACATGATGGATGAAAGGGACAGAACTTCATTGATATTCAGATATCCATCTTTCTTCTTTCGTATCATGTTAAAAATAAAGCTCACGGATCCCTTATAAAACAGGTAAGTACCGAGAATGACCGAGCCAAGGATGAAGAGCATGGCTCCAAACAGCTGAGGCATGGTCGTGAAGTCCCCGCCAAACAATTTGGAAGACACATAGTACCCCGAGGCAATCAGGATCATCCCGAGGATCCCGAGGATGATTTCAACCTTGGACATTCTTTTCACTTTAGTTTCCGTTGATGAACGGACTCTGAACAGTGATAGTATGCTTTGCCTTTTAATAAAGACAAAGTTCATCAGCATGATCAGCAGGTAGATCGCGCAGAAAACAAGGATGGTCTGGATAAGTGCCTGGGTTGAGAAGTGGAGTGTGGCAATCGCCTCGACTCCGGTTATTTTGAATAAGATCATGATGATCAATTTTGAGAAGGAGAATCCGATCAAAATGCCGAGTATCAATGACCCGAAATAAAGGATGAAGTTCTCCACGCTCAAAATGCGGAAGATTTTATTTTTTGTCATTCCTATTAATTGAAATAGGCCAATTTCTTTACTTCTTCTCTTAATGAAGAGAGTGTTGGCATATAAAAGAAAGATCGAGACGATTGCCACAAGTAGTACGGAAGCGGCACGAACAGCTGCGCCGCCTTTAATGGATCCCTTCGTTGCATCCATGGATGGATCATACTGCAGGGTGACAAAGGCAAAATAAAGCGCGACACTAAAGACCAGAGCAAATACATAAAGATAATAATTCTTGAGGTTCTTCTTCAGATTTCTGAAGATGAGCGTATTAATGTTCATTTTGCACCCCGCCAAGCACCCCTTGGGTTTTCATGATGTCCTTGAAGAAGTGCTGTCTTTGCTGCTCGCCTTTCGTTAATTGTGTATAGATCTGCCCATCCTTGATAAAGATGACCCGGCTGCAGTAGCTGGCTGCAACGGGATCATGTGTGACCATGACGATCGTGGCTTTCAGCTTTTGATTTAACTCACTCAGCTTGTTCAAAAGATCAGAGGCTGACTTTGAGTCGAGTGCACCTGTTGGCTCGTCGGCAAAAATGATGCTTGGTTCATGGATGAATGCCCGAGCTGCTGATGTACGTTGTTTTTGTCCGCCTGAAATTTCGTTCGGGTACTTATCTTTTAATTCTAGAATCCCAAGCTCCGAAGCAAGATCATTGAATTTCTGATCGGCTTCCTTTTTAGGTGTCTTGGTGATGGATAAAGGCAGAAGAATGTTCTCTTTCACTGTCAATGTGTCGAGCAGGTTGTAATCCTGAAAGATAAAGCCAAGGTGATTCTTTCGGAACTCGGCGAGCTGCTTCTCTTTCATCATCGTCATTTCATTGCTTTCAATTTTAATCGAACCTTCGCTCACTTTGTCGATGGAGGAAAGGACGTTTAAGAGAGTGGTTTTCCCCGAACCCGATGCCCCCATGATACTGACGAATTCTCCTTTTTGGATCGACAGGTCGATTCCCTTTAAGACTTCCTGTTTATTGAATTTATTGCCGTAGCTTTTATGAAGTTTTGTTGCTTCTAATATCGTCATCGTGAAAAACTCCTTTGATTTGATACTCTCATTATAAAAAGCAGGAAGATTCTTTTCCTTTTATTATCCGAACAAAACAGAAAAGCATGTGACATTATTGTCACACGCCGGTAAGATGGACGAAATCATTTTTCTTTGGAAAGGTGAGGGTTACCTTGGTTCCTTCACCCCTTTTGGACTCTACACTTATGGAAATCAGCAATTGCCCCGAGACTTTTTTGGTTAAATATAAGCCCATGCCTGTGGATGCATGATCATTGTGATCGGTCGTAGATGTAAATCCTTTGTCAAAAATCCTCGGCAAGTCCTTTGGGTCAATTCCCCTGCCAAAATCCTGAAACGTGAGCGTCGTATTATCATCCTGTTGCCCGCTTTTAATGATTATATCTTCACTTGTGCTATATTTCACAGCATTGGTCAGGAGCTGCCTGATCATAAAGGCAAGCCACTTGGCATCACTTAGCACTTCTTTTGTTTCCAATCGAATATCAAATCCAATTCCTTTCTGTATGCACCAGGATTGTAACATTTTAATTTCCTGGAAAATCACTGTTTCGAGATCGGTTTTCTCAATATAAAGATCATTTTCCATAAAAGCCATGCGCTTATGATGTAATTGTTGATCCAAAAGGAGATGGATACGCAGCCATTCGTACTTTAATGGAGCTTTTAACGGTTCGTTTCCCATTCGTTCTATCATTAAATGCATGGCAGTTAAAGGAGTTTTCACTTCATGAATCCAAGATAGGAGTTCATCTTTTTCCTGTTCAAACATCATCTTGTTCTTGGAAGCGGCATGTCTTAGGAGGTTCGCTTGTGTGTTTAGAGCATCCGAAACAATTTCTTCAAATGGAGTTTCAGGTACGCCCACCCCAGTAATATTGAGGTTGTGATCCCAATCGTTTAAACGTCTATAGAAACTCGTTTCCTTGTGATAGCGAACAATAATGAAACAAATAAAAAATAGAGTGGATAAAAAGATCATATACAGGATTGGCTGTAGTGGAATCGCTGTATCAATATAAGCGACAAAGATAAATAATAGCTGAAGAGTCAAGAAAAAAAGAATCCAGCTTTTTCTTTCCCATAAATATGTAAAAATCATACGGTTTCCTCTTCAAAAGCCATATACCCCTGGCCGACTTTGGTTTCGATAAATCCACCCAGCCCGATTTCTTCGAGGCGCTTTCGAAGACGATTCACATTGACAGTTAACGTGTTATCGCTGATAAAACGTTTATCATCCCACAAGCTGTTAATCAAGTTATCTCTGCTTACAATCTTATTCTTCTGTTCAATAAGGAGTTTCAGAATAAACATTTCATTTTTAGTCAATTCGATGGAACCCTTCTCATTCGACACCGTGTTGCGTTCATAATCCACGGTAGCCCCGCACCACGTCTTCAAGCTGATCAGGTCGGTATTGTAGTTGTACACCCTTCGAAGAGTCGCCTGTACCTTTGCAACCAGCACATCGAAGTGAAAAGGCTTCTGTATGAAGTCATCTGCCCCAAGCTGCATGGACATCACCATATCAGTTGGATGATCCCTGGATGACAGGAACAGTATCGGCACATTCGAATGAGACCGGATCATCCGGCACCAGTGGAAGCCGTCAAACTTAGGTAATTGAATATCAATGATCACGAGATCGGGCTTAACCTCAGAGAACTCTTGCATCACTTTGTTGAAATCCGTGATTCCATGTACATCATAGGACCATTGGGTAAGCCGATCCTTGATCTCGTTAAAAAGGGTTGAATCATCTTCGATAAGTAATAATTTGAACATTTAAGTCACCACGCTATCTTACTATTTACATAAATTGTATAGGAAAAAGAGATTGTTTGCCAGAAGCCGAAAGCATGAAAGAGCCGGGAGAGAAACACAAAGTCTCCTATCAGAGGCTGGCCAAAACTTAGACATCTTGTGAAAACGGGTTAACCGTTATTATGGAACTTGTCTATATCATTTTCAAAAGCAAGAAATTGGTTTATGAAAGTAAAAATTAGGATATATAGTAAGTAATTATTACTAATAATCGTAATGTTGAATACCTCCATCACTTTTTCATAACGACTGTTGACTCATGTACGGACAAGGGTATGTGACGGAATCTGCTTCGTTCTATCGACCTAATGGAGAAGGAGTTACTTTATACCAATTGACCCAATTCAATATATTCCTGTAGTTATATAGTTTTCTTTTTTCTGTAAAAATTGTGTTTATATAGATATTTATAATAGTATGATATTGGAAGTGTGTGAACATTTGTAAAAAACAGGAAAAATTCTCATATCTTCAAGAAAAGAGTTACATAATGTCATAGGTTTGCTTCTTATTTGGGTACTCTGATTTGATATAGATGATTACCACCAACAATTTCATTTAAGGGAGAGGAATTACATGTCAGGAATTATTCGTGTTACCCCAGCTGAATTGATTAGTATGTCTAACCGTTACACTGGCGAAAGCAGCCAGGTCGGAGAACAAATCTCACGCCTGGATAATATGATTTCAGAATTGGAAGGTATGTGGGAAGGGGAATCAAGCCGTGCGTTTGCTGAGCAATATCAAACACTGCGTCCTTCATTCCTGCAAATGCAGCAGCTGCTTGAAGACATCTCAATGCAATTGACTAGCACTGCTAAGTCTCTTGAAGATGCAGATGCTCAAATTGCCAATCAAATTCGTGGATAAGTATATCCCCATCCATTTTAAACATGAAGGAGCGCTTATCATTATGTGGCGCTCCTTCCTTATGAGGTGAACCCGGACATGTATATTGAAATCACCATTGATTTAGAGCGATATGATAATAAGTGCTTTGATCTCAGGTTATCAAACTATCATACCGTAAAAAAACTGATTGAACTTGTGTGGCAGTCACAGAAGCTTACAGCTGAACCTAGAGAAGGCTATTGGATTCGAATTGTGAATAGAAGACAAGTGATTCCTGGTCACACACGGTTGATTGATGCAGGAATTCATTCTGGAGATCGAATTGAAATTTTATAAAGGAGACCAATGGAATGACACAAAAAAGTGGATCATACCTACAAGAAAAGCTGGAAGCCGTTGTACATAGAAAAGAAAAAAGAATGACTTTGATCTTTCAAAAAGAAAAGATCAAGTTGGACGAAATAGCGGAAATTCACTTTCTGAAGAACATTAACCCGGCCATACAAAAAGAAATCACGATGGAAAATGATGAATTATGCATCGTGAATACCATACCTGACTCCTTCTCTTTTTATCCCCAATTAAAGGCGAATGAGAAGGAACGGTTGATGTCTGCCTATCAACTGGTACAAAATGTACGAAATCATACCTTGTCGCGCCTGCATCTCATTATTTGCCCGGACAATATTGTGTTTGACCAAGGATTGACTCCACACTTCATCCATTATGGTGTTAAGGAGAGCCTGCCGCCATATGAAAAAAATGCGGATCTGTTGTTAAAGCAGACAAAAGCTACGGTAGCAGCTATTGTGGATCGCCAACATACGTTTGATGATTACTTTAAATTCAGTGAGACGTTAAAATTGTCACCAATGACTAAAGATATCTTAGAAGCCGAAAGCATTGAAGATGTCGGAGAAGTGTTAAACCGCTATATTAAAGAAGCCAAAAAGTCTGATACCCTCCTCATGACTGTTAGTAAGAAAAAGTGGAAGATAAACCGGTATGTACTGCTGGGAGTGTCATTACTATTGATACCAGCACTTATTTATTCAATTTATTCTTTTTTCTTTATGTTTCCAAAGCAGGAAAGGGTAGTAGCGGCCCAAGAGAGTTTTCTCCTTAATAAATATAGTGATGTGGTAACAGAGCTTCAGCCTTATGAGATCGATGAAATCCCGAAGGTCACTCAATATCAACTTGCACTCTCCTATATCATTAACGAATCCTTAACGGAAGACCAAAAAGAGAATGTACGTAACACCGTCTCTCTTCAATCGGACCCGCTTTATTATGAGTACTGGATCAATATCGGAAGAGGAAAGGCTAAGGAAGCATTGGAAACAGCCAGGTTCTTGGAGGACCGGGATTTAATTCTGTTTGGACTTTTAAAGTACCGTGAGCAAGTCAAGGCAGACGGAGATCTTGATAGCGAGGAAAGACAGCAGGAATTAGATGACATTGAAAGTGAAATATCTGAATACGAGGAAGAAATGAAAGCATTGGAAAATGAACAGCCGTCTCAACCGGCACAAACAACGGATGATCCGCAACAATCTGAAGAGAAAAAGACACCTGAACAAAAACCGGAGGCTACTGATGGAGAGAATTCCACGTCTCCAGCTGAAGCTGATAATAAGAAAGAATCCTGACTAACAAACTAACTGGGGGTGAGCATATGTATGCCCTATGGCTATTTCACGATCACTACTATCAGTCGATCATGATTGAAGATGAAAATAAAAAAATCACTTTAGGTCCGCGACTGGAAGATACGATCACGATTTTGTCGTTGCCTCCGTCTGCCAAGTCCATTCTAGTGGAGCATTCCGGCGATGCTTTCAGGCTTTATCAAGACGGAAAAGAAGTGAGGGTTCTTGAACCAGGTCGCACAGAATCCTTTCTTGCAGGTGATAAGGAATTACAGATGATGGTCACGCCATTTTCAACAAAGTCAAAAATCTATTATATCGGTCATAAGGAAGAAATCAGTATATCTACTGAACAAACCGATGCCACCATTTATTATA
Source organism: Rossellomorea sp. y25 (assembly GCF_038049935.1). Taxonomy (NCBI): domain Bacteria; kingdom Bacillati; phylum Bacillota; class Bacilli; order Caryophanales; family Bacillaceae; genus Rossellomorea; species Rossellomorea sp. y25. The sequence goes on along the minus strand of NZ_CP145886.1, from coordinate 4,564,434 downwards.
AGAAAAAGGATCCCATTCAAAACTGCCATTGGTATAAAAACGGCGATGGTGCATGGGTAATGGATGCCGATGAGGCGTCGTCTCTTTATCTGAACGGACACCTGGTTACTGGAAAACATGAGCTTGAGGTTGGAGACATTTTATTTTCTCCTTTTTTAACTATTACCCTATTAGAAGACGATTTAATCGAGATACATAGTATCGATGACTATCAAACTGAATTAATGGAATCTACACGTCCTACCTCAGAAATGCAGAAGAAATACCCGAATTATCGGAGAACGCCACGAATGATTTATGACCTTCCTGATGAAAAGGTTCAATTGTCCTTTCCGAGTCAGGAATCGAGCGATACAAACCGGAGTCTGTGGTTGATCATTCTTCCCCCATTGATGATGCTAATCGTCATGGCCATAGTAGCACTCGTGATTCCACGTGGGATTTTCATTATTATCTCAATGGTGATGTTTACTACCACTTTAGTAACATCCACCGTTCAATTCTTTAAAGATAAGAGCAATAGAAAGAAATCCAAGGAACGAAGGAAGCGTATCTACACTCATTATTTAGAGAGTAAGAGAAAAGAACTTCAGGAGCTTGCCGAGAAACAGGCAGACGTTCTGCAATTCCACTTTCCTGCTTATGAAAGAATGAAGTATCTGACAGATCAGCTTTCCGATCGCCTTTGGGAAAGGACCCTTGAAAGCCCGGACTTTCTTCAGTTTAGATTAGGAAGTGGGAAAGTACCTGCAAGCTACAGTATTTCAGTGAATTCTTCCGATATGTCGAACCGTGAAATGGATGAGTTATTAGAGGAGTCCCAGAAGTTAGAGATGGTCTATCGTGAGATTGATCACTTACCTGTAACAGCTGATCTACATAAAGGGGCCATTGGGTTAATCGGTAAGGAATCCGTCTATAAAAATGAGATTCACCAGCTAATCGGGCAATTGGCTTTCTTTCATAGTTACCATGATGTCAGGTTCGTCTATATTTTTCATGAGGAAGAGTATGAGGACTGGGAGTGGATGAAGTGGTTGCCACACTTTCAATTACCTCAGTCATTTGCTAAAGGATTCATTTATAACGAGAAAACCAGGGATCAAATCCTTTCTTCCATTTACGAGGTCCTTCGGGAAAGAGATATCGAAGAGGACTCAGATAAAGTGCGTTTTTCACCACATTACGTTTTTATCATTACAAACCATCAGTTGATCTCCGACCATGTGATTCTGCAATACCTTGAAGGTGAGTATTCTCACTTGGAAATGTCCGTCATTTTCGCTGCAGAAGCGAAGGAGAGCTTGTCTGATAATATTCATACCCTCGTCCGTTATATCAATGACAAGCAAGGGGACATTCTGATTCAGAATAAAAAAGCGGTTAAGATTCCATTCGAAATGGATGAATACAAGCATGAAGGCAATGAGCAGTATGCAAGAACCTTGAAGACGCTTAATCATCAAATCGGTATGACAAACTCGATTCCTTCAAGTGTTTCCTTTCTGGATATGCTTCGAGTGAGAGATGTTGATCAGCTGCCTATTCAAGAGAACTGGCTATCCAGAGAATCGGCTAAATCGTTAGCTGTTCCCGTTGGTTTGAAAGGAAAGGAAGATATCGTCGAGCTGAATTTGCATGAAAAGGCTCATGGACCCCATGGACTACTTGCCGGAACAACCGGTTCAGGGAAGAGCGAGTTTTTACAAACGTATATTCTTTCTTTAGCGGTTCATTTCCATCCTCACGAAGTAGCCTTCTTATTAATTGACTACAAGGGTGGAGGAATGGCTCAGCCATTTAAGAGTATCCCACATTTATTAGGAACGATAACGAATATTGAAGGAAGTAAGAATTTCAGTACGAGAGCCCTTGCTTCCATCAAGAGTGAGTTGAAGCGCAGGCAGCGCCTATTCGATCGTTACGAAGTGAATCATATCAACGACTACACACGCCTTTACAAGCAAGGAAAAACGGAAGAGCCTCTTCCTCATTTATTCTTAATATCAGATGAGTTTGCTGAACTTAAGAGTGAAGAGCCAGAATTCATTAAAGAACTTGTAAGTGCGGCCCGTATCGGTCGAAGCCTGGGAGTTCATCTTATCCTGGCAACTCAGAAGCCTGGAGGAGTCATTGATAATCAGATATGGAGTAATGCCCGTTTCCGAGTCGCCCTGAAAGTTCAGAATACGGAGGACAGTCGTGAAATCCTTAAGAATGGGGATGCAGCCTCGTTGACTGTAACAGGAAGAGGATATTTACAGGTGGGAAATAATGAGGTGTATGACCTGTTTCAATCAGCCTGGAGTGGAGCTCCTTATCAGGAGGAATCCTTTGAATCAGAGGATGAAGTGGCGATTGTGACGGATCTGGGGTTGATTCCTTTATCGGAAGTATCGACTAATCCAAGCAATCAGAAGGAATTGATCAGTGAAATTGACGCTGTTGTCGATCGAATTGAAGAGTTACAGAAACAAATGAATGTGATAAAGCTTTCCAGTCCATGGCTCCCTCCTCTGGCTAATCGTTTGTACCGTACATCATTTGCCCAGAGAGAGGAGAATAAGATCTTACTTTCTATGATTGATGAACCTGAGAAACAGAGTCAGACTCCGTACCATTATGAGGTGGTTGAGGACGGGAATGTCGGTGTCTTTGGTTCTTCGGGATATGGGAAGACCCAAACGCTTATTACCTTATTGATGGGGATGGCCACTCAGTTTACACCTGAGGAAGTTCATTATTATCTTCTCGACTTTGGAAACGGTGGCTTACTGCCTTTAAAGCAGCTTCCACATACTGCAGACTACTTCCTGATAGACGAAGAAAGGAAAATCGAGAAATTCATTTCCATATTGGATGATGAATTAGCTCGCAGAAAACAACTTTTCCAAAAGAAAGAAGTAAGTTCAATAAAGATGTATAACACCATCAGTGAAGAAAAGCTGCCTCTCCTTTTTGTAACCATCGACAATTTTGATCTGGTTAAGGAAGAGATGCAAGAACTTGAAGCGCAAATTAATCAGTTTGCAAGGGACGGACAGTCATTGGGAGTGTACATGTACTTTACAGCGACCCGCGTTAATTCTGTCCGACAATCTTTAATGAATAACCTTAAAACCAAAATCGTCCACTATTTGATGGATAGCTCAGAGGCATACACGATGCTTGGACGATTGCCTTTTACCCCGGAAGCCATTCCAGGCAGAGCGATTGTTAAGAAGGATACAGCTTTCTTTTCTCAAGTATTCCTTCCAACCGAAGGGAAGGACGATTATGAGCAGTTGAACCTTCTAAAAGAAGAAATTCATTTATTGAAGGAAAAGTATAAGGGATCAATGTCACCAGATCCAGTGCCTATGCTGCCGACAGAGTTGACGATGGTCAACTTTACCCAGTATACCGATTCAGGAAGAAAAGAAGGACTGCTACCGGTTGGCTTAGATGAAGAACTAGTTAAGCCCGTGTATGTAAACTTCAAGAAGACAAAGCATTGTCTGGTATTGGGACAGGCCCAAAAAGGAAAAACGAACGTACTGAAGGTTTTAGCCAATACAGCGTTATTGCAGGATAGTGAACATATAGCGATATTCGATTCCATCGACAGGGGATTATCCCACTTGATGAAAGAAGAAAATGTTGTCTATATGGAAAACAAAGAACATATCACAATGTGGCTTACCCGTGTAGAAGAATTATTTAGTTTAAGAGAAGAGCAATATAACCTGTCCATACAAAAGGGAAGTTCACTTCCATCCTTCTCGCCTGTCTTCCTCATGGTTGATGGATATGGAAGGTTCCTGCAGAATCTGGATGCATTGCTTCAAGACAGAATCGTTAAAAGTATGAAAAATTATAGCCATTTAGGCTTCTGCATGATTGTTTCCGGAAATAACAGCGAATTAACTAAGGGATATGATGCTTTAACAGTTGAGATGAAACAGATTCGACAAGCTCTAGTGTTAATGAAGAAATCCGAACAAACCTTGTTCACGCTCAGCTACGATCGAAGAGAAGCCGAAATCCAACCAGGGTTTGGTTATTATGTAGAAAACGGTAAAGAAACAAAAATTCAAATACCACTTATGGTAACGGAAAGGAAAGTACACGCATGACAGAGAAAGTAAGCCTATTTAAACTTTTATTAGCCGTCATGATGATTCTTGCCACTCCCCTTCTTTTCTTCCGTTCAGTTGGTGAAAATCCTCTGAAGGTGAAAGAAAACGCTACTCAGGCCATTGCCATTGTAAATGAAGACGCAGGAACAAAAGTGGATGGAGAGCCTTTGGCATTTGGGGGAGACGTGACGTCGATACTTGAAGATCAATCGACATTTGAGTGGACGGTCGTAGGAAGAAGTGCAGGAGAAAACGGTCTTCAGAGTTCTAAATATGATGCCGTTGTGTATATTCCTTCCGACTTCTCTGATAAAGTCATGACGTATGATGAAGAAAGACCGGAAAAAACAAATCTGAATTATAAAGTCCAATCGCAACTAAATGCTGTAAACAAGGAAAAGGTTCTATTGGAAATTGAAAAGGCTACAAAAAGGGTCAATCATAAGATGTCCTCTCTTTATTGGAATTACGTCTCTGCAGACATGGAAAATATCCGTGCTGAATTCGATGAAATTTTACAGAAAGAGCAGGCTTTCCAGGAAACGATGTTAGCGTTCTACAAACCCAGCTCAAAAGATCTGGCCGGACAAATTCAACAACAGACATCGATGCTATCGAATCTGCAAAACTCGATTCAGCAGGCAGATAGCCGGGCACCGCAGCAGCAAAATACGCTGGAATCCTTTGAACAAAGTCTTTCCAGTTTTGTTGAATATGTCAATCAATATAGAGAATATCAGGATAATCAAAAGCAATTACTTGCCGATATCCAAGCTCAATCCGTTCAGATGATCAATGAATCAACTGAAAATCAGCAGCCGCGCTATTTAAAAACCAAATCACTATTCTCGGAAGAAAGTGATGCCTTAACGGCAGGATTGACTCAGTTGAATAGCAATATGGATACAAATCAACAGGTATTTACTGATTTACAGCAGCGCAGGTTTGAAGAAGTGGGGAGACAAGTAGAAGACTTCTATTCCTTTCAGGAGAGAGTGTTGAATTTCTATCAGCAATTACAAGACACTACGACGTTAAATAACCTGCAAGGAAGTATTTTTGAACTTAACAATAAGCTGGCTGAAGGAGACGGGGAGATCTTCAATCCACCTGCTCCTCCTGAAATTCCTGGGCCGCAAAAAGACGGAGAGGAACCTGACCCTCAACAGGTCGTCATTTCTTCTCAGGAAGGTGAGCACGAACCGGGGGGGCCAAACGACCCACCACCTGCTCCTCCGAATTTAAATCCGGAAATAAATGAACTGAATGCCATTTCAACAGAAATCGATGCGTTGAAAGAAACACTCACTAATTTAACAGAACCAACACCTGAAGCTATAACGGAAGCTGTGACGAATATTCAAACAATCAATGATCGTATCCTACAGGTTCGAACGCAGCTGCAAGGAAAAAATAATAGCTCAGAAAACCCTCTTCAGGCTGAAGTGGATAGACTATTGGGAGAAGTATCAAGACTTCTTGAAGATAATCAGACATTGATTGATAAAATCGATGAATTGACCAAGCAGGTTGAAACCCTTACAACTGAAAATCAAGAACTTAAAGATCAGATAACGACATTGACTGAGACGAATGAAGCTTTGATAAACCAATTGGAGATGTTCTCAGACAATATTGCGAATATCGTTGCCGAAATCGAGGATAAAGAAAGTTCCATCCTGAACTCAGCCGCTTTATCTGAAAATAGAAGAAACACCTTATATGGCTATTTTTCTCGCGGGATTAATAACTATAAGCTGATGGATCTTCTACAATATTACTCTTACCTGGATCGGTATGAAGCGACTCTTAACGGTATGTTAACGGAGAATGGAGTAAAAGCGGCCGTACTTCAGGATGAAGAGCTGAAAAATGAGGTAAATGAGATTCTGAAAGTAAGTCAGACTGAACAAGCGGAGTGGGAACAATTAAATACAGGGTTGCCGAATACAGAGGACGCTCTCAACACACTTCAAGACTCATTTACCGTCTTTGCGGCAGAATACAATCAAACCCTTGATGACCAGCAATCACAGCTTACAGAGAGCCTGAATGCGATTAATCAAGAAGCAACAAACGTATTGAATCGAATCCAACAGCCGGAGCAAACGGCTCCAATGCCTGTATCAGGGGCAGCTGGCCCTGATTTAGTGGGGAACCAGAAACAAATTGGAAGTGAAATCAAGTCTATCCATTCCTTCCTGGATACAGTGAGTGAAAGCCAAAATACAATCGTATCCTATACCAACGAGCTTCAATCGAATGTTTCCAATGTTCAAAGTGATGCGGATACACTGAATAATAAGTGGGCAACAAATGTAGCTTCCACTCAATTAATCCGTGATGATGTGTTTAGTGTACTGGGGAATGCGTTCGTTGACGGACAATCCAATGGATATGTGTATGATTTCTTGACGAACCCCCTTAATGTAAACGGAGATGTTCCGGAAGAGAAGAAAGCAAGTGCTCTGCCTCCGGTCGTTATTTTGTTTATTATCTTGTTATCCAGCTTGCTTATCGGATACACAAGTTATTACTTCCAAAATGCTCCTCTCTGGATTCAAGGAGTGATTTTCCTTCTACTGAATTTAATTGTAGGGTTTGTCATTAGTCTGTATGGATTAGATATCTATCCATTGGTGGAATCCCGTTCAGTCGAGTGGACGATCTTTACCATTCTCCTTCTACTAGCGGGTTCAGGACTAATCCGGGTTGCTTTTGTCACACATCGTTTGTTAGGATGGTTTGTTTCGGTAGGAATCATCGCCCTGTTTGTTACACCGTTACTTGCATTAACTACGCCTAATTTTAATTTCAAGGATCCTATGTCCACCGTTTATATGTCGATTCAATATGGGTCAGACTCATTATTCAATCAAGCGGTCATTGTATTAGGCTTAGTCGTTATTGCATTAACTGTTGCTCAGGTTTTATTGGATAAACGCTCTAATCGAATCAAAGATGAGGGAACGGAAGCGTATGAGGGGTAAAGTACTTGTTCAACTGACTCTGGTTGTCAGCATGATCATGATGTTTTCACAGCCTATACTTGCGAATACTGACATAAATGACTTAATCCCGAACGACTATCAGAAAAATAAATTCAAAAAGAATAGTGACCTCATCCATGATCAATCATCAACAAATCAAAAGATACAAATTCCTGAAGAACAGAAAAGCCTGACGTTTGAAGGGAATTCAAATAACGGATTAAATGAATTGAAAGAAAAGATATTTCAAAGTGAAGAAAAAGATACAAATACGATAAAAGCTAAAGCCGAAAACCTGAAACTGTTTAGTCAATCCGGATCAGCAAAGTTAGGGAGCCTCGAAGAAGGAAGTTCATCATCTTCTTCCCTCTCTCTTTTGATTGTTGTATTTGTAGGCATTTGTGTGTTCCTACTCATCGTTGTTATTGTCATTTGGAATAGAACGGCTCAGGGTAAACAAAGTTTGAGGTAAGAAAAAGAAGAGGGTCCGTTTGAAACGGCACCCTCTTCTACTATAAATGAACCTTCATGGGAAGTATGAATAAGGTTATTGCCAAGATATATCACTCTGAGGACGCTCAGGAGTCCATTTGCTACGTCGAAACAGGCATGGTAAAGGGTAAGTGGTTGGACAGGTAAAGAAGCCTAAATAAAGCAATCTGGCGAAAGGTTTCTACATAAATACTTTATCTCTAGTAAACGTATGCCTAATCTCACTATACTGTACAATAAGATTACTAGAAAACCTTGGCACAAGGGTGTGTCGGGGTTTTCTTTTTTGTTCGCTCTTTTCGCAAAGATTGTTGCTTTTTAACATAAGCACTGTTAAGGCTCTGTCAATTAGTGAGTGCTGGATGGTGAGGGGAACTTCTCCGCTTGCAGCTAGCGTTCGGCCGAGGCTCCTCAGCTTAGCCGAACGGGGTCTCGGCACGCCCGTACTTCCGCAGGAGTCTGCGCAGTTTCCCTCACCATCTTTTACGGGTTTTTTGTGACAGAGCTTCAAGTTGTGCTAGAAAACAAAATTACTTGAAAGATACTTCCTTAAGACAAACAATCTCTCCTTAACTTAAATGAGATTATTTGCTAGAAAGCTACTTTTAATTGTTTTTGATTAAGGATACATGCTCAGAAAGTTGATTGGAGCGGAAGGATGATCGACTCCTGCGGGAATAGCTGGACAGGTGAGACCCCGGAGGCTCACCGACAGCCCCGCGGAAAGCGAGCATCCTGGAGTGGAAATCAACTAGTACTTTCTCTTCTACATTCTTCTACAATAGCAACAAACTTTACGAAAAGAGCCTTTTTGTTCAATCCTCAAGGAAAATTCAATACCAGGGTTGTAAGCGGTAACAAAAATTAAATTGACTCACTTTGTTTCTCCGTATATCATTATTTTAATAGCGTCTATTTAACGACTATTTAGAACTGTCAAAAAAATAAAAGGGGTATAGGGGGAACAAACATGAAAAAAGAAATGCCGTTTTGGATGGCCATTATCCCGCTCAGTGTCATGATCGTGGTCATGTTCGTCACGATTGTCGTTCTTGAGCAGGGTCCGCATATTCCATTAATCATTGGAACAACGGTAGCAGCCATAGTAGCCTGGCGGGCAGGTTATACGTGGAATGAAATTGAAGATTCTATGTATAAAGGAATACGCCTTGCCCTGCCGGCAGTAGTCATCATCATGCTTGTTGGACTGACTATTGGTGCCTGGATCGGTGGAGGGATCGTGGCTACGATGATTTATTATGGTTTGAAAATCATTACACCATCCCTCTTCTTAGTTTCCATCACGGTTATATGCGCTGTTGTCGCACTGGCGATTGGCAGCTCATGGTCAACAATGGGGACAATTGGAGTTGCAGGTATGGGAATCGGTATAAGTATGGGAATTCCAGCACCTATGATTGCCGGAGCGATCATTTCCGGCGCCTATTTTGGGGACAAGATGTCACCGCTTTCTGATACCACGAACCTTGCTTCTGGATTAACGAATACAAATTTATTTGTACATATTCGTCATATGCTCTATACAACGGTTCCGGGATTACTCATTGCCCTTATTGTTTATGCCATTCTGGGAAGAAATTTCGGTTCAAATAAAATTGATACAAACGATATTGAACAAACAATCAACGTGCTTCAGGATAGCTTTGTGATTTCACCGTTTTTGTTATTGATTCCATTAATGGTCATTATTCTAGTGGCTAAAAAGGTACCTGCCATTCCAGCTCTGGTAGTGGGGATTCTACTTGGACTTTTATCCCAGGTATTCATCCAAAGTGGATCATTTTCTGATGCATTTGCTGCCTTACAAAGCGGCTTCGTCATTGATTCAGGTAATTCAATGGTGGACGATCTTTTTAATCGGGGTGGACTGGATTCAATGATGTATACGGTTTCCATGACCATTGTAGCGATGACCTTTGGAGGGATATTGGAGCATACAGGAATGCTGCAATCCATTGTGAACCAGATTTTAAAGGTGGCCAAATCAGCGAAAGGATTGGTGGCATCCACCGTTGTTTCTTGTTTTGCAACAAATGCCACCTGTTCAGAACAGTATATTTCCATTGTTGTTCCTTCAAGAATGTATGCTAAAGCATATGAGGAAAAGGGTTTGCACTCGAAGAATTTATCCAGGGCACTTGAAGATGGAGGAACCTTAACCTCTGTCTTTATACCATGGAATACATGTGGAGTGTTTATATTTGGTACATTAGGCGTTCATGCCTTTGAATATGCCCCTTATGCCGTGTTGAACTTTGTAGTGCCTTTACTATCCATTGCATACGCGCTAACCGGTTTTACGATTACAAAACTTTCGAAATCTGAATTAGTGAACACCAAAGATGAAGATGAAATGACCTTAAACTCGTAAGTATTTTAAAAGGGGAGATGAAGTTCGTAAATGGAACGGGGACGACCTTGTTGATAGGTCATCTCTTCTCCAACTATCCTGATCGAACCGTGATCTACCAGTTTTTTGATTATACGTTCAGTTGAGCGACGGGTAATTTGAAGATAATCAGTTAACTCGGCAGCTGTAAACTGTGAGGATGAACGCTTTCTGCTGAATTCTATCAATTTAGACAGATTTCCCGGACTGATTTTAATTTCCTTGGCAATATCAAAGAGTTTTGGATGATTATTCTTGAGACGCTGCAATTTAGCCTCTTTAGGATAAGGACCAAGAAGGTTTTTATCATCTGTTAAAATATATCCACACTTACCCAAGGGGTCATTCTGAGCAAAACGCAGGGCAATTCCAGCGTTTTGCTCTGCTTCTATTGCCGTTGTACCATAGCCGAATCCAATTTTCATTCGACCATTCCACCTGGATATCAATTCCTCGAAAGTGTGATGAGAGACTAGTGACTCTATATGGCCCACAGTGCTATGAAGTAAATAAGTATGTTCATCAATTGATTGTCCGGAACCTTGAATATCATGGGTGAATGATTGTAACCATTGGTTAAATTCCTGATGTGATTGATCATGGGATAGATAGATAGCTGAAATCGTGGAAGCTTTTCTTTTGTTTAGTAGAGCGATAGATTTTACCTTCTGAAAGCCATTTAACAAAGACCTGATAGGGTCTACCATTCTTTCTGTTGGAACTCCAAGTTCTTTCAGGCGGTCATATACGGCGTGGATGCTTGTTAACGCCACATCAGTGTTTCCCAACTGGTGAAGTGAGTAGTGGTATTGAACAATGGAGGTTAAATCCAGCTGATAAGGAAGCCGTTCTTTATATTCCAAAACATGAGCAGCAGGAATGGAAATTCCTATATCCATCGATACATGTTTGGTGTATAAAGCTTCCATCAAATCAATCGATATACGGTCAATCGGAATTTTTTTGTGATAGGTTATAGACAATAATGAAGAAGCGACGGCCATTTCATTCTGTTCCAGGAATAAGGAAGGAACAGATAATTGATCGCATATCTCTTTTGAATAATAATAGGGCAAGGCACCTGAGAAAAAAATGGCATCACAAGGCTTTAAGTGTTGGATCAATTCTTTGGATTGATAGGGATCTTGATAAGTGTAGGGGTCTATTTCGATGTCAGTCATGTGAGGTTCTATGGAGTGTAAATCCTGGATAAAGTCTTGAGACCCGATAACAGCAATTTTTATCTTTTCCATGCTTCCACCTACTTTCGGTTTAATTAGCGACTATATAACGACATTATACCAATTTGCAAATAGTAGTGTAAATGAAAAGGAGTTATGACCTATGAAAATTATCGGATTAAACGTATATGCTATTCGTCTGCCTCTTCATGTTCCTTTTGTGGTAAGCTACCATACTTATCATGATATGCCTTCCATCATTGTAGAGATTGAAACCGACGAGGGGATCACAGGGTACGGGGAAGCAGTGGCAGATGAGCACGTTACAGGAGAGTCCTGGGAGAGTACTTATCATGTATTAAAGAGCACTCTAGGGCCTGCAGTGTTAGACCAGAATCCAATGAATATAGAGAGACTTCATGTTCTCATGAATGAATCCATATATGGTGTTCCAACTGCAAAAGCAGCCATTGACATTGCCTGCTTTGATATCATAGGGAAAAAGCTCTCTCAGCCTGTTTATCAATTGATTGGGGGACGTTATCATGAAGAATTTCCCCTTACACATGTTTTAAGCATCGCAGAGCCTGAAGAGATGGCAGATGAGGCAGCGCTCATGGTGGATAAAGGATATCTTTCTTTTAAAATGAAAGTAGGTACGGAAGTAAAAGCAGATGTCGAGCGTATACAAAAGGTTCGTGCAAGGGTAGGGAATCATATTGCCATTCGGGTTGATGTAAATCAGGGATGGAAAAACAGTTCGCAAACGTTAAAGGCTCTCCGCTCATTGGAGGGCATCGATTTGGATTGGATAGAACAACCGGTTCTCGCTGATGATATCGACGGAATGGTGACTGTAAAGTCCAAGACGTCCATGCCTTTAATGATTGATGAAGGTCTTAAAGGAACAAGGGAAATGCGAGAAATCATTCAAAAACAGGCAGCTGATAAAGTGAATATCAAATTAATGAAATGCGGTGGGATCTATCCTGCTGTAAAGCTTGCTCATCAGGCGGAAATGGCTGGAATGGAGTGTCAGATAGGCTCCATGGTAGAGTCCTCTATCGGCTCTGCAGCAGGCTTCCATGTTGCTTTTTCAAAAAGGGTCATCACAAGCGTAGAGCTGACGGGACCATTGAAATTTTCAAAAGATGTGGGTAATCTTGTCTATGATGTTCCTATTATTCGACTTTCTGATAAGCCTGGATTAGGGGTTGAGATAAATAAATCGGTGTTGAAAGAACTGACGGTGTTTCAAGATTCGATTGGATGAGGAGGACAGCGTGTGAACGCACTTCACGAAGGAAAGTTAATCAAGGAGAACAGATTGTATACTGTCCATAAATTATCTATGCTCCACATTGAAGAAATTCTTTCATTGCAAGATATAGTAGTCGCTGATTTAGAGGATAAAACACGTTTACAACCCCTCGCGCGAGTTGAATATGAGTATATTCTTAAGGGGAAGGGCTTGATGGTTGGTGCTTTTCTGGAGCAGGAACTTATTGCGTTCAGAGCGCTTCTTCAACCTGAAATCGATGAAGAACATTTGGGATTGGATATAGGATTAAATGAAGATGAGTTAAATCAAGTCATCTACCAGGAAATCTCGATTGTAGACCCCATTTACCGGGGAAATCGATTGCAGCAAGTGTTAGGCGCTGTCATTATGGAGGAACTTCCCAACCTTCCCGGTGATTTCACGTATATTAGCTGTACCGTAGCTCCCTTTAATATACCAAGTTTGAAAGATAAATTTGCTCAAGGTATGGAAATAGCGGCCTTAAAAAATAAATACGGCGATCAAATGCGCTATATATTTGTTAAAAAAGTAATGAAACAATCTGTGCAAGCCGACCGGAAACGATTGATCATTCCAATGGACGATTTTCACACGCAGCAATCACTCCTGACAACAGGTTGGCGCGGTATTGGCATGAAGAACCTTCAAGAGAAATATCATATTGAGTTCGTTAAGTATCAATGAACCTTTATCAACAGTAGAACTAATGTACTCATAGGAGCAGTCTCATTTTAAGGAGGCTGCTCTTTTCTTATGCCATTTTTTTAAAAGATTTGTTTGAACCTTTAGGATTCCTATTATTTTCACCATTGTAATAATTTAATAGATTACTAGAGTAGTGGGTTGATAGTTACAAATCCTCCACTAAAATATGGATGTAAACAAAAATGTATACAAGTATACAAATACGTACACAATTGTAAACAAAAATGTATACAAGTATACAAACAAGTACACATATTGATATATAGGGATGTGTACAAAATATGTATACAACGATACAATTTGTATACATATTGACCTTGATTACGCTGCGAATATTCGATAGAAAAGTAGGATTGACCGGAGAGGTGAAATTGTATACTCTGAGAGTAAGAGTTGAAATTTTTTGACAAATTCTTACTCATGAATGAAAGGATGATTTTAATGACGAATTCACGAATTGCAGCCATTGACGTTGGTAATGATTCTCTTAAAGGTATTTTTGGAAAGATGGACGCTGAGGTAAATATTCCGAACGTCATTGCCAGGGATATTGAAGATCGCCCAATTATCGGAATCGAAGAGCTGGATACACAAGACCCACTTGACGGCATACATATCCGTGTCCACTCCCCTACTCTTAAAGATAATAATGCGATTTATCGTGTCGGTAATCTGGCAACGAAGAGCAATAACTCTACTGAACTGGATCCGGGCAGCAGTAAATCAGAAGAAGATCAAACACTGGTGATGCTGTTTGCTTCCATTGCACTTGATGCAGCACGCAATGATTCTAATTTTAAGAAGAATAATAACGTTATAGAAGCAAATTACACATTGGGTACAGGTCTTCCACTTCGCGAAGTAAAGGAAGGAAAAGATGTAGGGTACCGTTCTAGACTGTTAGGTTCAGTACACCAAGTTGAGTTTCTGGTAACTCCTCGCTACCAAGGCATCAAAGTGAATATTAAATTTGATGAAGTAAAGGTTTATCCTGAAGGGTTTGCCGCATTCATCAATCTTGTTATGGATAACAATTTAAATATCATCAATAAGGACCTCATTGATAAACGCATCTTAATTCAAGATATCGGCGGCTTATCAACGGATATCGCTGTGATTAAAGATCGAAAAGTAGATGACGATAAAGCTCAAGGATTCAACCTTGGTGTGTCTGAGTCCCTTGAATGGATCCGTGAAGAAATCCGCTCAAGACACGGAATTGAGCTGGACAGCCGTCGTGATGTGGTAGAAATCATCACGAAGAAAAATGATCGTAATCATATTATGGTTAAAGGAAGCCGTACAAGCGTACACGATATCGTTGACCGTATTATGCTTGAACTTGCTAAGAAGCAATATCGTCACCTGCGCAATATGTGGCAAAAGAATTCTCAAACTGAAATCTGCTACTTCATTGGCGGAGGATCAAGTGTTCTTAAAGAATATATCAAAACGCTTAATAACAATCTTGATGGTTACAATATCGACTTCTTTGAAGATGAGAAAGAAAGCATTTGGATGATGGCGAATGCTTATTATAAGCTAATTGCAGACTTCTCAAGAAAGAATCAAAAACAAGCACAAAAAGAAGATCAAAAATTAGCGAAAACCAAATAGGGTGATTGTATGAATGGAAAAGGGATGTCGAGGGGACAGCCGATTACGTTTCGAATTCCTTCTGATACACCTGATCATGTTTTAAAGCATTTACAAAAACTTAAGGAAACGGAAAAACGAAATTTCTCCAGTAAAATTGCAGAGCTTGTATTAAATGGAGTAAATGATACGATTTCCAAACAGAGAGAAGCCATTACGATCCCCCTTCCGAAGGGATTGGATAAATCCCAGCGTGACTGGTTGAAGCATGAACACTCAGAAGCGTTGTTAGGCAGTATCGTGTACCAGCTGTTATCAAACCCGGTTCGTACTGCCTCCCTTCTAGCTTCCTTAAGCAGTAATTCATTGGATATTGATGAAGCCCTCTATCTTCAGGAAGAATCTGCGGCAAGTCACGATTCTTCAAGAGAGTGGTCCCTTGATCAAGTGATGGATGATACTCCAGAAGAAATAGTAGATGAGCGCTCTTACTCTACTGACGAAGAATTGGACAACTTTGACTGGGACAGTGCCATGAAGCCCCAGGAAACCGTTGAAGAAGAACCTAAAGAAGAATCGATGGAAGATCTCTTAGGTGATTTTCTATCCCAAATGAATAAATAGGAAAAGAACCAGAAGCAAAGCTGAAAAGCATAATGCTTCTGGTTCTTTTTTTGCAAAGGCTTATCATGAGAATCAATTACCCCCCCTCCCCCGATGAAAATCACACTTCTCCTCTAAATTCAAACCGATTCCTCCTTTAGAAACTGTAATCTATTTGTCTTATTTGAATTATTCCTTCTACAAAAATCCTTACAAGCTATATAACTGTAAGAAAGAAATATTACAGAGTGAAAGAAACGCAATCAAACATGTATAAAAAATGGCAGTTTATTTCAAATGATTCCCAGGACCTAGTTTAGGGTAGGTGTAAAACGAGGTAAACACCGATTAAACCGAATATAAAATTTGCACACAGTCATTGGCTACACCAATAAAGAGGAGAGATTCGATGAGTATTCAAAAAAGTAACGATAGCTCAAGTCTCGCAGAAGTAATTGATAGAATCCTGGATAAAGGAATAGTCATTGATGCATTTGCCAGAGTTTCCTTAGTGGGAATAGAAATTCTTACAATAGAAGCGCGAGTCGTCATTGCAAGTGTAGATACATGGTTACGATATGCAGAGGCAGTTGGGCTCTTAAGAGACGAAGTCCAAGAAGAAGGTTTAGCCAAGCAGGAAAATGAAAGAGGAACAGCGTTTAGCATTTAAACAAGTAAATTAAATATAGTTTTACTATTTTTGTAGAAAAGAGGATGAATATGGCAGAAACAAAAAGCAGTCAACAAGTAGAAGAAACGAAAAACATTGAAGAAAACGGAGAGCAATCAGCTGAAAATAGACAATCCATGAATTATGCGATTATCGGTGGAGTAGTCGGAGCTGGTATCGGGTTACTTTCAAATCCAGGTACAGGAAAGAAAGTAGTGGACAGTTTAGGGAAATCAGAAGTGATGAAAGCAGCAAGTAAGGAATTGCGAAGATCAGCACAGGAATTTCTGACAGAGCAAGCCATTATCACATTAAGACAATCTGCTACCGGATATATGAGCAAGCTGGAAGGTGGCAGGCTTGCACCTAAGAAGAAAAAAGAAGAGGTATCGGAAAACACTGATGCCAAGGCAGATAGCGGTGAAAATTCTTCTAATAATTCAGAAGAATTAGAAGAAATCAAAGAAGAAAACAAGAATTTGAATGAGCGTTTAGAACGTATTGAAGAAATGCTTAACAGCTTAGTGGAGTCTAAGAAATAATCGCATCCCTGAAGGGGGCATTACATGAGTAAGCCGGTGAAAAAAGCAGTTGGGAAGATGGCTAAAAAAGCATACGATCACGCCCCGGAGCCCGTGAAAGAAAAAGTGAAAGATTCGATAAAAGAGAAGGCGAAAGAAACATTTGTAAACAGTGTCGAAGGCGGTATTCAATCAAAAGCCAATGAAGCATCTGAGAAGTTAGAGAAGGCCAAAGAGAAAAATGCTGATAATGTTCATACCAAAGCTGAAGAAGCAAAGGAAAAAGTACAGGATGTCCTGCTCTCCGTTCGAGAAAAATTAGGCAATGCAAAAGAAGCAGGAGAAGAATTTCAAAAGAAAATCTCTTCATCCAATGATAAACAAACAAAAGTTAAAGGTGTCGCAAATATTAAGGGGGCGAGTGACATCAAGAGCTCCTTTAATATTAAAAGTTCTACAGAAATTAAAAGTTCGGAAAATATTAAATCATCGAAAGACATTAAGACCATCTGTTCTTAAACACCGGAAGGAGAATAACAATTGGCTATTCAAAAGAGTAATAATAGTTCGAGTTTAGCGGAAGTAATTGACAGGATTCTCGACAAAGGTATCGTCATTGATGCCTTTGCAAGGGTATCTGTCGTTGGGATTGAAATCTTAACGGTTGAAGCAAGGGTCGTCATTGCCAGCGTAGATACATGGTTGCGTTATGCAGAAGCTGTTGGCCTGCTTCGGGATGATGTCGAAGAAAACGGTCTTGCTACTCAGCAGAACGAAAGAAGCTCCCAGTTTAGTGTTTAAACAGGGCAGTGGAGAAAAGAAAGTGAAAGGGGGCCATTATTGGCACCCTCCCGCTTTCATAACAGTAGGAGTAGGAGGCGACTATGGTTATCAAAGAGATTATGAATAATGTTACCGACTTCTTCAATGAACATGTAGCCCCGGTCCATAAGATTACGTCAGTGGAACTGACAGAAGATGAAGGCTGGAAGCTTCAAGTCGAGGTAATTGAAGAAAAAGAATATATGAAGAAATATGCTAAAGACGAAATGCTTGGAACATATGATGTTCAACTCAATAAAGAAAAGGAAGTCACATCATTTAAACGACGGGATATCCGTTACAGAAGTGCCATTGGACAGGAAATGTAGTGGATGAGCGAGTAGGAGGGAATTGTAAGTGACGGTCTTAACAAAACGGATCAAAAAGGATAGCAGGGCATTAATACAAGACGATGAAACGAAAGAATTGCTTTCGCGCTCATTGCAATACCTTAAAGCTGGATATCCTGTACATTTTACAGGTCCTTCCGGAGCCGGGAAAACCTCTCTTGCAATCGCTCTGGCGAAGAAGAGAAAAAGACCGGTTATGCTCATGCATGGTAACCATGAATTAAATAATAAAGATTTAATTGGTGATTTCACAGGGTATACGAGTAAAAAAGTGATCGATCAATATGTTCGATCAGTCTATAAAAAGGACGAAAGTGTCACCGAGACATGGAGAGACGGGCGATTACTGGAAGCAGTAAAGAATGGCTATACCCTTGTATACGATGAATTTACAAGATCTCAGCCGACAACGAATAATATCTTCCTATCTATTTTAGAAGAGGGGATCATCCCTTTATATGGATCGAAATTAACGGAACCTTTTATTCGCGTACACCCGGAATTTGCAATCATATTTACTAGTAATCCTGCAGAATATGCAGGGGTTTACCAAACGCAGGACGCTCTCCTGGATCGGTTAATTACCATTAACGTAGATTACAAGGGAGCAGAAAAAGAGGCAAAGATTGTATCCGAAAAAGCAAACTTGGTTATGAGTGAAGCAAGAGCGATTACAACCCTTGTATCTACATTACGTGATCAATGTACAAACGGAAAGAACGGACCGAGCTTGCGTGCTTCCTTAATGATCGCAAGGCTCGCCATTGAATCAGACATTCCCATAGACGGTAAGGATTCAGACTTTCAACGTCTATGTATTGATATAGTAGCACATAGTCTAAGTCGATGTATCGACGAAGAAAACCCACAAAAAAAAGCAGAACGATTAATTATAGATGCATGTAAACATATGAAGGTATCTGAGGAATAAAGGAGAGTTTCATGATGAGTAAGGAAGAAATGGGAATCTATATATTTTGTGCCATTCAAACAGAAGAAGACGATCAATTTGGCTCCATTGAAATTGAAGGCGAGGAACGCGAGACGTTCACGATCAGATATAAGGACTCCGCGATGGTAGCAGCAGAAGTACCGATGAAAATCTATCATCCCAAGAAGCAGAATCTTCTCATGCACCAGGGTGCCGTATCACGGGTGATGGATCAAAAGGATACGGTCATTCCGATCAGCTTCGGGAATGTCTTTAAATCAAGAGACGATGTGCAGGCTCTTCTGGAAAACCTTTATCCTCAGTTCGAAACCCTTTTCCCGGCAATTAAAGGGAAAATCGAGCTAGGGTTAAAGGTTATCGGTAAAAAGGAATGGCTGGAAGCGATGGTTAAAGAAAACCCGCAGGTAGAAAAAATGGCATCAGCCGTTAAAGGGAAATCTGAATCTGCCGCGTATTATGACCGCATTCAGCTTGGAGGAATGGCTCAGAAGCTATTTACTTCCCTTCAAAATGAGGTGAAGCAGGAAGTCTATGCCCCCCTTGAGGAAACAGCCGTATCAGCAAAGGCAAATGACCCTTCAAGTGAGAAAATGCTTCTCAACGCTTCTTTCTTAATTGATCGGGACCAGGAAGAAGTGTTCGATCAAAAGGTCAATGAAGCCCATGAAAAATGGAAGGATAAGGTCGAATTTAATTATAGCGGCCCTTGGCCGGCTTACAATTTTGTCAACATACGCTTGAAGGTTGAGGAAGGCTGATGATTCATAAATTGGTGAGTGCACCAATTAATTTAGTCATTAAAGTCGGCGAAAAGATTAAAGAAGAAGCAGACAAAGAATTGTACGACCTTCCTACCATTCAACAAAAATTGATTCAGCTTCAAATGATGTATGAATTAGGTGAAATCCCTGAGAAAGCATTCCAGGAAAAAGAAGATGAGTTACTAGCACGATATGAAATTGCGAAACAGATGGAAATGGAGCAATGGGAAGAACTAACGAAAAAGAAATAAGGGTGATCAGATGAGCGATTTACTTTATTTATACGGCTTAATCCCAACAAAAGAAGCAAATGAAAAGGCTCTTCCCTCCATGAAAGGATTCGATGGAGAAGGTGAACTATATACGATTGAAATCGGCGAAGTGACAGCAATTGTCTGTGATCTGCCACCGGATGAATACTCAGAAGAAACCATTAAGGACAAAGTCGATAACGATATGGACTGGCTTCAGGAAAAAGCGTTTCATCATCACGAAACCGTACTGATGGTTTCCAAGATGTATACCATCATTCCCTTGAAGTTCTGTACATTGTACAAGAACAAGGATAGCCTTATGGCCACGATAGAAGGCAATCGAAACAAGCTGGAAACGACCTTCGCACAGCTGGATGGTAATGAAGAGTGGAACGTCAAAATCTACTGTGATGATAAGCTGCTGAAGAAGCAGGTAAGCGAAAGCAACCCGTCTATCGAAGCCAAAAGAAAAGAAATCAGTGAATTACCAAAGGGCAGGCAGTTCTTTGAAAAGAAAAAAATCGATCAGCTGATTGATCGGGAACTTGAAAATGAAAAGAATCGTCTCTGTGAAGAGGTTCATGAAAAGCTGAAGGAACATTCCCTCCATGGAAATATCAAAAAGAATTGGAGTAAGGATGTCACAGGCAGACAAGAACATATGGCTTGGAACAGTGTGTTTCTCCTTCCAGTATCCAATGTTGATGAATTTGTAGAGGAAATTAAGCAATACGAAGAAGAACTGGGACACGCAGGTTGGAAAATTGAAGCATCAGGCCCTTGGCCACCTTATCATTTTTCTAGTTTTTCTTAATCACAAAACAAGGAATGAGAAATATGACAGTTAGAGAATCAATCGAGAACAAAGATATTGCCCTTATAGATATATTGGATGTCATTCTCGATAAAGGTGTGGCGATAAAGGGAGATTTGATTATATCCATTGCAGGTGTCGACCTCGTGTATCTGGATTTGCGAGTGCTGATTTCCTCAGTAGAGACATTGGTTCAACACAAGCAAGGGACGCGTAAAACGGTAACGTCCGATCAATTCGATAAAGAAAGGGAGGGATTGATTCATGCCACAGGCCAGCGGGACAAATGGGCGAATTAATTTCGACCCGGAAAAAGCAGAACAAGGCTTAGCGCAACTTGTATTGACCGTTGTAGAACTATTAAGGCAAATCGTCGAAAGACATGCAATGCGGCGTGTCGAAGGCGGTACTTTAACGGATGAACAAGTGGAGAATTTAGGCATAGCCCTGATGAACTTAGAAGAAAAAATGGAAGAGTTAAAAGAGGTATTTGGTCTTGATGCAGAAGACTTGAATATAGATCTTGGTCCTTTAGGGAGCTTAATGTAATGCCGATTAGGGAGGTTACATGATGGGAATGGAGCATCCGGTACAATCCAACACAATCGTGGATGTATTAGAAAAGATTTTAGATAAAGGAGTTGTCGTAGCAGGGGATATTACGGTGGGAATTGCCGATGTCGAGCTGCTCACGATTAAAATCCGCTTAATCGTTGCTTCCGTAGATAAAGCGAAAGAAATAGGCATGGACTGGTGGGAAAATGACCCGTACTTAAGTTCCAAAGCCGCAGATAACAACACGAAAGCACTTGAAGAGGAAAATAAGAAATTACAGGAACGATTGGAATCACTTGAAAAGAAACTGGATACGAACCGTCTTAACACGGCGGAAACAAACTAATTGGAGGTTTTACTGATGGCAGAAAAAAATACGCAAAACACAACAGTTGAGAATCAAGGACAAGAAAAGAATTCAACAAACGAGAACAAAACAAGAAGAAGCGGCCCTATCAAGAGAACCGTAGCTGGAAGTCTGTTGGGAGCAACTGTAGGATATCTGGCAACACCTGAAAATGGAAAAAAACTATTAGATCGTATCGATCAAGAGAAAATCAAAAGCAAAAGCCTGGACTTCGGGAAAGCAGCAAAAGAAAGATCCAGAAAAGCCGCTGTGTCCCTAAAATCATCAACAGCCAATCTGTTTAAGCGTGATAAAGATGAGGAAGCATCTGAAGACACGGAAACGGCCGTAAATTCAACAGAAACAAACAGCTCTGAAGAAGAGTCAAACCAGGACTATGATGCGCTTAAACAGGAAAATGAAGAACTTCAGGACCGTTTGCAGCAATTAGAAGAGAAAATGAATCAAATTGCCGCGACACGTGAAGATGGAAGTGATGAAGAGGAAGACGAGGATGAAGAAGAAAAAGAAGAAACCTCTTCAAGTAAGAAAGCTTCTAAAAAGTCTAAAGAAGAAGCAACAGATGAAGAAGATGACGATGAAGAAGACGAAGACACTAGTGAAGATGAAAATGAAGAAGATGAAGATGATAGCGATGATGAGGAAGAAGCCTCTAGCAAAAAGAAATCTAACGGTAAGTCAGGCTCTACAAAGGGCAAGAAACGTTCTACCCGCAAGTCAAGCGCTAAAAGTAAAAAATCTGCTAAGAAAGATGATGATAAAGACGAAGATCAAGAAGAAGATACAACACTCTCTACCGAAGACGACACAGTAGCTTAACGATAAAGGAGATGTGAAGATGAGTTTAGAATCTGGTACAGGAAAGGATAGCATCTTAGAATTTTTTGTACAGGCATCAAACAAACATGACTTTTCATTAGACATCACGTTAAACGTCAAGGGAGCCGTCATAACGGGTACCCTTGTTTCTGCAAAGGAATACTTCGACTCATTAAGTGAAACCTTCGAGGATGGCAGTGAGGTAGCACAGAAGCTGAGTGAGGAGCTTGCCAGAGCCGGGGAATCTGTAGATGAAAACCAAAATGCTGAAGCCCACTTTATTCACTTGAAGAACACAAAGGTATATTGTGGCGACAGCAAGCCGACCCCTTCAAAAGGGAAGATTATGTGGCGTGGTAAATTAAGTGAGATTGATGGCTTTTTCTTAGGAAAGATTTCTGAATCGAAGAGTAGTAAATAATAAAGAGCAACTGAACATAGAGTTCAGTTGCTCTTTATTATTTGAAAGAACGATACTTTGAATTATTTCCCGGGCAGAATATAACTTCAATTAAAAACAAGCTCCTTTCCAATGCTATGGAATGGAGCCTATCAATGTTTATTTCTTCTGCACGTTGAGCGTTTCTGTACTGTTTGCTGGAATGGTAAGTTGTACTTCAAGATACTGCTTACGATCAGATGCATAATTCTGAAGAACTTCGCCTGTTGATACGTTGTAATTTCCTTCTGTCATATATAAGGGGATGGTGACGGTTAAAGGTTTGTTTAAACGATTTGTCACTTCCACCTGTTGTGATGACGCACTCCCGTCATTACTTGTCTGGTAGGCAGCATCAAAGGACATCGTCCCACCTTTGGTATCACCATTTTGATAAACAGGGATTGAGTGGCCGGTTTCTTCATAATTGTAAGATTCGATCTGACCATCTTGAACAGAAAAACCCCTGAATCCGACCCACGGCTTACCAGTCAATTCAATCGCTGTGGTCGTTGTATATAAAATGCCATCTTCTTTCGTTACGTTATCAATATGAGTGTGCCCGTGGAGACTAACGGTTACATTGTTTTCTTTCATGACATTGATTAATTCTTTAGCATTTTCTCCATGCCATTGCTGGTCATATTTGATTCCCAGTTTTTCCCCGAGTAGTAGTGTTTGCAAACGCTGAGGATCATGCTGTTCATCGTATTGTTCCCAATAGGTTTGGACCTCTGGGTCATCCTTTGGCCACATTTCCCGATCACGCCACAGTGGATTATGATGGGAAAAGAGTCCACGGACTTGCCCGCTCTCTGCAGTCTGGGCATTGCGTTGTAAATCTTCTTTGACCCAATTGAGTTGTTCCTCGCGTATTTGCCCACCCCAGGTTGGAACAGAAACAGTTCCATTACCGCTTCGATCGAACTTGTGCCAGTCAAATGAGTTGTATCCGATGAAGTGGGCATAAGGGCCGTAATCAAAAGAAAAATATTGAGGACCGAAGTACTTTTCCCAGTATTTCGCTCCATCTGTTAGCGTAGCATCCTGAGCGTAGTAGTCATGATTCCCTGGAACAAGATAGACGGGTACGTTCAGTTTTTGAAGCATTTTATACGTTTCCTCATATTCGTATATATACTCCAAGGGATTCATTTGCCCATACATGAGATCTCCTGTCACAACCACAAAATCAGGGTTTTTTAAATTAACTTCTTTAATGGCTTTCTGTAAATATAACCATCTTTTTTGGGGATCCGGGTCCCACATGCCTGCTTCCTTTGCCAAAGCAGGATCTACAGAGGATGGATCTTCTGGATCACCAAGATTCCGAGGGGAACCAATATGAGTATCCGTCATATGCAAGAAGGTAAAATTCTTTTTGTACTCGTCCACTACTTTAACGGAATGTGGTTGTTCATCGTTGATCCTTTGTCCATTTCCAGTGTAGGCTACTTGTAAATCATATAGCTTTTGTGGAGTATTTTCAGGAATCGTGACAGTGACATCAACGATGGAGGAGCTGTCCTTCCAATGAGATTGTCCTTGTTGAACTGATTTGACAGGTAATTCATACTCACTAGTCTGAGAAGAGTGGTTTGTCTGCTTTAATTTGATACTCCATGATCCCGCTTCTTTACCCTGTGTGTCGATTTTTAAGGTAAGGTCCTCACCTTTCTTTTTAATGGCTGGTGTTGCGAATAGCGGGTAAATAATCTGGTTTACCTTCGGATCCAGGGAGATATTTGGAGCGGAATCCAGATAATGAGTACTGTTGCCGATACCGCCATCCCTTTCACCAGCTGAACTAAAAAGGGTTTCCAGTGCTTTCGCTGATAGAGGAAGAATCGATAATATTACAAGTGAAGCGAAACTTTTTTTGAACCATTTTTTCATTTTGGCTGCCTCCTTTTCTGCTTTAAGAGTATCTACCATATGTAAAGGAAGTGTTGATTCTTTTTTACAAATGAGGATTGGGAATGATTACCGACTTTGATTGGATATAGAGGTTTTCCGTTTGCTTAAAACGGGTAAACAACCTATAACAAAGGAGGTTACCTGCATGAAACGTTTAATTGGAAGACTGATCAAATGGGGACCTATTATTTACCCGTTTTATAAGAAGTATCGGAATAAAAGAAGACATAAGAAATCTATGACGTATTAAGAGGGCAGCCATCATTGGCTGTTTTTTTTTATATATTTTTAAGGGCAAATAAAAAACCCCTGGAATTCAGGGGTTTCAGTGTTTTTTAATGAGAAGTCTTTCTCATACCTCTTAACAGTAAGCTTAACAGGAATACAAAGATAATAGCTCCCAGTAAGGCTGGAATGATAGCGATTCCTGCAAGTGATGGTCCGAAGCTTCCTAGAAGTTCTCCACCGATCCATGCACCGATGATACCTGCGATGATGTTCCCGATGATTCCACCAGGAACGTTTTTACCTAATATAAGACCAGCTAACCAACCGATGATCCCACCTACGATTAAGTACAAGATAATACCCATTTTTCTAACCTCCATTTAATGTTTTTGTGATGTGTTGTTACTGATTTAATTCCCTTTTCTTGTGGGATTAAAACCTAATATGTCGTTACTTGGAAGATTTTTTGCAAGATATACATGACATATTTAAAGGCAGGCAGTTTATCCTGATATTCCTCATATTTAACGGTGTAGGTGCCATCATCGTTGTTCCAGATACGGTTAAAATACTGATCAATATCCGACATGGTTTTGCTGTCAGTTGGGGCCACAATCTTTATGTTCTCTTCTAAGTTATAATCATCTAAGTTTCTCGATGTGTAATTACTGGATCCCCCGATGACAGTACTCTCTTTTTTCCCTTTTATATAAATGAATTTAGTATGGTATTGTTCCTTATTGGTGTTATACCACCGAATTGTAATATGGTCATTGTCCAGGTTGTGCAGCTCTGATGCGATTGGCAGGTTGGGTAACCCTATCTTTTCTTGACCGAAGGCATTCTGATTGGGGTCAAGCACTAATCGTACCTCTACTTCACGGTCTGCAGCATCCCCTATGGCATCGATAATGTCCCGATCCGCAAGATAGAACATCCCGATCCAGACTTCATCTCCTTTATTGGCATTATTCATAGCGTTTACGACACTTGTTTGAACTTTCTTTTCAGTAAGGATTTGTGCTTTAACGGAGCTCTCTTTAGAAGAAAGCTTTTTAATAGACTGATCTAAGTCTTCCTCTGTAGGAAATGCCTCTACGTTCCCCCCTGAAAAAGCAGCGACTGCCTTTTCGGCTTTTACCATGTCCTTGAGGATTTCTCCCTTGACCTTGAATCCGATATTAGAGTGAAACCCACTTGCATCGTGGGGATTGGCGGAAAGTATTAGTCCCTCCCTTTCAGTGATGACGACTTTTCGGTGATTGGCTTTAACATTTAATAGTTTTAAATACGATCTCATGGTTACCTTGGGTGCAGATGAAGCCATAGGGTTAGGGAGCCAGCCATAGCCATCCTGACCGAACCAGCCCAGAGCGGTCCTCCACACCCCCGAGTATATGATATTGGGATCCCTGAGGCGGTTTAGATCGGTATAAATGACTTCAGCCCCGAGATCCTCTAAAGGCTCTAATTGCTTTGCGGAATGGGACCCATACGTGGTATTGACGATATCACTGATGAAGACAACCTTTAAATCAGGTTTCTTCTTCATCTGTGCTTGAATCGTTTTCGATAATTTTTCACTGATTCTCGGGTAATCACGATCACCCTTTGTATATCCATTTACTAAAAATAAGTCCAAGATAAGAAAATCCTCTGCTTCTTCAATGGTTTGGTATACTTCATCAAAGATCGAATGGTCATAGAGTTCTTTCCCATCCTTTTGGTATGTAAGGTCGTATAAGAACTCCACATCCTTTTCGGGTATGGTATAGGTATTACCTGCATAGGATATTCCCGGAGGCAACGGCTTAACGCGGTGGTATACCATAACGACGGTAAGGATCAATAGGAGGACACCCCCGATCCACCAGCTTTTCTTCTTATACCACTTTTTCTTTGTTTTCAATTGAATTCCCCTGTTCTACTGTTTTTTTCTTACTATACCCTTATTGGTAGTGGAGGAATCCATTCAGGCTAATATGAGCACTATTTATTTACAAATAATAAGGTCCAGGCAGATATACTGCCTGGACCAGATTTTATTGATGGTTGATTCTCTTGCGGTACAAGAATAATAGAATAAGGGATAGTGTCATTAATACGATCAGAACAAGGAATGTATTCTGAAATGAACGGACTGGGAAATCTGCTCCGCCCATCTCGACAATGATTCCTCCTAGAACAGAACCAGACGCACTGCCTACGAAGTGGGTAAGCTGTTTCATGCCGATTCCTGAAGCAATCAGCTCCTTACTCATGACACGGGATACTTCATTGGTCGAGCTTGACGAAAGACTTGAAAAGCCAAAGCTTGTAAACATATAAGCCAGCATAATCATGTATTCATTGAGGGGTGATAAGATATAAAAGATGACGGTTGAAATGATCAGAAGGATATGAGCAAGGAACATCACCCTCATATTTCCATAGCGATCAATCAGTCTCCCGACATATACAGCTGCCACTGCCGACAGCATCGCACCCGGAAAGATAATGAATCCAACTGCTGTGGGATTTTTACCAAATACATGCTGAAGCATAAGAGGCATGACGATTAGAATCGCAAAGTGAGTGGCGAAACCCAGGAAACTCATATATAGAATCTGACGGTATCCTTTGTCCCGTATCAAACTGGGTTGAATAAAAGGTAGTTCGATCTTATGGATCCGAATCCACAATCCTCCAAAGAATACAACGGCACCTGCGAAATAATACCAGTGGAACGTTGAAATGAACAGCAGAAAGAACGTAATTCCGATTCCGGTTAAAAGGCCTCCCCATACATCAAAGTACCCTTTCCTGGTCGTCTCATCCGGCAGGAAGCGGTAGAGTACAGGTATCATTCCAAGGACACATAACGTGATTAGAAATAAATAGTTCCAACTTAAATAATCGGTAATCACGCCACCTACGACGGGCCCTAATCCAAAGCCCAGGGAAGAAGCTGAGGCAATCATAGCCAATGCCCGGCCGCGTCTTGCCATCGGGACAAAACGTCCGGCAAACACCATGGATAACCCAGGAATGGCTGCAGCACCTGCCGCTTGGAATAAACGGGAGATCAATAGCCAGGTAAAGGTATGAGCAAAGAAACCTATGAACGATGCCAGCCCGAAAATGGAAATGCCCAGGATAAGCAGCCTCCTGATGGGAATGTAGTCTGCCAGGCGCGTATATGTAATGGTGCAAATGGCGAGTACGATAGAATATCCCGATACAATCCAGGCTCCTTCAGAAGGGGCTAAAGAGAAATCCTTTAAGACATTGGGGAGTGCTACATTAAACATGGTGGTATTCATGACAACCAGCCAGACGGTTAAGCTCAAGAACAGAATCGTCTTTGTATAGGAAGGAGATGCCTGTGCATGTGGTAGTTCTGCATTCATCGTGACCACCTCCATAATATATTTAGATACTCGAAGTAATATATCATAAAAAACGTGAATGTGAAATGAATTCGCTTAGAGGTGAAAAAGTTTAATTTATTTAAAATGGTCTATTATATAAGAAGAATGAAAGAGGAGGATGCGTATGTCAAATCTCAATATAAAGGCTTTTGTGTTCGATGCGTATGGAACTCTTTTCGATGTTCATTCCGTCATTGAAAAGTGTAATGAACTCTTTCCTGATAAAGGGAAGGAAATCAGCCAGGTGTGGCGCCAGAAGCAGTTGGAGTATAGTTTTTTACGTCAATTAATGGGTACGTATACGACTTTTTTTACAATAACGAAGGATGCTCTCCATTATGCGGCTAAGCAAGCAGGAGTTGACCTTACTGAAGTAAAAGAGAAGGAATTGCTGGAGGCTTACCTGGAATTAAATCACTACGAAGAAGTAGGGAGTGTATTGCAAGAACTGAAACTTTATCAAAAAGCCATCTTTTCCAATGGTTCACTGGATATGCTATCTCCTCTTGTTGAGCAATCTTCCTTTGGGCATTTGCTGGATGAGGTTTTGTCAGTTGATGAAGTGAAGCAGTTTAAACCAACCCCGATGTCTTACCAGCTTGTTCTTGAAAAGCTTGGGATCAGAAGAGAAGAAGTGTTGTTTATGTCTTCTAACCCATGGGACATTGCAGGAGCGACGAACTTTGGATTCTATACGGCTTGGATAAATCGTCAGGATAAAGTGATGGATGAATTAGGGGTCAAACCGCATTTTGTATATAAGGATTTAACCGGTATTCTGGAACATATGGGGTAACGAATAGGGATTGTTCTGTCTTGGAGATAAGATAGAATAATCCCTTGATTTTTTAGTAAGCTAAACCAATGGATTCATCCATATGCTTCTCTTGAACTATGCTTTGAAGCAGGAAGTGAGCGACATCAGCGCGGCCAATCTTTCTTCCCTTCGACGGAATCAATTCTGCGTCTTGACGGTACGATTTCGATAGAGGCTGGGTAGTCAATTGCATGGGTCTGGCAATCGTATAGTGGACGCTGCTTTTCATTATTTGTCCCACAGCATTCCTGTGATCCATTAAAACATTCCGAAGAATGAACTGAATGATCTTTCCTTGAAGGCCTGGTATTTCTTTATGAATACCAGCTGATGCCACATAGGCAATTCTCGTGATGCGATGTATCTCCATCCCCTTCAGGATATTTGTGGTCATATTGGTAAGGACGTTTGTTTTCTTCAATCCATCGGAACCTAAACAGGATATAACGGCTTCTTGCCCCGTTAATGCTTCTCTCACTTCTGTAGCGTTCAGAGCATCCCCTTTTACGAAAGTTAATTGCGGACTATCTTCTTCCAATTTAGAAGGATTCCGAACAAATACAGTGACTTCATGGCCATCTGCCAATGCTTGCTTCACTACTTCCTTGCCTGTTCCGCCGGTTGCTCCGAATACAATCAATTTCAAGAATCTTCCCCTCCCTTTCTTTTATTATTCATTGTATAGTACAGATAGATAATTAGGCTAGAATGAAGCTAGTAGTTTACGGTTTTAGTAGGAATAGTGACTATGTATATCGAAATTTACTGCATAAGGGGAGGATGATTATGACTGAAAAGCTGATAAAGGTGACCGGTGTGGAAGTGGATTCGAATACAAAGTGTAAACATTACCGAACAAGGAAGGATATCATCGCCATTAAATTTAAATGCTGTAACGCCTATTACCCTTGTCATACATGTCATGATGAAATGGCAGATCATGAACCTGTCCGATGGGGGAAGGATGAATGGAATGCCAAGGCGGTACTTTGTGGCGAGTGCAAAAGTGAGTTAACGATTTTACAGTATATGAACTGCCAATCGGTATGTCCCCATTGTCGAGCCTCTTTTAATCCGGGGTGTCAACATCATTATCATCTTTATTTTGAAGGATGAGTTTGTGTGAGAACGAAGGGTCATTAAATGTTTCACGTGAAACGAAAGGAGCGTTGAAATGGAGAAAGCAACCTTTGCTGGAGGATGTTTTTGGTGTATGGTGGAACCCTTTGATGAGCAGGAAGGAATTGAAAGTGTTGTATCCGGTTATACAGGGGGTGATATGGCCAATCCAACTTATAAAGATGTGACGTCAGGAGGGACAGGACATTATGAAGCCGTCCAAATTACATTCGACCCTGATCGGTTCCCTTATGAGAAACTGCTCGATCTTTATTGGAAACAAATTGACCCTACTGATTCAGAAGGGCAGTTCAATGATCGGGGTGACTCCTACCGTACAGCCATTTTTCATCATAACCACAATCAAAAAATGCTGGCCGAGGAGTCAAAACGAGAGCTGGAGCAGAGTGGAGTATTTAAGGAGACTGTTGTGACACAGATTCTCCCCGCACGTGAGTTTTATCCTGCAGAAGCTTATCATCAGGATTTCTATAAGAGAAATGCCTTTCGCTATGCACTTTATAAGCGTGGATCCGGACGAGAGGATTTCTTGAACAAATATTGGCCAAAAGATCGATCCCATTTAAAAGAACATCTGACGGAAATGCAATACTTCGTTACACAGGAAAATGGAACAGAGCCTCCTTTCGAAAATGAGTATTGGGATAATAAAGAGGAAGGGATCTACGTGGATATCGTTTCAGGTGAGCCTTTATTCACCTCAAAAGACCAGTATGATAGTGGGTGCGGCTGGCCAAGTTTTACAAAGCCTGTCATGGATGCAAGCGTCAAAGAACAATATGATCTCTCTCATCGTTCTACAAGAATCGAGGTAAGAAGCAGGGAAGCCGATTCTCATCTCGGGCATGTGTTCACAGATGGACCCGGTCCTAAAGGTCTTCGGTATTGCATCAATTCTGCTTCTTTACGATTTATTCCTAAAGGGAAATTAGAAGAAGAAGGGTATGGGGATTTTTTAATTTTGTTTAAAGGCAGATAAAAAGACATGGCAGCACAAAAGCCGCCATGTCTTTTTATCTTTCTATCTTCTCTTCAACTTTTTCCCAAAGATTTTCAATTCCTTGTACACGCTTAATAGACGTTATGGCTCCTTGATGTAAGCCTTCATGCCAGTTAGCAAAGGAAAGAACTTCACCCAAAGTGGTAAACGTAGTATGTTCACCAAGGACAAACGGCTTCTCTCCTGTTTCATCCAAACGACCGGAAAACGCTTCTTTCATCCTTTGCGGTTGTGCCTCCAGTTTCTCACGAAGTTCCTTCAGTGTAGGGGGTGTGAGCGCATTCCAAGTGGAAGGGCTTGTATGAAAGCCAAATAACTCCCCATATTCAGGTGGAAGTGTTTTACGGTCGTTTTCCCCTACAAAGGAGAATAACAGGTTTTCCTGAGACAGCAGGATATGTCCTAAATTCCATCGGATAGAATTTCTGAATCCTGGAGGCATTTCATCCGCCTGCTGTTCCGTTGTCGCATCAAGAGCAGCCAGTGTGCGAAGCCGAATGAATTCCATTTGTTGAAATAACATTTGTTCTTGCATCATCTATTCCTCCTAATCAATTTCTCTATAACGTATTCGAGGTCGGCAGTGAGATTCCTCTACGAAAAGATGAACGGACCAGGAGAAAAAAGAAAAGAATAACCTGACGCAGCGGTACTGCCGGTTATTCTTCAATCAGCTAGTCGTTACTAGTCTTGTGGTCGGTTTTTCTTCGTATTCGCTTGACCGGTTGTAAACTCCACTAATTCAGAACTTGTTCGATTTTGTTTAGCATTCGTATTACTTTGAGCATTACGGTTACCTTTTTTAGTACGTCCCATTCAGAATCCCTCCCCAAATAGTAACTCAAGCCTTTATAGTTTGAGACATAATCGAGGAAATATTCTTCTGTGAGATACGACAAAATATGTCAAATACTTTGGAAATCCGGTTTATTTCCCAGGCTATATTCGACAATAATCGGAAGCTTCCTTCCAGAGGTCCGTCCCTCAATCGGTCACTTCAAACCTGGTGAGAGGTTTCTTCGCAGGGCCTTCAATCACATCCCCATCAATGGAGAAACGGGATCCGTGACAAGGACAGTCCCATGTGTGGTCACCGTGGTTCCATTCGGTTTCACAGCCGAGATGGGTGCACGTAGTGTCTACGACGTGCAGCTTTCCTGTTTCATCCCGGTATCCACCACAGCGTCGCCCGTTCAGGTTCACGACATCGCCCTCGCCTTTTTGTAGCTCCTGTACCTTTTTAGTTGGGATTTGCAGCTTTCCTTTAATAAGTTGTCCAGCCACATTTATATTCTCTTTAAAGAAATGCTTAATGCTAGGGTCGGCAACAAATCGTGAAGGAGTGTACACATCAGCATAAATATGATGATTTCCTAAAATCTGATCAGATAGGATCTGCCCCGCTAGAGAACCGGATGTCATTCCCCATTTTTTAAAACCCGTCGCTACGAAAATGGATGGATGTTTTTCCGTTAACTTACCGATGTAGGGTACTTTATCTAGTGTAATGAGATCTTGAGCAGACCATCTGTAACGTACCTCTTCTACTCCAAGGACTTCCTCTCCGAACTCCTTCAGTGCATTGTAATGCTCCAATGTATCTTTACCTTGTCCCGTTTTATGATTATCCCCACCGATTAATATAAGCTTTTCCCCATTTTCATCGTCTTCAGAACGGAGGGAACGGGTAGGGTCTTCTGCGCTTAAGTACATGCCTCCCGGGTAATCCTTTTTCGCTTTCACTCCAAGGATGTACGAGCGTTCGGCATACATTTTTGTGAAATAGAAGCCCATGCCATCATAAAAAGGAAAGTGAGAGCAGATGACTACATGCTCGCTATCCAGGTGATATCCATCATCCGTCACCACTTGTGTGGAGTCTCCTTCGTTAATGGTTTTAGCGGGTGTTCCTTCAAATATTTGACCGCCAAGTCCCGTATAAGAATCAATCAAGGCTTTTAGATACTTTAAAGGGTGAAACTGTGCCTGTTCTTTCATTACGACTGCGTTTTTAATGGATAAATCGATCGGGAGTTTTTCAATGAGCTCTCCCTGAATCTCTAACTTCTGATACGCCTCGTACTCCTTCTCGATTTTTGTGGCATATTGATCAGTAGTCGCGTAAACATACGAGTCCTCTTCTGTAAAATGACAATCTATCTTTTCGCTGGAAATCGTATCTTTAATAAACTGAAGAGCCTTTGTCTGAGACAGGTAGTATTTCTTTGCAAACTCTACTCCAAAATGCTGGATGAGTTCATCATAAATCAATCCGTGTTGTGCCGAAATCTTAGCCGTTGTATGCCCCGTTGTCCCGTTCAATAAGTGGTCAGCCTCAATGAGAGCCACTTTTTTCCCGCCTTTAGCTAACAGATAGGCAGTGGTGATACCTGCAATCCCTCCGCCAACCACGGTTACGTCCACTTTTATGTTTTTATCAAGCTTTTTAAATAAGGGGAGTTTAGCCGTTTCCCTCCAATAGGGTTCCGGTGTTTCGGAAAAAGCATTTTGATGATGTGTGTCCATATGAACGCTCCTTTATCTTTCTATTCCTTACCATTCTTTCCTGAAATGTAGAAAAAATAAGTCCGAAATAGCAAAAAAAGAGACTGGCTCTCCTAAACGAGTCAGTCTCTTGAAATTTAAGGATTATGAATTTTGTAGGACCGAACCATATTTCTCAGCAGAATCAACGGTTTGTTTTAATAGCATGGAGATGGTCACCGGGCCAACTCCACCTGGTACAGGGGTAATCGCGCTCGCTTTTTCATAGCATGCGTCGTAATCGATGTCTCCGACGTTCCCTTTGTTATAGCCTGCATCAAGAACGACAGCACCTTCTTTTAACCAATCCCCTTGAATGAAGTTAGGTTTACCGACTGCTGCCACCACGATATCTGCAGTAGCGAGAATGTCAGGCAGATTCTCTGTATACGAATGACAGGTCGTCACCGTTGCGTTTCGATTCAACAGCATCATGGATACAGGCTTTCCTAGAATCGGACTTCTTCCTACTACGACAGCGTGTTTACCTTCAAGGGATACACCGTAGTAATCGATGATGCTCATGATCGCGGCAGGTGTGCAAGATGGATATTCACCAAACCCAAGAGAGTTTTGACCGAACCCGAGGCTTGTGACTCCATCAACATCTTTCTCAATGGAGATTGCTTCAAAAGCAGCACGTTCATCAATATGGTGAGGAACAGGGTGCTGCAAGAGAATGCCATGAACGGAAGAATCTTGATTAAGCTCCCGGATCACGTCCAACAATTCAGTTGTTGTCGTTTCCTTAGGAAGATGAATCCTTCTTGATTCCATTCCGATCTTCGCGCACGCATTGCCCTTCATCTTCACATACGTAGCAGAAGATGGATCGTCTCCAACAAGCACCGTGGCAAGGCATGGGGTAGTACCATTCTCCTTTAATACAGCGACTCTCGACTTTAGGCTTTCCTTTACCTCAGATGCAACAAGTTTCCCGTCTAATACTAGTGGTTCCACTGCAATCCCTCCTGATTATAGTAAAAGAAGACAAGGGTATCCCCTTACCTTCTGCCCAGGCGAACGGCTAATGGCTCATGATTTATAAGATTCGCAGCTCCCTTGTGGTTGATTCCACATTTTCGCCAGTCACTGCTCTATTTATTTTCAATTTGATTATAACACGAATATAAAACATATTTCTAGTATTAATGTTCGTGTTTTTATGAAACTACATCAAAAGGCTGATAGCTTGCTACATCTAATTTTCTATTCCCCATGACCACTTATAGACGATTTGTCGAAAGGAGATTTTTCATAAACTGTGAGTAATAAGAGTTATGAAAGGGGAAATAAAGATGTTGAAAAGCAAAGTAGTCATGATAACCGGAGCTTCAAAAGGGTTGGGAAGGGCCCTTTCCCTACAATGTGCCAAGGAAGGAGCAAAGCTTGCGATCTGTGCACGAACGAGTGGACCCCTTCGGGAGTTGGAGAAAGAATTGATAGCGTTAGGGGCAGAAGTGGTAGCCTTGGAAGCAGATGTTTCTGATTCCAGGGATGTAGACCGTTTTGTTTCTGTTACGGAGGAAGTATTGGGAAGAGTCGATGTTCTTTTTAACAATGCATCTGTCTTTGGACCTGGTCCCCGCCTTCTGGCTGATTATCCTGAAGAAGAATTCCTTGAGGTGCTAAGAATCAATGCATTGAACCCATTTTTAGTAACGAAAAGAGTCCTGCCGGGAATGATCAGCCGGGGTAAAGGATCAATCATAAACTTAACATCAGAAGCGGGTAAAACAGGCTTTGCTGAGTGGGGGGCATACGGAATTTCTAAATTTGCCGTCGAAGGATTGACTCAAACATGGGCCGACGAACTCAGTGATACAGGGGTAAGGGTGAATATGGTCGATCCAGGGGAAATGGATACGGACATGCACGACAAGGCTGTCCCGGAATGTGATTATCCCCTTGCGAACCCTCATGATCACCTTGACCTCTTTTTATATCTTGCTTCCGACGCTTCAGAACATGAGAACGGGAATCGATTTGAAGCACTGGAATTTCAGTGGAATCGAGGCGGGGAGAATGAATGAACTGGCTAAGACCTTTGATATCCCATCCCATTTAAACGCATCGACTCCCATTGAGCTTCAAGGATTCGAGCGAGACGAAGTAAAACTGATGGTGTTGAACCGGGAGACCGGTAAATGTGATCATACCCAATTCAAGCAGTTACCCGAATTTTTAAATAGGGGGGACGTACTGGTTTTAAACAACAGCCGGACCATTCCTGCCTCTCTCAAAGGGAAGCAAGGAAACAGGCAGTTCGAAGTTCGTTTATCCAGAAAAGTAGATGATAACTGTTGGGATGCGCTTATCATAGGAGACTTCCATCAAGCGGGGGAACCGATTTGTTTTTCAGAGGGAGTCCGGGCAAACATGGTGGGTGAGGGAAGTGAAAAACCACTTGTGCAATTGGAATTTAACAGGAGTGGTGTTGAGCTTTTTGATTTTATTTACAGAAACGGAGAGCCGATCCGTTATGAATATATTGATAGTCCTTGGCCACTTGATTGCTATCAAACCGTATATGGATCAGTCCCTGGATCTGTGGAAATGACATCTGCCGGAAGGGCATTTTCTTGGAAGTTGATACAATCCTTGAAGCAGAAGGGAATTGAGGTCGTGTTCATACAGCTTCACGCAGGCTTGAGCTATTACGGAAATGATTGCTGGCCGACACCAAAAAATCATCCGGAAGAATACCATGTAGGTTCAGGGACAGTGGACCAAATCCTCAAGGCAAAAAAGAGTGGGAAGCGGGTCATTGCAGTGGGCACTACAGTCGTTCGTGCCCTTGAGACCATCATGACGCAATATGGACAGTTAAAGCCTTCTGAAGGGATAACAAACTTATATATATCGGGGGATACCCCCCTTCAACTCGTAGATGGCCTCATCACGGGGCTCCATGAACCGGAAGCGAGTCATCTGGATCTCTTAAAGGCTTTTATTTCAGAGGAAAAATTAATGAACGCCTATCAAACTGCTCTGTTAAAAAACTATAAATGGCATGAGTTTGGCGATATGAATGTAATTTTGTAAGGAGAATGGCTATGAGAATTCATCATATGGGAATGAATGTAAAGAGTTTAGGGCGGTCGAAGGAGTTCTATCAATCTTACTTTGGGTTTGAAGAGGAAACGTATTTCGAATGGGGGTGTGAGAAGATACTATTTATGAAAAAGAACGATTGTCGGTTGGAGCTCATCGAAGAGCTTGGGGAGGATAACGGTTCGAAGCGGACATTTCTTCATTTAGCCTTGGCAGTCATCGATCTGGAAACGGAGATTGCTCTATTAAGGGAGAGCGGGTTAGTACCTGTTGAGGGTCCAGTTGTACTTGAAAATGGCTGGAAAGTGGTCTTTTTCTTTGGACCTGACGGGGAAATTATAGAGCTGGTTGAAGGGTAGAGAATTTTTTTGATGAGCTGCGTTGATTTCATGGATTTTCCACCATGATTTCTATTGTTTTATCAATGAAGAATGAGGATTTAAGTGGTTTTAATGTGTTCTCTGCTTTTTTTCGAGGCGCAGCTTAGTGAATCCAGCCGAAATGGGCGATAATCCAGCCGTTTTTCGTGAAAATCCGGCGGGAATGGTCATAAATCCAGCCGTTTTCAATGAAAATCCGGCCGAAATCACAAATAATCCAGCCGATTAACAAAAAATGTAAAAAAAGAACAGGCGCAATACCCTGAATGAATTATCCCCACCAACCCCATAGGTTTTATGAAATTTTTTTGTTTCTTATTCTGTGATACATTTATCCGGGTAATAAATGAAATGACTATGGTGTAGGAAGGGATTTTCATGAATAGAGAATTTGTATTACGTTGGTCGTTCTTCTTTACTGGCCTCCTTGTACTTGCGTTTGGCATAAGCTTGACGATCAAAGGGAAAGACCTTGGGATCGGACCTTGGGATGTGTTTCATTATGGGCTCTTTAAGCAGCTTGGATTGACGATTGGCACATGGTCCATCATTGCAGGATTTTTGATCTTATTCGTGACAGGTGTCGGAACAAAGACATTTCCTAAAGTTGGAGCCTTTATAAATATGTTGTTAATCGGTATTTTCATAGATTTATTTAATTATGTACTTCCTGACCCTCAATCGTTATTGGCACAGTCGATTGTGTTTGCGATTGGGATTGTGGTAATCGGGTACGGTATCGGATTATATGTGTCAGCTGACTTGGGGGCAGGACCCCGTGACAGTCTGATGCTGCTCGTAGTTGAGAAGACGGGCTGGAAAGTTCAGTGGGTACGGAATGGAATGGAGATCATTGTGTTTTTCTTCGGCTGGTTACTGGGTGGTCCTGTCGGGATCGGGACGGTCATTATCGCACTGGGACTCGGTTCCATCGTCGGGTTTTCATTACCTCAAAGCAAAAAGCTTCTTCACTTTTTCCTTATGAGACAACTGACAAAAAGAGACAATCCTTTAGCTAGCTGAGGGTTGTTTTTTTTGTTTAAAAAAGGTTTTTTACCCGATATTAAAGAAGTATGAAGAGAGTTATGCAGACGGGAGATGTTTTGATTGGAGAATATGCTGGATGATCAATTTAGTGGGAAGGAACCTGTTAAGAAATGAAAGAGCTGGTAGACTACTGTTATCTCTGTCAGAAGCCTCTTTATTGTTTAGACGGGTTTTTTAACGGTGTGCAAAAGGAGAATGGAAAAAGCAGTTGTTTTGAATGCGAAGAACAAAATCAAAAAGGGGAGAATAAGGATGGGGCATGAGTATTCAGATAAAATCATCACTCTATTAAAAAATCATCAAAATAGTGAAAATCGAGAAGCCATGGAAGCGTATATGAGGAATCAATTTCAGTTCTTTGGCATTAGGACCCCGGAGCGAACGGCGTTACTGAGGGATTTTCTAAAGGAGAACGGTAAGCCACCGGTTGAGGAATTACCTGACATTGTTCGTTCCCTTTGGTCTGAACCGCAAAGGGAGTGTCAGTATATCGGTCTTTCCCTTCTGGACAAACAATCCAGATATTTAACGAAAGACCACCTGCCATTTTTGGAAGAAATCATCACAGATAAATCCTGGTGGGATACCATCGATCATATTGCTCCCAATCATGTAGGGAAAATCTATCAAACGGAAGAAGATGACGCATACTTAGAGAAATGGATTCATTCCGATAATATGTGGTTGAATCGGATCTCTATTTTGCATCAATTGAAATATAAAGGAAAAACAGATCAGGATCGTTTGTTCAGATACATATTATTGCATAATGAATCAAAAGAATTTTTTATTCAGAAGGCGATTGGCTGGGCGCTCCGGGAGTATTCAAAAACGGACCCGGAAGCGGTACAGCAATTCATTGAATCAGAAAAGCTGGCACCGTTAAGTAAGCGGGAAGGAATGAAGCATATCCACAGAAGGGCCGGGGAAGGGAAAACCGTTGAAAAGTAGTGAGTGTATTAAGCATTTGGACATGACACTCATCTAATGTAAGTAAGGGGGATTCCTATTTTTAAATTAGGTATTCACCCCGTCCTCAATCTGGTATAAAGTAAGGACAGATATATGTGAGAGGGGTATTAGGATATGAATTGGAATGATTGCATCGAGAGAACAAACACTCACTCTGTGAAATGGTCGTTTCCTGCCGAGGATGTAATTCCTATGTGCATTGCAGATATGGACTTTCAAGTGTCGCCTGCCATTGTCGAAGCCATGAATCGCAAGGCTCAGCATGGCATATACGGTTATACGACATTTAGTGATCGATACTTTGAGTCTGTCATTTCATGGTGGAAGAGGCGCTTCCAAATGGATATAGAGAAAGAGTGGATCAGCTTTAGCCCAGGAATCATTCCGGGTATCAATGTATTGTTGTCCGTGTTAACGGAGCCTGGAGACGGTGTAATCATTCAGGATCCCGTTTATTATCCTTTTTACAGTACGATCGAGAACCATGGCTGCTCGGTTATGAAAAATACGTTGCTCTATCGTGATGGAGTATACTCGATCGATTTTGACGACTTGGAAGAAAAGGCGCGTCATCCCAGAACGAAACTTCTTATTCTCTGCAGTCCTCATAATCCTGTTGGACGGGTATGGACGAAAGAGGAATTAATGAAAATTGGTTCGATCGCTAAGCGGCATGACCTATGGATCATTTCAGATGAAATGCATGGGGACCTGGTATACAAAGGATATGAACACGTTCCTCTGTTTAAAGGGGATGAAAGCTTAGTAGAACGCAGTATTCTATGTGCGGCTCCAAGTAAAACCTTTAATATCGCGGGGCTTCAAACCTCCATCCTGCTCATACCGAACAAAGACCTGAGAGATAAGTATAATGAAAAGCTTACAGGCTATGGACTGATGAGACCGAATGTGTTTGGGATTGAAGGAACGATTGCGGCTTATGAGGAAGGCGAACCTTGGCTAAATGAGCTATTAATGGTGCTTGAAGAGAATAAACAATACGTGCTGAATTATCTGGATCAGCACCTTCCAGAGCTGAAAGCAATCCTCCCGCAAGCCACTCACCTTATTTGGATTGATTGCACGGAATTAGGAATGACAGGTGAAGGGCTGTGTACGTTTTTCTTAGAAAAAGCGAGGGTGAAGTTTGATGAAGGCTTTAAGTTTGGGCAGAGCGGACACTCGTTTGTCAGAATGAATATTGCCTGTCCGAAAGAGCGGATCGACTTGGCATTAAGGAGAATGCACGAGGCGATACTCGAGTACAGGGTCAACCGAAAGGTCATAAAATAAAGAGAGGATGAACAAATGGATGTCATTTGTTCATCCTTTCTTTTTAAAAGAAATAAAGCACGAGAGCACCGATACTCCCTGACAACAGAACGTATAATAACATCGGAACAACAGTTATCCGGATGATCTGACCTTCTTTTCCACTAAGCTGAACAACAGATGCAGCAGCAACTACATTCAGCACACATACCATATTTCCAGCGTTTGCTCCAAGTACCTGTAAGTATAAAACGGTTTGCGGATCTGCTCCGATTTGATCGGCAACACTAAACTGAAAGAGAGAAAACATCATGTTACTAAACGTTGCGCTTCCAGAGATAAACGAGCCGAGTGCACCGATGAGGGGAGCGACAAAAGGCCATCCTTCCCCCACTAAACCCGACACTAAAGTGGCAAGTTCCATTGGCATACTCACTAAATCACTTTCATTGACACCGGAATTAATGAAAATCCTTACCATGGGAACGGCAGCCATTAATGAGATGATACTTCCTTTAATCGTAAATAAAGATTGTCGGAACGTCTCTTTCATTTGTGGCTTGCTCATTTTATGAATCATGAATGTCAGTGCCATGACCAATACAAAGATTGTACCAGGAAGGTAAAGTGGCTCAAACTGAGTGGAAATGCCTGTTCCTAAAATATTGCTCCATCCAACTTTGATGCTTCTTAGCCACCCTTTGACAGGTAGAAGATCCAATCTTGTTAAAACCAACAGGAAAGCGACAAGCAAGTAGGGAATCCAAGCTAACCATATCGGCATTTTCCTCCCAGGAACGGATCCTGGAACAGGAACTTCTTTAGGGTGCGTTTCAAAGTCCCAAACCTCATCTGGTAATAAGAAGCCACGCTTCGCTGCAGGAACGACGATCAGCAGGCCGACTAGTCCACCGATAATGGAAGGAAACTCTGGTCCTAAGAAAGTGGCTACCAGTAAAGCCGGTAATGTAAACGATAGACCTGCAAAAAGAGAGAACTTCCACAGAGCAAGCCCTTCTTTAAAGGAGCGCTTCGGACCGAAAAAACGGGTCAGCATCACGACAAGCAATAGAGGAATGAAGCTTCCTATGAACAAATCGATACTCACAGCTTGACTGGCTACACCGCTTAAATAATCCATCATAGGTTTAGGTCCCACGGTTTGTTCCACTTGCCCTGCAAGGTTTCCTCCCTGTCTCAATCCTTGATCGATCCCTACCATAACGGGAGTACCCACCGCACCGAACGATACGGCACTGCTATCTGCAATAAGAGCGAGAGAAACGGCTGCGAGGGGCGGAAACCCTAACGCAACAAGCAACGGGGCTGCCAGGGCCGCAGGCGTTCCAAATCCAGCGGCACCTTCAATAAAAGAGCCGAATAACCAAGCGATTATTATGACCTGCACACGGCGGTCCGGGGAGATTATAGAAAATCCATTTCGAATGGTTTCCATGGCTCCGCTGTTTTGCAAGGTATTCAAAAGCAAGATCGCTCCAAAAACGATCCAAAGAATAGTGAAAGCAATGATCATTCCTTCAACCGTGGCAGCACTGATCTGTATCAGTGGGATTTTCCAGAATACAATACTTAAAATGACAGTCAGTAAGAAGCTGACAGGCATCGCAACAGAAGCTGGTAACCGCAGAATAACAAGGAATATGAGAACGGCTAATACTGGGGTCAATGAAGTTATGAGTTCAAAAACAGACATTTCCATCACCTGCTTTAAGATTATATGTCTATTCTATTATAAGTTTGTGAAATTATTCACATAATATGTGGATAGTTTATGACAGATGAAGAAAAGATAGTAGATTATTGTTTTGATTAATTGCATGAAGTAGCATATAGAAACACAAACTAAATCGATAAGATATATTTTGTCCATCACAAAAAAACATGTTAAACTAAGAAGCAGAATAATCATTAGCAATCATAAAGAATCAACTGATAGATTTTGTGTTTTTGGAGTGGACATTTGTTTTTAAAACGCTTACATAACGGGAGGATAAGTACATGACAAGTAAAACATTAGATCATTTTCTACAAGAAAATCTTGAGGATTTAAAATCAAGAGGATTATATAATGAGATCGATCCATTGCAAGGTGCAAACGGACCGATGATTACGATTAATGATAAGAAGCTTGTGAACCTTTCTTCTAATAACTATCTGGGGCTCGCTACTGATGAACGCCTTAAGAAGGTAGCGATCGAAGCGGTGAAAGAATACGGTGTAGGTGCTGGAGCTGTCCGTACAATTAATGGTACCCTTGATCTTCATGTGAAACTGGAAGAAAAGCTCGCGAAGTTTAAAGGAACAGAAGCCGCGATTGCATATCAATCAGGATTCAACTGTAATATGGCTGCCATTTCAGCGGTTATGGATAAGAACGACGCCATCCTTTCTGATGAACTGAACCATGCTTCCATTATTGATGGCTGTCGTCTTTCGAAAGCAAAGATCATCCGTTTTGGTCACTCAGACATGGAGGATCTTCGTGCGAAAGCAAAAGAAGCGAAGGAATCTGGTCAATACAACAAAATCATGATCATCACAGACGGAGTATTTTCAATGGATGGAGATGTATGTAAACTTCCTGAAATCGTTGAAATTGCTGAGGAATTTGATATCATGACGTATGTAGATGACGCTCACGGTTCGGGTGTCCTTGGAAAAGGTGCAGGAACGGTTAAGCACTTTGGCCTTTCAGACAAAGTGGACTTCCAAATGGGTACGTTATCGAAAGCAATCGGTGTAGTTGGTGGATACGTGGCAGGAACTCAGAACCTGATCGACTGGTTAAAGGTCCGCTCACGTCCATTCCTATTTTCTACATCCCTTACGCCGGCGGATGTAACGGCTTGTACAGAAGCACTTGACCTGATCATGAACTCCACAGAGCTTCAAGATAATATGTGGGAAAACAGCCGTTATCTGAAAGAAGAGCTGACGAAACTTGGATTTGACATTGGGAACAGTGAGACGCCTATCACTCCGGTTATCATCGGTGAAGAGCAGGCAACCCAGGACTTCAGTAAACGCCTATATGAAGAGGGTGTA
Organism: Rossellomorea sp. y25; assembly: GCF_038049935.1. Lineage (NCBI taxonomy): Bacteria > Bacillati > Bacillota > Bacilli > Caryophanales > Bacillaceae > Rossellomorea > Rossellomorea sp. y25. Next base: position 4,520,865 of record NZ_CP145886.1, on the reverse strand, counting down.
TATGCCAAATCCATCGTGTTCCCAACAGTACCAAGAGGAACAGGCCGTGTGAGAAACATGCCTTCAGCAGCACATACGAAAGACATGCTCGATCAAGCGATTAAAGCATATGAAAAAGTCGGTAAAGAAATGGGAATTATCTAATCCCGCTTTATGAATAACGTGATAGGGTATGGCTATAAAAGTCAGCCCTATCTGTATGAATATGAAATCATTCTATCACCATAGGGAAATGCAGGAGGAAATACGATGAAAAAGATTTTATTAACGGGTGCATTAGGACAAATTGGTTCTGAACTTACCAATAGACTACGGGAAGTATATGGTTCAGATAACGTTATTGCAACGGATATTCGTGAGACGGATAGTCCGGTTGTAAAGAATGGGCCATTTGAACAACTGGATGTCACGGATGCTCAAAGAATGTTTGATATCGCAAAATCAAATAATGTAGATACCATTATTCACTTGGCTGCTTTATTATCTGCAACAGCAGAAGCAAAACCTCTCCTTGCTTGGAATTTAAACATGGGTGGACTTGTAAATGCCCTGGAAGCAGCAAGAGAATTAGAATGTCAATTCTTCACACCAAGTTCGATTGGGGCATTCGGTCCAACAACACCAAAAGATTCAACTCCACAAGACACCATCATGCGCCCTACTACCATGTATGGAGTAAATAAAGTGTCTGGAGAACTTCTATCTGATTATTACTTCACTAAATTTGGTGTGGATACAAGAGGCCTGCGTTTCCCGGGACTGATTTCATATGAAACATTGCCAGGTGGTGGAACCACTGATTATGCAGTAGAGATCTATTATGAAGCAATCAAGAACAACCAGTATACCTCATACATCGGGGAAGGAACCTACATGGATATGATGTATATGCCCGATGCCCTTAATGCGATTATCGACCTTATGGAAGCGGATGGCTCAAAGCTTGAGCACCGTAACTCCTTTAATGTGTCAGCCATGAGCGTAGCACCTGAGGATATTGCAAAAGCGATCCGCGTCCACCAACCGGACTTTACGTTGGATTATAAGGTAGATCCTGTTCGCCAAGGCATTGCTGAAAGCTGGCCGAACGCCATCGATTCAAGCGCAGCCATGAACGAATGGGGATTCAAAACAGATTACAACTTAGCCAAAATGACAGCCGATATGTTAGAAAAGTTAAAAACGAAGTAAACAGAATGATTCCTGAGAAGCAATAGTTTCTTAGGGGTCTTTTTTTATTCCTTAAAAAGTATTCAACCTCTATCCAACTTAAAATTCTTAAATACGACAAAATATGACAATTGTTAATAGCAAATTGAAATGGAAATGGTATACTAAAAGGAAGCAACAAATCTCTGTTCCCCTCCCTTTTAGTGGAAAAAAATGGTGAAAACCTATATAAGTTATGCTAAAATTCAGAAGTCTAAGGATTTTACATAAGGGGGATTCAGATGAGAGAAAAGTTAAAAGTATTTGGTATACCTATAGGAATCATGCTCCTATTCATAGCTGCTTTGTTCTTTCACCAACTGCTATTAGTGAAAGAGTTACCTCAGCCCAACTGGAGCCGTTCTCTTCCATTCGATTTCACATCTAAAGAGAGACCACAGATTTTTCAAAACAATGGAAAGCTTTACTTGTCGAGCGAAGGGAAGGTCCACTCGTTTACAATCAATGAGGATATGCAAGTATCTGATGAAAAAGTCATGAAGACTAAGATTACTAGAGGTTATCCATTTTGGTCCAATGGGAATGATGTGATTTATTATAAAAATGGAGATCTGGTTCTGACTCAAAACAATGAGGATCAAATCCTCTCAGGAGATATTACAGGATTAGGAGCAGCCTCAAATAACGTTTATTATTGGAAGTACAATCAACTTTATGAATATAACATGCAAGAAGGTTCTTCTAATGAAATCTACACTTTTCAGTCTGAAATTTCTGATATTCATATAGGAGACAATGGAAGTGCCATCATTCAGGTAAAACAAGATGATACTCATGACTTCATCCACTATTTGAATGAAAACCGGGAAGTAAGTGAGAAGCCTTTTCTTCTGGTAAATACGGCACCGAATAAAAAGATGGATGGTTTAACATTTAAAGTAGCAGACGATCGGCTCACCTTGCTATATAATGAGAAATCACGCACTCAGGGCACACTGTCCTACAATGTATACAAGGTTCAGGTTCCATTAGAGGAACTGGGATCATCGATTTTAACCGGAAGTAAGATTGAATTTGAAAATAAAGATACCGGGGAAAAGTTGACGAGTCCTGGCGGGGTACAGTTTGTAAGCGTTGAGGGAGAAGATTCTGTGGTGTTCACTTCAGAAGGACAGCGGATTGGTGATAACAATGCGGTGAGCCTGTATTCGGCCCCTTTTCAAAATCAAGAAATCCTAGAAGGCTCTCCAATAAGCACGACAAAGCATGTCACATATTCTCCAGTGCAATTAACAGACGAGGCACTGGTTTGGTTTAATTATGATGGTGGTACATATGAACTATACGGGGCATCTCAGAACGATCAAGTTGTTTCAGAAAGTACGAACTGGTCAAACAGATCAGTGAAAGAAGCATTGAACAACGGCGTTCTCATGATGTTCAGCAGTCTGGTGACGATATTGACATCCTTTTACTGGGTGCTTCCATCACTCTTTTTATTAATATTATTGTATATATTCAGACCAAATGTGTTTGAAAAAGACGGGATCAGCTGGGCCGAGTATGCATCGATCATTATTTTTATGCTGATGCCGATCAGCTATACAGGCAATGCGATGAACGCTTATTTTTACCAGGTGGCTCCGGAATACTTTGTGTTTCCCGGAAGTGGCTACGCACTATTATTGGTGATTAGTGCGATCACCTGGGTAATCTGGAAATTAGGTCGTGATCCTGATTGGGGATCCTTTGCAGGTGCCTTTTACTTTATGGGAATCTATATATTATTTTATATTACTTCGATCGGTCCATATATATTTAACTTATTTTAACGAACAAAAGTATGAGTGAGACGGGTGACGGGATGAGAGAGAAAAAGAATCGCATAATGACACACACATTCTATAACAAAATAATGATCCTCATGGCTCTATTTGTCTTTCAGCTCACCGTTGTACTCATTCTGGATGAGCCATGGAATGTAATCGCAGCCCTTCTATCAGCCATTGTGGGGGGAACGGTTCTGGCTCTCTTATTAAGAGAAGGGAGATCGTTTCTGGCAGAGCATCAAAAATTACTGGAAGAAGAAAATCAGCTCTCTACTCTTCTTCATTCCCTGCCGGATTTTGTGTGCTTTAAGGATGGAGAAGGCCGTTGGTTAAAGGTCAATCAATTTGGTCGTAGGTTGTATAATCTTGAGGGAATCGATTATGTAGGAAAGACAGACCGTGATCTGGGGAAACTCGTCCCATTCTTTAAAGACGCCTTCGACTATTGTATTGACTCCGATGAACAATCGTGGAAAGCGGAAAAAGTAACGAGATGTGAAGAGGGATTCTACCTTCCGAACGGTGAATTCAAGACTTTTGATGTCATAAAAGTCCCATTATTTCATTCGAATCACACCAGAAAGGGATTAGTCATCATTGGCAGGGATATTTCACAGCAGAAAATAGCAGAAGAAATGCTATTAAGAAAAGAAAAGCTTTCTGTGGTCGGAGAACTTGCGGCAGGAATCGCCCATGAAATCCGAAATCCCCTAACAAGCATCAAAGGCTTCATTCAACTGCTGGAAGAGAATAAGCATGTACCGGACCATTATCTTACCGTCATGTCTTCCGAGATGGATCGAATCAATCAAATCGTCGGTGAGTTACTCATTTTATCCAAACCTCAAATGAGGGAATACCGACTCTTTGATATGAGTGAAGTTCTTCATTATGTGATCAAGGTAATGGGGCATGAAGCGATCCTTAAAGGAATATCATTAAATGTCCAAGTACCGTCATCTCCGATTTATGTATTTGGAGATAAGAATCAATGTGTACAGGTGTTTATTAATATTATTAAAAATGCGATCGAATCGATGGATGAAGGAGAAATCCATGTCGATTGGAACGTTCTGAACGATATGATCACCATTGCTATACAAGACCAAGGGGTTGGGATACCCCCTGATCGTCTAAAGAGACTGGGAGAGCCGTTCTTCACCTTGAAAGAAAAAGGGATGGGGCTCGGGCTGACCATTAGTCAAAGGATCATTGAAGACCATAAAGGGTCTATACTCATTGAATCAGAAATGAATAAAGGAACAAGAGTAGAAGTAACCTTGCCGGTGAAAAATAAGTGAAATCAAAGGCTGCCTCATATTGGTGCAGCCTTTTACTATGCAAACAGGAGGAAACCAAGTGACGAGGACATTGCAAGCTGTCATTTTTGATATGGATGGAGTCATCACAGACACCATGCCTTTTTATTTTCAAGCCAATCAAGAGCTGATGCGTCCCTATGGGATTCAATATACTGAGGAGCAAAATAATAAACTAAAGGGAATAGGTAGAAAAGAAACGGTCCAACATTTGTTGAAGGAAGGAAATGTTCAAGTTTCAGAGAAACAAATCACCGAACTGGCCAATAAGCGTAATGAGATTTATCTATCACTGATTTCAGAACTTACACACCAGCACGTTTTACCCGGTGTAATAGAATTTTTAGAAGAATTGATGAGAGAAAACGTACCTGTCGCACTTGCTTCTTCAAGTCGAAATGGACCCTATGTACTGGAGAAAGTAGGGTTACAGGAGTATTTTCCTGTCGTTATTGACCCGTCTTCTTTAAAAAAAGGAAAACCGGATCCCGAAATTTTCTTGAAGGCGGCATATGCTCTTGGGGTACCGGAAGAAAACTGTGTGGGCATTGAAGATGGCGAAGCAGGGCTGCAGGCTCTTCTGAATACGAAAATGTTTACAGTCGGAGTAGGGGCAGATGACTATATGAAACATGCTCATTGGACTATCTCTTCGACTAGTGAGCTCAGCCTGGAGCAGTTAAGGGAGCGGATGAAAAAGGATTAATGAATAGGAATGTACATGAATAGGATGAAAGGAGCGTTCATACGGGCTTGCTTGATTAGACATAGTTATTGGCTCTTATTCAGAGAAATAAAGGAGATGTGAAGTAATGTCGAAACCAACCGTCCTCCATTCCTTTCATCCATTAGGTCAGCTAGAACAATTCCGGAAGGATCCACTAGTGTTTTTAGAAAAGATGGCAAGGAAACACGAAGAGAAAGTTCAACTCCGTTTTGCCAATCGAACCGTTCATTTACTGATGTGCCCTGCATTGGTGAAAGAGGCACTCGTCACCCAGTCAGACTCCTTTCATAAATCAAAGCAATTCCGAGAACTGTCCCTATTGATTGGAGAAGGACTTGTGACGAGTGAGTCTCCGCTACATACAAAACAGAGAAAAACGATCCAACCTTATTTTACCCCGCGTCATATTCAGCAGTATATGACTGAAATGATCGAGTCTGCTTCTTCCATGATGGAAGGCTGGGAGATAAACTGTTCCCGGGACATCTCCAAGGATATGATGGAGGTTACCCTGGCGGTCATTACGAAAACCATGTTTAATATGGATGTAAAGGAAGGCCATCAGAAAGTTGGTGTGCACCTTGAAACCATTATGGAGACTGCTACAAAACGAATACGATCCTTCCTTAAGCCACCGCTATCTTGGCCGACTGCTGAGGTGAAGCAATATAAGACATCCATTCAAGAATTAAAGCGGGTGGTGGAGGAGATCATCCATCAAAAAGAGTATCATCGAGATGGGAAAGAGGATTTACTTCACGCCTTACTTCATGCCCGGGATGAGGAAGGCAACAGTATGTCCAGAAACCAGCTTATGGACGAAGTAATGACCATCTTTGTGGCTGGCCATGAAACGACAGCGAATCTCCTTTCCTGGTTCTTCCATGCGCTTGAGTGCGATAAGAAGGTGAAAGAACAAGTTTATGAAGAAGTCGATAGAGTGGTAGGAACCGATGAATTAAGTAGTGGGCATCTCTCGCACCTCCATTATACGCGGCAAGCACTTCAGGAAACACTACGCTTGTATCCTCCCGTTTGGATGTTTGGAAGAATCGCGGTTAAAGATGTTATGATTGGTCCTCACCATATCAAAGAAGGTGAGAATGTCCTTGTTTCACCATATCTGATGCATAGGAATGAGAAGTATTTCCCCGATCCTTCAACATTTGATCCTGAGAGATTTCTAGAGGCCAGATTGAAAAAGATTACGCCCTATGCCTACTTTCCTTTTGGGGGAGGACCCAGAGTCTGTATAGGCAATCACTTTGCCTTACAAGAGGCATTGATCATTGCTGCCTTATACGTGCAACGCTTTTCGTTTAAAATGTCCGTCAATCAGAAGGTGGAGTGTCATCCTCTCATTACGTTAAGGCCCAAAGGCGGAATAACTATGAAGATAGGAAAAAGGGTATAACCGCTTGTAAGTAAAGTCTGTTTTGTAAAGGTTTTAGTAATACTTCTATCAATGCATATTAAGAATGTGGAAGCACAGAGTGGATTGTAGCGGAAGGCAATTGACTCCTGCGGGAAATAGAGGAAAGGTCGAGACCCCGCAGGGCAAAGCCCGAGGAGGCTTGACTTCCTCCCCGCGGAAAGCAATTGCCTGGAGCGGAAAGGAACGGTCAATGATTTTTTAACACTTACACTCATTTTATGCAAAGCAAATGGGTGAAAACCAGCGGTAAGCGAGTGACTGAAAAGTTTAATAGTAACAAAGGAAATAAAAAACCCAGGTTCAAATCTGAACCTGGGTTTCATTCATCCATCAAAAAATCATATGAGCAATCGCAACAATGACAAGTAAAGTCAAGAATGTACGCTGTAAGAAGATGATCACTAAGTCTTTGAAATCAACCGGAATCTTAGAACCTAGTAATAATCCACCCACTTCAGACATGTAAATCAATTGTGTTACAGATAAACAAGCAATCACAAAGCGTGTTAAATCACTCTCAATTCCAGATCCGAAGATGGCTGGAAGGAACATGTCTGCAAAACCGACAAGAATCGATTGAGACGCTTCTGCTGCTTCTGGAATTTGTAAGAGCTCCAGTAATGGAATAAGCGGCATACCGATGTATTCAAAGAACTTCGTGTTTTCCGCTACAATAAGCGCCGTTGTACCGATTGCCATAACAATTGGTGCAACACCCATCCACATATCCAACACATTCTTCATGCCGTCAGTGAAAAATTTAGAAGTACTGTTGTTGTTTTTTGCTTGAACAAGGGCTTGCTCGTATCCATAACCAACGCGGCTATAGCCTTCTGGAATGACCTCCATCGTGTTCTTGCCTTCTTGTCCATTATAGTATGTGTCAGGCTTACGGGATAGAGGCGGGATTCGTGGCAGTACAATTGCTGCAATAATCCCTGAAAGAGCTACTGTAAGGTAGAAAGGAATGAAATAATCACCAAGACCAACCTCTGAAATGACGACTAAACTAAAGGTAATGGATACAACGGAGAAGGTCGTACCAATGATTGCTGCTTCCTTCTTGGTGTAGTACCCTTCCTCATACTGTTTGCTTGTCAGTAGCACCCCGATGGTTCCATCTCCCAACCAGGAAGCTAAACAATCGATGGAAGAACGTCCTGGCAGACCGAATACGGGCCGCATCACTCTCGTTAAGAGAGCACCGAATAATTCAAGTAAACCGAAATTTAATAATAAAGGTAGAAAAAGTCCGGCAAATAAAAATACAGAGAAAAGAATGGTAAGAAGTCCATCCGGGTTTAAAAGGAGTCCACCCGTTGCGTCAGACCATACCCATTCAGGTCCTAATTTGAATAGCGTCATGATTGCAAACACAGCACCAAGGACTCTGACAAAAACCCATACAGGTCTCACATCGAATAGGCTCGTGAAAAACGGTGATTTTTCAATAAAGGCTGGATGTAAGAGCTTTGTGATCAACGTTCCTAATACGGTAAGGATGATTAGTCCCGTCATGATCGCAGGTATATAACTACCAATCCAGTCCTGTAATAGCCCTGAAAGAACCGCGATTGGTATCGTGATTCCGTCTTCCTGTGGAATCGGCACCATAAAAAGAAAAATTCCCAATAGGGAAGGAATGATAAATCGTAAATGACTTGTTAATGTAAAGCGATGTTGATTCATAAATTCACCTCAGATGTAGTTATAACGGAAAATGAAACATTATTCATTTTAATGCATACATATAAATTTGTCCATAGGAAGTTCCCAGTAGGGAGATTATGCATTACCTAGCTGTTTTTCCCAAAAGGTGTGAATGTGAAACATGAAATGCCGAATGTTCGATCTTGTAAATAATGTATACGAAAAAGAAAGCGCTATCTTTCAGTACCTCTCTATTTTACTAAAATTTTTAAAAATTTCAATTATAAGCTGAAAAACATTTCACTTATTTATTTTCATAGAGTTAAATATAGGATTTTAGGATTAAAATAAATGCTCTTTTCACAATGATTGTTGTTTTTTAACATATTCTCTACTAACCTTAAATAAGGTTGTTTGCTAAAATTCTTGTTTTACTGATTTCCATTAAGGATACATGCTCAGAGAGTTGATTGGAGCGGAAGGAGGCTCGACTCCTGCGGGAATAGCTGGACAGGTGAGACCCCGGAGGCACAGCCGAGGAGGCTCACCGCCAGCCCCGCGGAAAGCGAGCCTCCTGTAGCGGAAATCAACTATTACTTTCTAATCTATAATAGTAAAAAATTATACGAAAAAAGACAAAATAAATAATTAAAAATCTCGATAAAGAGGTTTATATGTTGGTTAAGAGGGTATTAGGAATTCATACCTTTGTTAGTCAGGAGTTGTAATCAATGACATCTTTAACAAAACTTACGGAAGAACAATTGGCTAATGTCTACCAATTAGCACAAGAAGAAGGATTAGAAGAAGAATTTATTGAGATGTTAGAAGGGGAGCTAGAGAGAAGAGAAAATGTTCGATAGAATGGAAGCCAATATAGAACATAATGAACGGTCATAGATAACGGCTGGTCTCTAAGGGGATCAGCTTTTTATTTTCATCAGAAGAAAACACCTTAAACTGTCTCACCAGAGGCGAAACGGTTCAAGGCGCTTTTGACTTTTATATTATAAGAATAATAGTCCCAATGAAATGACGACTCCACTAATGACAAGGATGATAACACAATATCCCATAATATCCTTTGCCTTTAATCCCGCAATTGCCAGAGCAGGCAATGCCCAGAATGGCTGGATCAGATTTGTCCAGGCGTCCCCCCATGCCACTGCCATAGCAGTCTTTGCGACAGAAGCATCAAGGGTTTGAGCGGCATCAAGCATAATGGGAGCCTGGACGGCCCATTGTCCTCCTCCTGAAGGGACAAAGAAGTTCACAATCCCGGCGCTGAGGAAAGCGAAGAAGTAAAAGGTCATATCATTTGAAATCGATACAAAGGCCTCAGACATCACGACAGCAAGACCTGATGCTGTCATCATCCCCATGATTCCCGCGTAGAAAGGGAATTGAATGACAATCCCGCTTGCGCCCTTGATCGCTTCTTGAACAGCCGCAAGGAACCGCTTAGGGGTCCCGTGAAAGAGAATGCCCAGGAATAAGAATAGAAAATTGACAATATCTAAATTAAGGGCGAAACCATTTTGAATAAAGTATGAGAACAGGAATGCAATCCCGAGAACGGCGACAATAATCGATAAAACCATACTGTTTTCCAGACGCTCAGCAGGTGTTAACGCCTCTTTTTCCAGAGTGGCAGCTGTCTCATTAAAGAGCTCGGGATCTACGGTTACGGTCTCTTCTTTTGACGGCATCAGCATTCGGTTGATGATGGGAAGAACAATGAATAGTGTTAAGACAATCAGGACATTGAACGTAGCGAATATCGTCTCACTCGTAGAGATGACACCGATCATATCCTGGAAAGGATGATCTGCAGTCGCGATGGATAACGGAATGGAACCTGAGAAACCTGCATGCCAGACAACAAATCCAGAATAGGCACTGGCAATGAGCAATCGGTAATCGACACCTTTCACCCGTTTGGCAAGCTCTTTCGCAAATAATGCCCCAATGACCAGCCCAAAGCCCCAGTTGATCCAGCTTGCAATCATAGAAACGATGGTAACGATGACAATCGCGGAACCGGGTGACTTCGCAAATGACGCCAGGAAACCAAGGAACCGTTTAAAAAGTGGACTGCTTGCCAGTACATACCCTGTAACAAGCACGAGAACCATCTGCATCGAAAAGGCAAGCAGGCTCCAAAAACCATTGCCCCAATACTGAACCATCTCAAGGCTCGAGCTATCAGTGAAAATAAGACCAAACCCAAATACAACCAATGTTAAAATGACAACAAATAAAAATGGATCAGGCAGATAGCGTTGCATAATCTTGTTCGATAATGATATAAGTGCTTTCATCTCATAATCCCCCTTATTTAATACACACCCTTTCTATTCTTCTATAATTGCGTGTGAAAACCCTTTCAATTAAGTGAATTAACAGAAAATTAACTCGCGTGTATTAATTTTGTTAAGAGTAAGGTACATCAGTACAAGAGGATAAATAATTCATGATACAATGGCTAAATTAAGAATACTCAACCATAGAAAGGTGTCTGCTTATGATTACATGTATTGCAACAGATATGGATGGAACCCTTTTAAATGAAAATCAAGAGATCAGTGAAGCAAACAAACAGGCCATACTGGATGCTCAGCAAAGAGGAGTTGAAGTGATTGTTGCCACAGGAAGATCGTATGAAGAAGCCAGATATGTCATAAAGGAAGCTGGCATCTCATGCGATATTATTTGTGCCAACGGTGCCGAGGTTCGAAATAAAAAAGGTGAAATCGTTTATCAGGCCGGTATTGAATCAGCACGGGCGAAAGAAATCGCCGCTGCACTAAACGAGACGGGCATTTACTTTGAAATATACACTGATCAAGGAACGTATACTGAAAACTATGAAATGGGGATCGAGCTGATTGTCGACATTTTTACAACAGCCAATCCAAATGTGTCGGAAAAACAAGTGAGACAGGCAGCAAAAGAACGATTTGAAAAAGGTCATATTAAATTGGTCGATGATTATGGGATCCTTTTCGAAGATTCTTCTCAACTTGTTTACAAATTTCTTGTTTTCTCTTTTGATGAAAAGCAATTAACAGAAGCGAACGAAAAATTACATGAAATAGCTGGCATCGCGATCAGCTCATCTGGTAAAGAAAATATTGAAGTGAATAGTCTGGAAGCTCAAAAAGGAGTCGCTCTGCAAAAACTTCTGGATGACAAAGGGCTTTCAGTCAAAAATGTAATGGCCATGGGCGATAACCTTAATGATCTATCCATGATGAGAGTAGTTGGAAGACCAGTTGCCATGGGAAATGCCCTTGATCAGGTAAAAGAATTCTGTTCGTTTATCACCGCAACCAACCGTGAGGACGGTGTCGCAAAAGCGATTCAAGAGGCTCTTCAACAGACAGCTAAGTAATGAGAACATCTTACTTTGTCCATAATGGTTAAAAAGTGAATAAGGGAGCTAAAAAATTGAGAAACCAAAAAAATCGCAGTTGGTTCTTATTCGTCATTGGTCTTACCTTACTACTTAATGCCTGCTCAATGGGACAGCCAGATGGACAGCAGGAAAAAAGTGAATCCGTCAGCAAACCGAGTGTCGAAAGCAACGTGATCGCCCAGGACCTCTCCATTCCCTGGTCGATAAATAAGCTCGGTGATGATTTCTACCTCACCCAGAGAACGGGTGATATTGTTGAAATACGTGATGGAAAAAAAACGGTCGTGAAAACCAATCTTTCAAAACCGTTATCGAAGCGACCTGAAGCGGGATTACTGGGATTTGTGCTTCACCCGGACTTCAAGACTAATCAACAGGCTTATGCCTACTACACATACGATGAATCTGGAGACCCTTACAACCGGGTAGTGGTATTGCAACGAACGGAAAACGGGTGGAGCGAGGAAAAAGTGCTACTGGACCGAATTCCAAGCGGTCAATACCACCATGGGGGAAGACTTGAAATCGGTCCGGATAACAAGCTCTACATTACGGCAGGGGATGCCACCCAACAGGATAAGGCCCAGGATCTCTCCTTTCTTGGCGGAAAAATTCTTCGGATGAATTTGGATGGGGGAATACCGGACGACAATCCATTTAAGGATTCATACGTTTACAGTTACGGCCATCGCAATCCTCAGGGACTTGCCTGGAACGAAGCCGGGGAGCTATATGCAACGGAGCACGGACCAAATGGATATGATGAAGTGAATCGTATCGAAGCTGGTAACAACTATGGCTGGCCAAAGATTACAGGGGATGAAAAAGAGGATTCATTGATTTCGCCTCTCGCTCACTCCGGCGAACCTTCATGGGCCCCGTCAGGAGCTGCCTTTTGGAATGAGGATTTAGTGTTTGCATCTCTCGCTGGTCAAAGTGTGAAGAGATTTGACCCCGAAACCCGGAAGGTATCGGACTTGCTTACAGGTTTCGGCAGGATTCGCGATGTATTTGTGGAAGGGGATACCCTTTACTTTGTCTCAAATAACACAGATGGCCGCGGAATTCCCCGTGAAAATGATGATAAATTGTATGAAGTGAATTTGAATTCACTTAAAATTGAGGAATAGAGGTTTGGAACCTTCTTTAGCATTGAGCTGGGGAAGGTTTTTTTCCTTTCAAAAAAATAACACGCTCTTCAGCGTGTTTATGAATTCTTATTCTCATCATTGTCTTTAAATTTTAGAATAGCGATCACAAACATCCCAAAGCTGAGCATCAGAGATAAAACTTCAAATGTATTCATGTATACATCGCCTCCTTACTTAAAGGCTTCCCGGACTAAGGTTTGTCCTATACGCTTTGAAAAAATAAAAAAACATGAAACCTCTAAGATAAGTGTTTCATGTTTGATAATATACTCAGGATATGACTGATACAGCATCAACGTATAGAAAAAAAGGTTGAGCATCGCGGCTCAACCTTTTACATGTGCTTCATTCACATTAAGCAAGATGATACTCAATGAAAGTAAAATCAACGTTACCCAATAATTGTTATTCATTAATAGGAGAGTAATTCCCGAGCAGCTAAGCAATACAGCGATGGACCCCCAAACAAATTTGATCAATTTACATATCCTCCAGCTTCAACTATTTCTCGTTTTTACTAAACGCTTTAGATAGGGAGTGGATGGCCAATTCCAGCTGCTCCAATTTCTTCTCCAGTTTCACCAATAAAAAGAGTGTGACGGCAATGGGAAATCCGAAATTTCCTAGTAATTGAACAAATACGGAATAATCCATTGTAACTCCTCC
>NZ_CP145886.1:4200000-4202500 GCF_038049935.1 Rossellomorea sp. y25 | reverse complement strand
AGTGGATCCTGAGTACGGCGGGACACGTGAAATCCCGTCGGAAGCTGGGAGGACCATCTCCCAAGGCTAAATACTCCCTAGTGACCGATAGTGAACCAGTACCGTGAGGGAAAGGTGAAAAGCACCCCGGAAGGGGAGTGAAATAGAACCTGAAACCGTGTGCCTACAAGTAGTCAGAGCCCATTAACGGGTGATGGCGTGCCTTTTGTAGAATGAACCGGCGAGTTACGATCCCATGCAAGGTTAAGTCGATGAGACGGAGCCGCAGCGAAAGCGAGTCTGAATAGGGCGAATGAGTATGTGGTCGTAGACCCGAAACCAGGTGATCTACCCATGTCCAGGATGAAGTTCAGGTAACACTGAATGGAGGTCCGAACCCACGCACGTTGAAAAGTGCGGGGATGAGGTGTGGGTAGCGGAGAAATTCCAATCGAACTTGGAGATAGCTGGTTCTCTCCGAAATAGCTTTAGGGCTAGCCTCATGTGTAAGAGTCTTGGAGGTAGAGCACTGTTTGGACTAGGGGCCCTCATCGGGTTACCGAATTCAGACAAACTCCGAATGCCAAAGACTTATCCATGGGAGTCAGACTGCGAGTGATAAGATCCGTAGTCGAAAGGGAAACAGCCCAGACCACCAGCTAAGGTCCCAAAGTATACGTTAAGTGGAAAAGGATGTGGAGTTGCTTAGACAACCAGGATGTTGGCTTAGAAGCAGCCACCATTTAAAGAGTGCGTAATAGCTCACTGGTCGAGTGACTCTGCGCCGAAAATGTACCGGGGCTAAACGTATCACCGAAGCTGTGGATTGACACCTCTAGGTGTCAGTGGTAGGAGAGCGTTCTAAGGACTGCGAAGCTAGACCGTAAGGACTGGTGGAGTGCTTAGAAGTGAGAATGCCGGTATGAGTAGCGAAAGATGGGTGAGAATCCCATCCACCGAATGCCTAAGGTTTCCTGAGGAAGGCTCGTCCGCTCAGGGTTAGTCGGGACCTAAGTCGAGGCCGATAGGCGTAGACGATGGACAACAGGTTGATATTCCTGTACCACCTCTTTTCCGTTTGAGCAATGGGGGGACGCAGGAGGATAGGGTAAGCGCACTGCTGGATATGTGCGTCTAAGCAGTTAGGCTGATGATGAGGCAAATCCCATCATCGCGAAGGCTGAGCTGTGATAGCGAGCGAATTATAGTAGCGAAGTTCCTGATTCCACACTGCCAAGAAAAGCCTCTAGCGAGGAAAAAGGTGCCCGTACCGCAAACCGACACAGGTAGGCGAGGAGAGAATCCTAAGGTGAGCGAGAGAACTCTCGTTAAGGAACTCGGCAAAATGACCCCGTAACTTCGGGAGAAGGGGTGCTCTGGTAGGGTGCAAGCCCGAGAGAGCCGCAGTGAATAGGCCCAGGCGACTGTTTAGCAAAAACACAGGTCTCTGCGAAGCCGTAAGGCGAAGTATAGGGGCTGACGCCTGCCCGGTGCTGGAAGGTTAAGAGGAGTGCTTAGCGCAAGCGAAGGTGCGAATCGAAGCCCCAGTAAACGGCGGCCGTAACTATAACGGTCCTAAGGTAGCGAAATTCCTTGTCGGGTAAGTTCCGACCCGCACGAAAGGCGTAACGATCTGGGCACTGTCTCAACGAGAGACTCGGTGAAATTATAGTACCTGTGAAGATGCAGGTTACCCGCGACAGGACGGAAAGACCCCGTGGAGCTTTACTGTAGCCTGATATTGAATTTTGGTACAGCTTGTACAGGATAGGTAGGAGCCTTGGAAGCCGGAGCGCCAGCTTCGGTGGAGGCATCGGTGGGATACTACCCTGGCTGTATTGAAATTCTAACCCGCGCCCCTTATCGGGGTGGGAGACAGTGTCAGGTGGGCAGTTTGACTGGGGCGGTCGCCTCCTAAAGAGTAACGGAGGCGCCCAAAGGTTCCCTCAGAATGGTTGGAAATCATTCGCAGAGTGTAAAGGCACAAGGGAGCTTGACTGCGAGACCTACAAGTCGAGCAGGGACGAAAGTCGGGCTTAGTGATCCGGTGGTTCCGCATGGAAGGGCCATCGCTCAACGGATAAAAGCTACCCCGGGGATAACAGGCTTATCTCCCCCAAGAGTCCACATCGACGGGGAGGTTTGGCACCTCGATGTCGGCTCATCGCATCCTGGGGCTGTAGTCGGTCCCAAGGGTTGGGCTGTTCGCCCATTAAAGCGGTACGCGAGCTGGGTTCAGAACGTCGTGAGACAGTTCGGTCCCTATCCGTCGTGGGCGCAGGAAATTTGAGAGGAGCTGTCCTTAGTACGAGAGGACCGGGATGGACGCACCGCTGGTGTACCAGTTGTCTTGCCAAAGGCATCGCTGGGTAGCTATGTGCGGAAGGGATAAGTGCTGAAAGCATCTAAGCATGAAGCCCCCCTCGAGATGAGATTTCCCATCACTTATGTGAGTAAGATCCCTAGAAGATGACTAGGTAGATAGGTCAGAGATGGAAGCATGGCGACATGTGGAGTTGAC
>NZ_CP145886.1:4005000-4195000 GCF_038049935.1 Rossellomorea sp. y25 | reverse complement strand
AACACAGGTCTCTGCGAAGCCGTAAGGCGAAGTATAGGGGCTGACGCCTGCCCGGTGCTGGAAGGTTAAGAGGAGTGCTTAGCGCAAGCGAAGGTGCGAATCGAAGCCCCAGTAAACGGCGGCCGTAACTATAACGGTCCTAAGGTAGCGAAATTCCTTGTCGGGTAAGTTCCGACCCGCACGAAAGGCGTAACGATCTGGGCACTGTCTCAACGAGAGACTCGGTGAAATTATAGTACCTGTGAAGATGCAGGTTACCCGCGACAGGACGGAAAGACCCCGTGGAGCTTTACTGTAGCCTGATATTGAATTTTGGTACAGCTTGTACAGGATAGGTAGGAGCCTTGGAAGCCGGAGCGCCAGCTTCGGTGGAGGCATCGGTGGGATACTACCCTGGCTGTATTGAAATTCTAACCCGCGCCCCTTATCGGGGTGGGAGACAGTGTCAGGTGGGCAGTTTGACTGGGGCGGTCGCCTCCTAAAGAGTAACGGAGGCGCCCAAAGGTTCCCTCAGAATGGTTGGAAATCATTCGCAGAGTGTAAAGGCACAAGGGAGCTTGACTGCGAGACCTACAAGTCGAGCAGGGACGAAAGTCGGGCTTAGTGATCCGGTGGTTCCGCATGGAAGGGCCATCGCTCAACGGATAAAAGCTACCCCGGGGATAACAGGCTTATCTCCCCCAAGAGTCCACATCGACGGGGAGGTTTGGCACCTCGATGTCGGCTCATCGCATCCTGGGGCTGTAGTCGGTCCCAAGGGTTGGGCTGTTCGCCCATTAAAGCGGTACGCGAGCTGGGTTCAGAACGTCGTGAGACAGTTCGGTCCCTATCCGTCGTGGGCGCAGGAAATTTGAGAGGAGCTGTCCTTAGTACGAGAGGACCGGGATGGACGCACCGCTGGTGTACCAGTTGTCTTGCCAAAGGCATCGCTGGGTAGCTATGTGCGGAAGGGATAAGTGCTGAAAGCATCTAAGCATGAAGCCCCCCTCGAGATGAGATTTCCCATCACTTATGTGAGTAAGATCCCTAGAAGATGACTAGGTAGATAGGTCAGAGATGGAAGCATGGCGACATGTGGAGTTGACTGATACTAATCGATCGAGGACTTAACCACAAAGAGTCATTTTTAAATGAACACATTGGTCGATATTCGGCTTTCTTGACATCAATTCTTTATCTAGTTTTGAAGGAACAATCCTTCAATTGAATATTCGTCTGGTGACAATGGCGAAGAGGTCACACCCGTTCCCATGCCGAACACGGAAGTTAAGCTCTTCAGCGCCGATGGTAGTTGGGGGATCTCCCCCTGTGAGAGTAGGACGTCGCCAGGCAAATATGAAAAAGAGTAGCTCTTAGGGGTTACTCTTTTTTTGTCGTTTGTTTTAAAGTCTAACTTGAAAAAACGAATCATTCCTTCCGCATTCCACCCTGCTACATTCGGAGAAGTTGACTTCTTCATCTATAAGTTCTAGGATAATAGTAAATAGAGGTTTGATTCGAAAGGGTGGTACTCTTGCAAGGATCTAGCACTACGATTGATCAGTTTTTAACATGGCTTGAACATGAAGGAAAATCATCAAATACCATCTCGACTTACCATCAGGAGCTTAAGAAATATGAGAAGTGGCTTCAACAGAATCACAGAGAGTTAATAAACATTACTCAGCGTGATGTTCAGGACTACATTCTATTTTTAGAAGAGAAAGGTAAGAGTCCGATCACCACGGATAAAATCTTGGGTGTGATACGGACTTTTGCTAAATATTTAAAGAGACCTGACATAACGTTTGATATAAAGATCAAACAAGGAAGCAAAAAGGATGAGATCGAAACGCTGTCTAAAGAAGAATGTGAATCACTTTTATCAGAAGTAAGGGAAAGTGAAAATGAAAGAAATATAGCGATTGTGTATATGCTGCTTCATACGGGGATACGGGTATCGGAGCTTTGTGCCCTGAATATAGCGGATATAGACCTTGAAACGAAACAAGTAAGGGTTTCGGATACTCATGGGGATCAACGAATTATTCCTCTGTCAGAAGAAGTGGTGCATTCTCTTAATGATTATATGGATGCTATTCGACCACAGGAAGCGCTGTTCGTTTCCAAAACGAATGAGCGATTAACGGAGAGATCGGTCCAGTATATGCTTAAGAAGTTCCATATAAATGCGCAAAAGCTGCGCCATACATTTTGTCAGCATCTTATTGATCAGGGTGTCAGTCTTGAGATAGTATCTAAGTTGGCGGGGCATAGGGATATTAATGTAACGAAGAGGTATGCGAAGTCACGCGTTCCTGAAACGGAGTTCGAAAATGCGATTCGACGGACTTTTTCGAAGGATTGTTGAAGATTATTTTATTGTGAGGTAGGAAATGTGAGGGATGAATTAGCATATAAAAGGTGGATTGCAAAAACCTGCACATATCCGAGAGAAATTTGAAGGAAATGTATTTTGTAGGGCTTGCGGAGTCACGACGATTGTTGATTACAGTGTGGATTCTGATAATCATACTATTGTCCTTCATGGAAGCTGCAAGACATGTGGAGGAAAAGTAGCAAGAGTCATTGAGTCATAATAAAAAGAACTCCTTTATCAAGTTCATGGTAAAGGAGTTCTTTTTATGTATAATATGTGATTTATTTCACAAAAAGATATGGTAAAATAAACAATATCAAACAATATTAGGTGATGTCCGATGAAGGATCTTTATAATAAAGCATTAGCTGCTATTATTTCACCTCTGTTTTTTGCTCTGTTTATGGGGTGGACAATGTATACGCCAATTGAAGAGAGAGAATATGAATGTTGTTATATGAATGTTAGTGATGGATTTGTCATGACGATCATGCCTTCCATTCCCATTTACCTTGTGTTTGGACTTTTAGGTGCTTATCTGATTGATAGAGTGACGGATGCTCTTAAAATAAAACGAAACGAGTATCTGTTCCAACTATTGATGTATTCGTTAATAGCCATTTTCCCTGGCATGTTTCTTGCCATTGCGTCAGAGGGAATTGGATTGACATTCCTTTTTGCAATCTATAGTGTTCCTGCTACGCTTATCTACTATCATGTCTTTCTCTTCCTTCACCACTTCGAAAAATTTAGAAACAAACGAAGAAAACTGCATGAAGCATAAAAAGGAATTTCCAAAAGTCGGAGATTCCTTTTTTATGTGATTGGCGATTTTGTCCCAACGAAGAATGGTATAATAAATTATTCTACTAATGTTTTACAAGTATCAGGAGGACTCATGCTTACGTCTATACTATTACTATTCTTGTTATTCCTTTCCTTTGCCGGATGGGGATTGTTTTTCCTCTATAAGGTAAAGGTTCATCCTGCTTTTATTCCTTTATTTCTATTTTCAAGTGTCACGACGGTGCTATTCGGAGCCGGGTTGCTTCATCGGATGCCATTGGCAGCGAATATCATCTATTATTCCGGTTTCTTTTTATGTTTGATTTATCTCGTATTATTCTTTTTTAAAAAGATCTCTTATAAACCTTTGCTGCATCCTTCGCTCGTGTTCTTTTCCATATCTGCTCTGTTTGTCATGCTTTATATGAGGGGGACTCTCTTTTTAAACTATGATGATTTCAGCCACTGGGGACTTGTGGTGAAGGAGATTGTGAGGCTCGATGGCCTGCCGGATGCCAGTACGCTGGTGACTTTTCAGAACTATCCGCCTGGAAGTGCCGTGTTTATTTACTATTTTCTTAATCTTTTAGGATTCCATGAAAGTTTGGCATTGATGGCTCAAGGATTCATGACGATGGCTGGATTAACAGTGCTTTTTCTATTCAGTTCCTGGAAAAAGCCATGGATGGTCATCCTGCCTTGGGTTATTTCCTTTACACTCCTATTAGTGAATGCGAAAATCTTTTACAGTTTACTGGTGGATATTATTCTGGGGTCAGTGGCGTTAGCTGTTCCTTTAATCGCTTATTATTACCGTAAAGATTGGAAAAGACTGCTGCTCGTGAACCTTCCGATTGTGATCTTGTTAATCCTACTGAAAGATAGCGGAAAGACCTTTCTGCTGTTTAATGGGATTGCTATGCTGGGGATACTCATTGCTTCTCATCGGGAAGGAATTGAAAAGAGAATCGATAAAGTCATGCCTTATGCTTCTTTGGTTCTGTTGTTGGTTCTTCCTCTAGTGGTGAGTTTGCTTTGGCATACGTATACGTTACAAGCCTATAGTGAGAGTTATGGAGATAATAAGTTTGCGATTACCGAGGATAAACTGAACGATATTCAGAAATCGGAGGAGTTCTTGGCAGCTTTTGATGGAATGATGCTGGACGCTGCGTTGAATCCTATGTCATCGCCTCATGTGATGGCCTTACTGGTGGTCAATCTGATTGCCCTTTTATTCTTCGTCAGAATGAAGCGCAATACGCCTAATGAACTAGTGTCGTCGTTTCTCCTGTTTAATCTCTTTTACGTCCTGTATATGTGTTCGCTTTATTATATGTATGTGTACCTGATGCCTGAGAACGAGGCGTCAAGGCTTGCAGGATTTAACCGCTATCAGTCGACCATTACCGTGTATGTAGGCGGCATGCTCATGACGGTGGTTGTCTATGTATGGTCTAACTATGTGAAATCATTTAAAAGGGTGACGGGCATCCTGTTGGCAGTCTGTTTCTTAATCCCGTACATCGGACATCTTGAAGTATTGGTGACCCGGCCGGAAGCACATGTTGAGCGCCGGGGCGACGTGAAGGAGTATTCTTCTATGATTAAAACATCAGGGGTATCGGAACCTATGATTACCTATTATAGTCCCGGAAGTGCGGATGATGGAGGATATTTCAGCTACTTGATCAGGTATGAGCACTTATCGAAGAACTACTCTTTCATCAAGGGTGCCGAAACGGAAGAAAAGCTCTCCTATTTGAAGGAAGTATTGATGAAATCTGATTTTCTGATGGTGCTGGATCATGACGTATACATACATGATGGGTTATCCCAGTATACAGAGCATGAAATTTCAGAAGGTGTGTACCGGGTAAAACATGAGAAAGATAGGTTTGAATTGGTGCCTGTCCGTTAGGTGAATGATGGAGTCTATCTATTATATAGATAGGCTCTTTTATAATCATCGTTTATTTCATGCTTTGCACCCAATAAAACCAGTTATTTTGTCGTAACTTTTCGAACGGCCATCTACACGTATATACAAATTCTGTACTCTATCTCCTCTATCATATGATTCATAGACTTTACGTTATGGGGGATGAGGATGAAGATGAAGAGAGTATTGTTAGTCGGTCTGGGCGTGATTACATTTTCAACACTTGCAGGCGGAAAGTATCATTGGGATCAAAGGGTCGAGGCCGTCCAGGTTAACGTCCATACAGAAAAAGTAGCCGGCGTTCAGGCGGTGAGTGAAGAAGAGCAGAAAGAAAAAGCAGCGGCAGAGGAAGAAAGGAAGAGACTGATAAAACTGGATAAGCTGAATTATCTTCCGCCAGAATTAAAAGACACGTTTAAGAAAAAAATTGAAGGTGATGAACCCGTTCACCTGATGATTCTTGGCTCTTCTTCTACTCCTGGGAAGGAAGGGGCGTGGCCGAAAGAACTAGAAAAGGCGCTGCTCGACACGTACGGCCACGATTTGATAAACGTGACATTGAAAGAAATCGCCGAAAAAACGTCCCAACAGGTTGTGAAAGAGGAACTACATAAACCACTGGCTGATATGAAGCCGGATATTCTCTTGCTGGAACCATTTTTATTGTATGACAACGGGGAAATAAGAATGTCGAACCGCATTAAAAATCTTGAGACGATCCTTGGAGATTTCAAGAAACAGAATCCTGAAATCACCTTCATCATCCAACCGGCCAATCCTATTTCAGGTGCCTATTACTACCCTCAGGAAGAAGCTGATTTAGAGAAGTACACCAGAGAGAAAAAATACGTGTATCTTAACCATTGGGACGCATGGCCGGATTACAATAAAAAAGAAATAAAGGACTATTTAACAGAGGAAAATATACCTAATGAAAAAGGAAATAAGGTCTGGCTCGATTATATATTGAAGTATTTTATAAGGGGGTAGCTCTCCGAGGTCTACAATCCATTGAGGTTGAGGGCTTTTTTTTTTGAATGAAGAAAGGGCATTATAAAAGGATAAAAAGTAGACGAAAACAGCAAGATCTATCTAGGTGCTTAATTTAGATTCATGATAGTGTAGTTTCTGGATTAGGTGTTCCTTCATTTTTTCATCAAGACAGTCTTGGATCAGGGTGTAATAGTAAGTGGCGAGAAACTTATGGATCATCTTCATTACGATCTTCACTCCCCTTATCCTTTTTTATTTTATTTTCCACTATAAAGGTTCTCGAATATATAGGGATTGTTGTTTATTTTTATTACAATATTTGCAGGCGTAATGGCCGGATGGGACATAACTGCTCCAAAAGGATGAGATTGCGGGTTTTGTCGATTGAAAATAGGAGGAATATCCTAATGTTCTGGCAAATACCTATAATTGGATTGCCAAAATAGAGAGGAGAACCACTTTGAAAAAAAACCTGAAACATTCTTTGAAAATGTTAACCGGAGCAATGACAATGGCATTAGTGATGACACCAACGATGGCTCTTGCTGAAATGAAAGAAGAGCATACGTATGTAGATTATCTGGCTTTAGGAGATTCGTTAGCGGCAGGGGTGCTGTATGACAACTCCCTGGGTAAGGGATATCCGGATTTCCTGGCCGATGAATTCAAGGAAGATGGCTTTCATGTAGATTTTAACAAGAGTTTTGCCGTCCCGGGCTATACGTCCAAACAAGTCTTGGCGGACATACAAGATCCAGCAAAGGGTTTACAAAAAGAAATCATGGACGCCGATACCATCACACTGGACGCAGGTGCCAACGACTTATTGCAATTGATTGAACAGAAGGATGGAAGAATTTCAATTGATCCTGTTAAAGTGCAGGCAGCCCTTCAGGAAGTGGGGGTAAACATCGCCACCTCTTTAGGCATCATCCATCAATTAAACCCTGACGTACCGGTGTATGTGATGGGTTACTATAATGCATTCCCTTACTTGCCACAAGAAACCCAGGCACAGTTAAAGCCTGCTTTAGATGGACTGAACCAAGCGATTCAAGCAGCGAGCGTTCAAGGTGGAGGCGTATTTGTTCCGGTTGAAGAGGCGATGGCCGATAACTTCCAGGTGAAGCTGCCGAACCCGCAAAATGTCCACCCGAGTGAAGCGGGATATGAAGCCATGGCCGACGAGTTTTGGAAGGTCATGGAGCCGGTCAGCGATACAGTTGGAAAATCAACGGCCCGTTTATACGGGGAGGATCGTTACGAAACAGCGGCTGAAATCTCAGAAGAAAGCTGGGAGTCTGCTGAAACCGTGATCATTGCGAGAGGTAACGAGTATCCAGATGCATTAGTCGGAACACCTCTTGCTTATCAGTTGGAAGCACCGATCTTGCTGACGAATGGAACCAAGTTATCCAAAGAGACTGTAGAAGAAATCGATCGTCTCGGAGCGGAGCATGCGGTGATCCTTGGTGGGGAAGGAGCCGTTTCGGAGAAGTTAGAGGCGGAGCTTAACGATCTCGGATTAGATGTGAATCGGATCGGGGGAGGTGACCGTTTTGAAACGGCCGCTTTCGTCGCGAATGAATTGGGTTATTCAGAAACGGCAGTGGTTGCCTATGGGTATGACTTCCCTGATGCCCTGGCCGTTGCTCCATATGCTGCCCAACATGGATATCCAATCCTGTTAACCGAAACAGATTCCATTCCGGAAGCAACAGGCTTTGCCCTTCAAGATGTAGAGAACACCTATGTGATTGGAGGGGCAGGGGTCATTAGTGAAGAGTTATCATTTAAAAATGGAGAGCGTTTGGCTGGTGACACGCGTTACGATACAGCTGCCGCCATCTATAATGAATTCCAAGGTCCAACGAGCCATGCGGTAGTCGCAACAGGCCAGGACTTCGCTGATGCACTTACGGGTTCTGTCTTTGCTGCCATAAATGAGGTTCCGTTATTGCTGGTGAATAAGGATGACTTACCTCAGCAGACCAAAGGTTTAGTGATGGAAAACGGATTGAAGCACTTCATGGTATTGGGTGGAGAAGGTGCGGTTGAGAGTGGTGTTGCAGAAAAGTTAGTGGAGTAAAGATGTTCGAAAACGATCAAAAGGGTCCTGGACTATATTCAAATAGTCCAGGACTTTCTTTTGTGTGTTAAACGATTGTTTAACAGCCTGAAGTATTGCTGTGAAAGGAATGGGTTTAATTAATCAAACGTTTGTTTAAATAAAGCCAGACGTTTAAAACCAGTCTGAAGGAGAAAAGTTACATTATTTTATACAGGAATATGTACTCAAAAATAGCCCGTTAAGGCATGGTAACATAAAACAATATTTTTCCTTAAAATATAAAATATTTCCAATTCTATCTTTATGTGTTTTAATAGATTCTGTAGTTTAATTTTAAATTGGTGGAGGTTCTACATGAAAAAGATTCGCAGTTTAGTAGCTTTGGTTTTCGTTTTTTCGTTGATTTTCAGCCAGTTTTCCGTGACGGAAGCGGGGGCGGAAGAGTCTGGTGTACCGCATGAGGAAGGAACGTTGACGATTGGGACACCGGTCGATGGGGAATTCGATGTCTCTGAAAACGTTCATTGGTATAAGGTTGATCCTTCTGAAAGTGAAATTGAAGATTTTACCCATTTACGGATGAAGCTTCAATCAGAATTGGAATTAAATGTGACGGTTTATTCCAGTCAGGAAAATGCGATCGATAATCGAGCCTTTGATCGATATATGGGTTATTCTTTTCAAAATGAACCAGCGATCATCGACTTCCCAATTTCCTGGGTCGGTCCCTATTATATTAAGATTGAGTCATATGGAATGGAAGAAGAGTATGTAGAGTTCGAAGAAGAGTTTGAAGATATGGCGATTCCGTACACAGTCAGCTATGATGGCATTACGTTACCTCCTTCTGATGAAGCCATTGCTGAGGAGTGTCCAGCGGAATTAAGCACGAAAGAAAGAGAAAATGGAAAAAGTATTTTAAGAGATTTACGTACCGTCCGTGAAACGGTCTTAGCGAAAACGGAAAAAGGTCAAGAGTTGTCTGCTCTGTATTACAAAGCGGCTCCGTTTATCAGTTCAAAAATGGTCTTCAGTAAAACACTGCGTGATAGTGTCTACCATGATCTTGTTCAATTAAAGGATTTGTTTACTGATGTTGCAGCCAATGGCAGTGCAAGTTCATACAAAATCACGAAAGAAGATCAAAAAGCGATCAATAATCTGTACAACAATGCACTTGAATCAACTCCTGAGTTCATCCAGAAGAAAATCGAGAACACAGGTAAGAGCGTCGGGATTTCAAACCTGACGAACTCAACGGTTTCTACTATTCTGGCAAAAGCAGGACTTTCTCCTATTAAGGCTGCCAGTGATGAAACCCGTTTAATCGTGAAATTAAAAGATAAGAAAGATGCAGCAAGTATCCAGGGGAAAACAAAATCAATGGGTGTGGACTCCATTTCCCCTTTAAAGGCGAACGATTCTTTCTTCTCAAATATGTATGTAGTAGAAGTAGATGGAAACGCTTCTGGTAAAGTCTCCACAGCATCATTAAAAGCTACTTCAAAAGAGATTGCGAAGCTGCCTGAAGTCGAGTTTGTTGAACCAGTCCAACAATATAAAGCTCTGTCTTCCGATGCTCAATATCCTTACCAGTGGTCCCTTAAGAATAATGGAGACAACGGAGGTACCCCTGATGCCGATATTCAGTACGAACAGCTTCAGGAGATCTTGAAAGAAAAAGACCTGGAAGATACGGTCATTGCTGTAGTGGATACAGGTGTGGACCACACGCTGGCAGATCTGAGTCATCATGTCCTAAAGGATGACGGTTATAATTTTGTAGGACGAAATTCAGATGCGATGGATGACCACGGACATGGAACCCATGTATCAGGCATCATTGCAGCAGAAGCGAATAATCACTATTCGATGGCAGGGATCAATCCTCACACAAAGATTCTTCCCGTTAAAGTGCTTGATGCATCCGGAAGCGGTGATACAGAACAAATCGCTTACGGGATCAAATATGCTGTCGATCACGGAGCTCAAGTCATTAACTTAAGTCTTGGCGGGTCATATAGCCGTGTGATTGAGTACGCATTGAAATATGCCGATGACCATGGAGTGACCGTGGTAGCGGCTACAGGTAATGACGGAATGGAAGAAATTTCTTACCCTGGTTCATCAAAGTATGTTGTTTCTGTTGGAGCGACAAATAATATGGACCTTGTTTCAGACTACTCAAACTTTGGAAATGGAATTGACCTGGTTGCACCGGGAACGAATATTCCCAGTCTGGTTCCAGATGGAAACGTGACCTATATGAGTGGAACGTCTATGGCGACACCTCATGTGGCAGCGGTAGCTGGTTTACTGCTTTCCCATGATGCCGGGTTAACGCCGGCTCAAGTAGAGAGAGTGTTAACAAGAACAGCTGTGGATATTACGTTTGACGAAGAAGATAACCCGGGCAACGGTTATTATTACGAAGATGAGTATCCGTATCCTGCAGAATTGGTGCTTCCGGGATATGATACTGTATCCGGCTGGGGAAGATTGGATGCCTTAAGTGCCGTTACAGGGATCGATCAAGCGAATATTGGAACGGAACGAATCTTTGGAACCGATCGTTATGAGACGGCAGTGAAGATTTCAAGTAAAGGATGGGAGCAATCTGATGTAGCGGTCATTGCCACAGGGCGTAATTACCCGGACGCATTAAGCGCAACACCTCTTGCTTATCACCAAGATGCCCCATTATTGTTAACCAATACGACAACCCTTCCTAAGTCGGTGAAGGGCGAACTAAAACGCTTGAAAGTGAAAAAGGTGATTCTGGTTGGCGGTAAATCAGTTATTACAGCCAATGTCGAGAAAGAGATGAAAGATTTAGGTATCAAGACGATTTCACGCATCTCAGGAGCCGATCGTTATGAAACATCTGTGAAAATCGCTGAACAATTAGGTTTCACCGATCGTGCAGTCGTGGCAACGGGGCAAAGCTTCGCAGATGCCCTTTCCATTGCTCCGATAGCGGCTTCCCTTGAAATGCCGATTTTATTAACAAAGAAAAACGGTACACCGGATTCTGTGCGCAGCTACATGGAAGAGAGCATGTTCGAGCAGTTCTACGTAATTGGCGGGGAATCAGCCATCCCGGAAATGGTGGCTGAGGAGTTCATGAACTATGAACGTTTAAGTGGAATTGACCGTTATGAAACGAATAGCAGTATCATCAACTATTTCGCTGGTGAATTGAACATGTCCACACCATTCATCGCAACGGGTAAGAACTATCCTGATGCCCTGGCTGGTTCTGCACTGGCAGCTGTAGAAGGGAATCCCGTAGTATTGACTCATCCAAAAGAGGCACAGTATACAACGATGGATACTCTTGCTATGTTCGCTCCGGTTACCGATATGTATTATATTCTTGGTGGAGAAGGAGCCATATCTGATTCGGTGGTTGAATCACTTTTGGCACAATAATAAATGAGGAAGCCTCCATTTGATGCACTCGTGTATCGAATGGAGGCTTTTTTAATCCCTTATGATATCTGATCTCACTACTCATTCATCCATTTTTGAGCTCCTTTTCTCGACACTATCTCCCAGGAAATATTCCATTTCCTCAAATTATGAGATTTTTCCCGAAAAATATACAAATATAAATGGAAATCTCCTGACATTAGTATATAATAGTAATAAAGTCTCATATATAAGAAGATTCTGATAAAAGGGGCTTTATTAAAAAGGAAAAGGAAGGTGTTTTGATTGAATGGTTTAGAAGTGCTGGTTACTCGAAGGACTTTGGCGATTTGTCCTGCTTATGATGGGATCCATCGGTCTATCATTTATGACTACTCGGGGAGAAAGACGTTCAGCAAAAAATCGATTATGGAGATTTTAGATGAATCCTGTATGGCTTACCGGTCTTCATATGACGGCAGGATCAAAGCCGTTCGGCATGCTACCAAGTATTTACGAAAAACACCTCTCATGATTTGCCCACAAGAGTTCATCTATTGTATACCTACCATGGCCCCAACACACTATGATTGCATCTGGTTATTCTGCCAGCATATCGAGTCATCATCCACTTCTGAAGGGAAAACATACATCCAGTTTACGAATGGTGAGCGGTTGGAAATCAACTGTTCTGAAAAAGTCATCACCAAACAACGGGAACGGGCGGCTGCCACCATGAATCACTTCGCCAGCTTCCCATCCCGCCGAGCTTTGAGAAGGACCGAAAGCGAACTATATCTTCCAGGCTTTCATCCCGGTATGCTTGATTCAGCAGACATTCCAAATGATCCACAGATCGATTTTTGAGGGACGGACCCTCTGGGTGTAAAGAAAGACAAACATGAAATAAAGAAAAAACAGGAGTAGGAAGCTTGTTCCAACTCCTATTTGTCGTTAAATTCTTTGCTCTTAACGGGACTGTATTGTCATGTAAAACAAGTTCTTCCAGCAAAGTAAAAAATAATATAAAGAAAACAGATTTTCTAATTTTTAAAAGGATAACTGCTTTCTTTTAAAGGTTGTCTTCTACACATTCATTTATATTGGTTCATATAAAAAACTTTATGCTGCGAAAGTTGATTGGAGCGGAAGGTGCTCGACTCCTGCGGGAATAGCGGGAAAGTACGAAAAGCGGAGGCGGCTCGCCCAGCCCCGACAAGCATAAGATGAATGGGCCGGGAAGGCGTTTTTTGCCTTCTTGGACCATTTAGCTTATGACCTCGAGGGGCTAGCCGCCGGAGCTAGACAGTTGAGACCCCGCAGGGCAAAGCCCGAGGAGGCTCAACTCACGCCCCGCGGAAAGCGAGCACCTGAAGCGGAAATCAACCAGTACTTTCTACTGTTAAAAAACAACCATGTTTACTTTAATGAATGTACCCCCCAACTAGAAAACTTCTCCTCCTTTTCCACAAAAAACATCGGTCTATTTTAAAATAAAATTTCATATATTTAAAAATACAATTGAAATATTATTTTAAAAGTGATATTAATATAAGTAATGAAAACGCATTCAGATTTTCTAGGAGGAATGACTTATGAAAGAAGATAAATTTTTTGAATTATCAACAGAGAAGGTGAATCAGAATACGCTGGGGATCGATACGGCCAGTACAGGTGAGATTCTCCGCATGATGAATGAGGAAGATCAGAAGGTCGCTTCGGTCGTTCAAGCGGTGATTCCTCAAGTGGAACAAGTGGTTGACGAAGTAGTGAAGTCCATCTCTCAAGGCGGGAGATTGATTTATATAGGTGCAGGTACAAGCGGCAGACTCGGTGTGCTTGACGCGGTGGAATGTCCACCGACCTTTAGTGTCAGCAGTGACGTCGTGGTCGGATTGATTGCCGGCGGGGAGAAAGCATTCGTCAAAGCGGTTGAGGGAGCAGAGGATGATGAGGAGCTAGGTGTATCCGACCTGAAAGAAATAGGGCTGGCAGAGGTGGACACGGTCGTCGGGATTGCAGCGAGCGGACGTACCCCATATGTCATCGGTGGTCTAAGATATGCAAGGGAACTCGGTGCGACAACGGTTGCCCTGTCCTGTAATACAGGCTCGAAAATCTCTGCTGAAGCAAAGCATGCGATTGAAGTAGATGCCGGACCGGAAGCATTGACCGGATCCACTCGATTAAAAGCCGGTACTGCACAGAAAATGGTCCTCAACATGATTTCGACAGCGGCCATGATCAAGCTTGGAAAGGCCTATGGAAACCTGATGGTGGATGTGAATATCAGTAATTACAAGCTTGAACAGCGGGCGATCGGGATCATTGAAAGCATCACAGGTGCTGATAGAGAAACCGCAGCATCCACCTTAAAGAAAGCGAACAACGAAGTGAAACCATCCATTGTCATGATCACTCTTGGCTGTGGCTATGAAGAAGCGAAGAGCCGATTAGAAGATGCCAATGGTTATGTTCGTTTAGCCATTGAAAAATAGGATTTTTGTATAGGGGTACCTGTCCAGTTCTCTTCATAGGAATAGAAGGGGAAATGAATACAACTTGAAAGGGGAAGGTGAACAATGACGAATAAGGAATTAGCTGGCATCATTTTAGAGCAGTTTGGCGGTGCCGATAATATAGCAAGTTATGAAAATTGTATGACCAGACTGAGAGTGAAAGTGTATAACGAAGATCTGGTGCAAAAAGCCAACATCAAGAAAATTGAAGGAGTACTGGGATTTGTAGAAGACGAAACGTATCAGGTCATTTTAGGGCCGGGTAAGGTCAATAAAGTAACGGAAGAATTCGGGAAACTGGTTGCATCCGGATCAGGTGATCTTGATCTGAAAGCCCGTGCCGCTGAGCAAAAAGCGGATTTGAAAAAGAAGAACAGCACACCATTTAAATTACTTCTGAGACGAGTGGCAAATATCTTCATTCCACTGATTCCTGCGTTGATTGCGTCAGGATTGATTACAGGATTTACGAAGTTCTTCGTTCAAGCCGGCTGGTTAAATGGTGAGTCACAGCTTGTGATGATGCTATCAATCATCGGAAGTGGGTTATTCGGTTACCTTGGTATCCTTGTCGGGATGAATGCGGCGAAGGAGTTCGGTGGATCTGCAGCACTTGGTGGCTTGGCGGGTATTCTGATCATCAACCCTGCCATTGGTGATGTCACGCTATTTGGTGAAAATCTGCTTCCAGGCCGGGGCGGATTGATCGGGGTATTGATTGCAGCCATTTTCATGGCGTTCGTGGAGAAAAATGTTCGCAAAGTGATTCCCCAGGCTGTGGACATTATCGTTACACCGACCATTGCGTTACTTGTCACAGGACTATTAACATACACGGTATTCATGCCGGTAGGTGGATTTATTTCAGATTTAATCACGAACGGACTCCTTTCATTGATTGAAATGGGTGGATTGGTCGCTGGATTTGTACTTGGTGCCACCTTCCTGCCCCTCGTCGTAACCGGGTTGCATCAAGGACTGACACCGGTTCATTTGGAACTGATCAACACGATCGGGGATGACCCGCTTCTTCCGATCCTTGCAATGGGTGGAGCAGGGCAAGTTGGAGCGGCTTTCGCGATCTTCATGAAAACGAAGAAGAAGAAGTTGAAGAGAGCGATTGGCGGAGCTCTTCCGGCAGGGATGCTTGGAATTGGTGAACCGCTTATCTTTGGTGTGACGTTACCACTAGGCCGACCATTCCTGACAGCTTGTATAGGTGCCGGATTCGGCGGAGCATTCCAAGCGTACTTTGATGTTGCGACATTCGCGATCGGTGTATCAGGATTGCCCCTGATTTTCCTTGTGAATGCAGGAGAAATTCTATACTACACGATCGGACTTTTAATTGCCTATGCAGCCGGATTTGCCATCACGTATCTGGTTGGCTTTAAAGACGAAATGGCGAGTGAGTTCGAATGATCGGGATCTCCGTTTATTTATCTGACGAAGGAGCCGAAGAGAGAATTCTTCGAGCTTCTTCATTAGGTATCAAGCTTGCGTTCACTTCTCTTCACATTCCTGAAGAGTCGGTGTATAGCAGGGAGCATGTCCGTCACCTGTTATCCATTTTTCAAAGAGAAGGATTCGAAGTGTTTGCTGATGTTTCAAAGAACACGCCTTCCTTTTTAGGGTTAGACAGCTTTGAAGAGTTAAAAGGATTGGGTTTGACGGCACTGCGTCTGGATGATGGGTTTACGGCAGAAGAGATGGTGGCGTTATCCCATCACTTCCAGATTGCCATCAATGCCAGTACCGTCGAGGAAAGGGAACTGAAAGATTGGATCGACAGCGGACTGGAAACAGGAAGCATGATTGCGTGGCATAACTTCTACCCCAAGCCTGAAACGGGATTGGATCGGGCTTACTTTATGAAACAGCAAAGACTGTTTGAAGCTATAAATATTCCGGTTTATGCCTTTATCCCGGGTGACGATGAAAAAAGAGGACCGTTATACAAGGGTCTCCCAACTTTGGAAGATCATCGTGATCAAAACCCATTTGTGAGTGCCATACAATTGAGGTACTGGGGTGTTCAGGGTGTATTCATTGGGGATCCCGGATGTTCACAGGAATTACTTCGTAAACTAGCGGATGTTGATCAAGAAAATGTATTGGAGCTTTCATATGAGGGCGGCGTTGAAATGGAAGGACAATATCAGCTCCGACCTGATCCGGGAAGAGATGTGTATCGATTGCTGGATACAAGGGCGAGCCACGATGTTCCCCCTTCAAATACCGTAGAAAGACCACGAGGCACCATCACCCAGGACAATGCTCTGTATGGACGCTACAAAGGGGAAATGCAGATTGTCCGAAATGACCTGGAGAAAAACCCTGCCGTGAACGTGATCGGAAGCATTCTCGAGAAAGACCTTGAACTATTGGAATTAGTGGAGCCTGGTCAAAAAATCCGGTTGATGAGAGGGACGGACCTCAGTGAGTGAAGTGCTCGAATAAAATCTTCTAATGATGATTCATTAGAGGATTTTTTTTTTGTTTCAATGCGATACATCTATTATTCGACACGGTCCATACTAACTAGAAAACGCCTGTAAAGGAGGGACGACATTGAGATTAGACAAAAAACACCTGCTATTCATAACGGGACTTGCGGGTTTGATGGTTCTGCTTTGGGTGTTGTTCCCTCCTGTCATTTCCGGACGGGACATGGAAGAGAAAGGTCCTTCTTCAGCCATTGCCGCCCACTGGATCTTCTCAAAGGATTATATTCAATCCGGGACCATCACCGAAAAGGATCTGGTGATGAGAGATGTAAGTGGGAACGCGAATCATCTCCGGTTAATCAACCTGGAAGACTCCAATCAAAAGATTCCTTCCGTACGCTGGTCTGAAGAAGATTACGAACAAAAGGATGGGGTGGAGACTCTGCAGTTTCATCACAAAAAAAGTGATGCCGGAGGTCAATATTTTCAAACCGACAAGGATGCCCCTTTGAATCATAATCGCTTTAAAAACGGATATACCATCGAGGTATTATTCAAACTGCCGAAACAGTTCTCTCCTAAAGATCACGGTGGAATGGGCATTATGTCAAGGGGTGGCGGGCGCTCCACCTTATCTGTCTCCGATTTTAAACAAGTCCAGTGGGCCAGTCAGCCATTAAATCTTCAACGCAGCGAGACAGATTGGTCCCTTGCCCTTGATAGTGTAGAAAACTGGTATCATGTAGCGGTCGTTAATGATGGGAAACATTCAAGCATCTATATAAATGGAGTGGCTGACTTCAGGCACTCCACTGACGCTGAAATATTCGGGATTGATGTTGCAAAAGGAAAGGGATGGAATATCGGGGCATCAGAAAAAGAGAACAAAGCAGATGCCTTGTTTTCGGGGAATTTACAGGAAATACGCATCGCCAATCGAGCTCTTCCACAAGAAGAATGGCTTATCCAACAAAAGGCGGGTGACCACGTCCAAAACGGGTCCAATCACTATCAATCCTTACGAACAAAAAAGAAAAATTATTCCTTTCTTTTTGTCCCTGATCCTCAAAAAACGGTACGCTCTAAACCAGAAATTTTCAAAGAACAAATGAGATGGATTTCTAAGAAATATGAAAAGTTGAATTTCGCCATGACCGCTTTCTTAGGAGACATGGTCGATCAAAGCGATTCGTTGGAGGAATGGGTCCACTCGTCTACAAGCGTCGGTCTCCTCGACCAGGGGAAGGTACCGTATGTAACGATTGCCGGGAATCATGACTACGGTAAAGGAAATCCCTATCTTAAATATTATGGGTCAGGTCGTTTTAAGGACAAATCGTATTTTAAAGGGGCTTCCCCTACTGGATATAGTTCGTATTCCATCATTAAAGCGGGAAGCTATCATTACTTATTCCTATCCCTCGACATGGAACATATGAAGGAGGACATTCCATGGGCAAAAAAGGTTCTAAAAGCACATCCCAAAACACCAACCATCCTTCTTTCTCATCAAATCCTCAACATAGAGGGAGACACTCCCATTGAGACAGAGAGGGGGACACTGGCTTGGGATGAACTGGTCCATCCTTTTAACCAGGTATTCATGACGGTCAATGGCCATCATCAAGGCTCCACTCACAGAGTGAAAAAAAATGCAGCAGGTAATCAGGTTTTACAAATGCTGGTCGACTACCAGTCAAGCTA
The DNA here is from genome assembly GCF_038049935.1 of Rossellomorea sp. y25. Taxonomy (NCBI): domain Bacteria; kingdom Bacillati; phylum Bacillota; class Bacilli; order Caryophanales; family Bacillaceae; genus Rossellomorea; species Rossellomorea sp. y25. The sequence goes on along the minus strand of NZ_CP145886.1, from coordinate 4,176,768 downwards.
TCACGGTGGCAATGGCTGGATGAGATTTGCAGAATTCGATGAATCTGATAAGGTGATTAGGTTTAAAACCTACTCCCCATGGGTGGATAAACTGCCAAGGCCTCAGAAGACGTATTTTGATGTGGCGTATTTAACGGGGGAACGTGATCAATTCCAGATACCTTTTGATTTTGAAGAGCGGTTTGATTTTGGGCAGTAGTTAATAACGGTGCAATATGCATTTTCTTAAAAGCATGAAGAAATATCTTCATGCTTTTCTATATAATTCAACTTTTTAATCCTTATAAGAAGACTAGAACTAATCATCTCGTGTTATCCACTGTTTTAACTTTATATTTACCTTTAAGAAATGTATCTATCTTCCTAGATATTTGTCGTGAAATGATAGGTTATGTCTAGTTATCTCATATATAATAAGCATTGTAACGTGTTATAGTAACACCGTCTTCTACTAATTTAAAGGATGATTTCAGTGGACAACATTGTGATAACAGGGTACGGAATTAAGGCACCAGGTGTATTAAGTAAAGAAGACTTTCAAAGGGTATTAAGGAACGGTATATGCACTCACTCCGTTCTTGAAAATAGAGGCAAAGATCAGTCCAGTGTAATTGCCGGATTAATAGAAGATGATTTTGCGATTTTGAGAGAAAAAAATTATACAAGGTATCCCCGGTCCACAAGAATGGCATTAGCTGCTGCGAATGATGCTGTTGAAATGGCTGGATTATCATGCGCCCCCCATAGAATTGCTATCATTATAGGTACTTCAGCTGGAGCCATTCTTGAAGTGGAGCACTATTCTTCAGTCGCACTGAACATGAAGAAGTATCCATTGCATGGAGTCTCACTTGTTGACTCACATACATTATCAGCTACCGTAGCGGAACATATAGGTACAAGAGGTCCGACCTTTACCATAACCACAGGGTGCACAGCAAGTTTAGATGCGGTTCTATTGGCAAAACTCTTATTGGAAGCCGGACAAGTTGATGCTTGTATAGTTGGTGGGACAGATGCACCACTTGGACAATGGAGTATCAATGGATTTATTAAGACCAGGGCCATTACTTCCGGTGTACATATCAATGAAACAGGCGTCCCTTTTTCAACAGATCATCAAGGTTTTGTTCTTTCAGAAGGTGCAGGGATTATGGTATTAGAGACTGAAGAGATAGCGCTAAAGCATGGTAAAACCATATATGGCAGAGTTGAAAAAGTATGCTCAAGGAATGAAGGTAAGCCTATTTTGCATACTGATGAAACGGGAGAAGAGATGCTTTCTGTTTATAAAGAAACGTTAGGGAATACAGTTCCTTGCTATGTAAATAGTCAAGCCCTGGGACTCAAAACCAATGATCGAATTGAAGGGATCATACATAAAAAACTATTGACAAACACAGTTCCGCTAACATCCATAAAGGGAATGACTGGTCACTCCTTTGCAGCGATGGGAGCCATACAAATGATTTCTGCTTTACTTTCTATTGAATATGGGTTCATACCTCCTACAATTAAGACAGGAGGGAAGGGATTTGAAGACTTACCGATTGTGTACCAAACCGTCTATCAACCAGTAAGCACTGTAAGTATTACGACTCATGGAAATAGTGGGAATAACGCTTGTGTCATCGTTACTAAATAGGGGGTTTACTTCATATGTTTTTTCTTTTTTTACTTCTAGTCGCCCTTATTCCACTTAGTATTGGGATTACTGTTCTTTTATTGTTCAAGAAAAGTAAACTTTCTAAAGTCTTATTTCTATTCCTGCTATTAGCGTCTTTTTGGCAGGTGGATGTAGCTTTATTGTTTGCTTATGGTGTATTATCCCAGGAAACCATCGATCTGTATTTCAGATTATTTCGAATAGGATCCATCCTTGTATCTCCAACGTTGTATTATGTGGCATACACCATTTATCAAGAAGAATTTCCAAGCTTTAAAAGGAGTAAATGGCGTTTTGTGATGAATAAATATAGCGTTATCTTCTTTTATGTCTGGAGTTTTATTGTTTATTTAGTAGGCTGGAGCAGGCATGGAATTGATACACTTATTCTAATAAAACCAAAGGGATCCTTTGAATTTTATTTTCCTGTATACGGGGAATTATCATGGGTCTTCCATACGAATGTGTTTTTATTTGGATTAAGTATGATCCTTTCATTCTTTATTTCTAAAAGAATACATCATTCAGCTTTGCGGTCATTTTTGTTTCATTTTCTACTCTCTACAGCTGTTGGGTATGGAATAGGGATTTTAAATATGTTTCCTGAATCCAGATTGCTTCCCAGTGCCATATCAGTCATGGTGTTTGCCATATCCATTTTAATTCTTTCGAACCGAATGCATGTTGGAATTGTTAGAGATATGAACAAACAGCTTGATGAACAACGGCTTTTCCTAAGAACAGTAATTGATTTAAATCCTAATTACATTTATGCAAAAGATAAAGATGGACGGTATTCTCTAGTGAATGGATCCTATGCAGGGCTTTATGGTTTAACCAAAGAAGAAATGCTCGGGAAAACGGACTTCGACATACAAATTGATAAAGAAATGGCTGCTTCTATTTATCGTAATGATAAAGCGATCCTTTCAGAGTTAAAAGGTGTATCCATTCCCGAGGAATATTTCACTGATAAAGAAGGGAATATCAGGTGGCTGCAAACGACGAAAATTCCGATCGTCAGTGGGGACGATACCATTTTGCTGGGGGTATCAACAGATATTACACAGCGAAAAAAGCATGAAGACGAACTCATTCATCAAGCAAATCATGACGTATTAACAGGTTTACCGAACAGAAGACTGTTCAATGAGGATTTAACCTCTGTTTTAATAGATCACACTTCTCATAACATCAGCGCTGCTATCATGTTGATTGATTTGGACAGGTTTAAATATATTAATGATACTTTGGGTCATGATTTTGGAGATTTGCTATTAATAGAAGTTTCAAGACGATTAGAGAAATTCCTTGAAATAAATCAGCTGTCTAATTCAAAGGTCTATCGACAGGGTGGCGATGAATTCACTTTACTGTTTCCTAATTTCTCAAGAGAAAAAGCGACTAAAACAGCCAAGCTCCTTCTTGAACAATTTAGCGAAGAGTTTCTAATCATGGATCAAGAATTCTATATTACCCCCAGTATCGGAATCAGCATGTATCCAGAAGATGGTGAAGATGCAAAAACGTTAATGAAAAATGCGGATACAGCAATGTATTATGTTAAAGATCGAGAAAAGAACAGCTTTCAACTGTTCAGCAAAGAAATGAATCAACAGTTTTATAGGAAAATGGTTATTGAGAAAGAATTACGCAATGCTCTCGAAAAGGAAGAATTTCACCTTGTTTACCAGCCACTCTTAAATGTGAAGACAGGATCGATATGTGGAATGGAAGCACTCATCCGCTGGGAAAGTAGCAGCTTAGGTAATGTATCACCAGCTGAATTCATTTCAATAGCTGAGGAAACCGGGCTGATTATCCCTATTGGGCAATGGGTACTCGATCATGCTTTGAAACAAAATCAGCAATGGCAAAAAGCGGGATACAAAGCATTGAAAGTAGGCGTTAATATATCGATTAGACAACTTCTGGACAAATCATTTGTTGGTAAAGTAGAAGAAAGTATCAAGAGATACAGTATTAATCCAGCTTACATTGATTTAGAAGTAACAGAAAGCATTGCCATGTGCGATCAAGAAGTGATGGTGTTTAAACTACAGGAACTAAAGAGGTTAGGAGTAAGTTTATCTATGGATGACTTTGGAACGGGCTATTCATCTCTTAGTTACTTAAAGAAATATCCCTTAGATACATTGAAAATCGATCGATCCTTCATTAGAGGAATTACTTCTCATGAAGATCACCAGGCCATTGTAAGAAGCACTATATCCATGGCAAAACACCTTCACTTAAACGTAACCGCAGAAGGGGTGGAGAGTCAGGAGGAATACCTGTTCTTGAAAACTAGTAACTGTGATTTGGTGCAAGGATATGGGATTGGTCACCCAATGTCTCCAGAGGAGTTCGAGAAAAATGTATTTCTAGAAAATTCCTTACCTGAATGGTTATGAGAAACGTAAAAAAGCATGAAGAATGGATCTTCATGCTTTTTTAATATCCTATTTTACTCCATAATCCCCACAGAATCAAAGCCACCGGCAGCTGCTTCTGCCTCTGCACTGCCTTCTCCATACAAGTCGACAGCAGATTGAATGATCGCTTGACGGGCATCACTGAAATCAGACACAGGCGTCAAATAAATCGTCAATGCCCGGTAATAAATTTTTCCGAGCTTTTCGCGTCCAATATCCTGAGCCGTGAGGTAGGCGGCATGATTAATGATGGACGAGTTAATATGAACACCTCCGTTATCCAAGGAACGGGGAAGATCGTAAAATTCATCCATGTGCGATGGATATTTGCCTTCACCATTTCCGTACTCTACATATTTTGCTCCTACCGGGTATTTGCTTGGGTCACTTAAGCTGCGAAGAGATTCTCTGCCGTCTGCTTTGGCAGCCGGTGCCATGATGTCTTCACCGAGCTCCCAGTTCTCGTCATCGATCAATGCACCGAAGATATCTGCGAAAGCTTCATTTAGCGCCCCTGGTTGAAAGCGGTACACAAGGTTGGCGGAGTTGGAAATGACCCCATGAGTCATTTCATGGGCGGCCACGTCAAGACCGGCAGATAATGGAACCATGAATTCTCCATCACCGTCACCGTACGTCATTTGGCGACCGTTCCAGAAGGCGTTGTTATAATTTGTTCCATAATGAACATAAGAAATGATCGCCATTCCTTCATCATCAAGGGAATTTCGGTCATGCTCATTAAGATAATATTCATACACCTTCTCTGAGTTAAAATGGGCGTCCACGGCAGGACGATCGTACTCTGATTTAAATGAAGCATCCTTATTGGAGAATATCTCTCTTGAAGGATAATCGTACGTTAAAATCCCCTCCAAATCCTCATGGCTATAATCCGCCATCTGGAATTCGGTGCCTGAATGCGGTTCCTTTACTTGTGAGATATGTAGAAGACGATGTTCACCCAATACACCTGTTCCTGTTCCTGTTTGAGTTTTGATCTCTTCGGAATGCATGATTCCATTGTATTGATCCACCACTTTTCCACTTTTCGCATCAACGAACACAAACCAGTTTCCAGGCTCTTCTCCCAGGAAGTTCACATTCACTTTATAGGCCACATGATTTTTCCCTTCAAACGGGTAGATTACGAGTTCCGATGTAGGAGTGTATTCTGTTTTTTCTGGAGCATGAACAGAGGCTTTCGCTGCTTCTACCGCTTTTTCGCTGGTAACGAGCGTAGACGTATTCAGTTCGCTCGTTTCCACTTGTTCATTGTAAGAGCCATTCACAGCTGTGATTTCACTGTTTTTGTTATAGTGAACAATGATTTCAGATCCATCAACAGGCAGTCCATTCTTTGTTTGATGGAAGCGGACGTGGGTCATCCCCAGCTCATCTTTTTTTGATTCCTTCACTTTCAAACTGGCTTTGGGATTCTTCATTCCAATTTTACTTTTATGTTGATCCAGATAGTTAAGAGCATCATTAGAATTAACTGCAAGGCGTTTGACTGCCTGCTTTTCTTTTACAAAAAGAGGGACATTGGCAATCTCATTCCATTCTTTTGAGGCTGTATTTACAGCGTGTTCCTGGGGTTGGACGGCAAGGGCATCGCTGGACGGAAGGGCGGCAGAAAAGAGAGTAGTAGAAAGGATAATTGGTGCGATTAGTATTTTCTTCAAATTATTTCCTCCTTTAGTAACTTATGTACAAGTATAGAGAGGGTGGAAAATAATTACATGATTCATTTCTATTATCTTAATAGTCTGAATAAATAGGTATTTATTGGCGGGAGGAGAAGGTGGATATAGGTATATTAGAGCAATACACTATTTCCTCTCATTCATTTCGGATTTCAAAGTAATAAGTATGAACTAGTTATTGTCGAAAGTTAAAGAATAATGGGGAAGATTATTTAGATAATAATAGGTTATAAATATTAGTTTTGTGGGTACTTAGAATTATGTGAAGAGATAAACCTTACAATAATAAAATTAATTAGCCGCCGGTTTTAATAAAACCTTTGATAGTAATGCACTTCTCTGAAAAAGTTGTCGATAAGTATTTATTCTTAATTTATAGATTATTCTGAAATATATCCTATAATAGAAGTGTAGGAAATATATGTTAATATATCACTTTGTTAGGAGGAATGACAATGTCCGGATATTATATGAAAGAAGTATGGACGCCATTAAAATTAGTAGGGATAAAAATCTTTAAAACAGAAAAAAAACGAGTATTTATGAAGTTTCTCAACAAACCAAGAAAACGTATTTTCTAAGATATAGTTTGATAATCTAATTTGCAATATTTCCATCCTTCATTCCCAACTGCTTTTCTTTCCAAAACCTCACTTTTTATGCTAAATCGCGTATTAAAAATATTCCTTTTTCCACTTATCCATTATATATAAGAAAATAATGGAACCAATTTTTTCACGTCTAGAATTCAGCTTTCTCAAATAATATAAGTTTGTAAACCGATGTTGAGCGTTACATATATTTTCAATCCGAAGGGGCTGGAGTCATGGAGAAAATCAGTACCGGTTTATTTGTCATTCTATTGATCTTCTGTTTGAGTGTTTCGCCGTCGTTTGCCGCTGGTGCGTTTGATTACACAACAATTAAAGAAGAACTTCAATCTCTCTCAAAGAAACCATCTACATCAACACTGGATGACTCTACCTTCACCACCAGGCTGAAAGAAAGGATGAAAGGATTAAACAAGCCCGATGAAATGAAGTTGATGGGTGAAATGTATGAACTGGAACCCAATGATTACCCTTACCAGGCTGACTACATCCGCCTCGACGACATCGTACTCGGCACCTTTTGGTGGTCTGAAGACTTGGACTTTTACAGCTTGGATATGGATGAAATGCAAGATACGTATATTTACGGAACGACATTGACGACTCTCAATGATGTGGGGTATTTGCTTTTCACCCAGGAAGGAGAGCCTGTATATCCCGATGAATGGCTGGAAGATGGTAGCGACAATCTCCAGATCTATTATTCTCTTCCTCCAGGTTCCTATTATCTTGCAGCCACTGACCTGAATATGTTCGGCGGGGATGGAGTGTATGGATTGACCGCATTCACTGGAGAGGAAACCGTGGATAATGTGTATCGGATTTACGGAAACGACCGGCATGAAACCGCGATTGAAATTTCAAAGGTAGGATGGCCTGACGGTGCTGAAACGGTTGTTTTGGCAAGAGACACCACATTCCCTGACGCTTTGGCAGGTGCCCCATTCGCTTATCAAAATGATGCACCGATCCTATTAAATCCAAAGGATAGCTTAAATGGTAAGGTAAAAGAACGAATAAAAGAATTAGGGGCTAAGAAGGTTGTTATTTTAGGAGGAGAGGGTGCAATATCAGCTAAAGTTGCAAAGGACTTACAGAATAACGGCTTGGATGTCCGTCGAATCGGGGGGAAAACCAGATATGAAACGGCTGCGAAACTTGCAAAAGAATTAGGGTATTACGATCAGGCAGTCATTGCCTACGGCGGCAATTTCCCTGATGCTTTATCCATTGCCCCTTATGCTGCTTCAAGTGGAATACCTATCCTGTTAAGTCCTGCTAATGCATTAGCAGATGAAACGAAGGAAGCTCTGAAAAATGTCACGGACACAATCATCGTAGGAGGAAAATCAGCCATTTCAGACGGAGTCCAAAAGCAACTTGCTACAAAGAATCCTGTGCGGATTTCAGGTAAAGACCGTTATGAAACATCGGTCAACATCGCCACACAACTTGAAATGCCCGGAGATATCATCACCGTTGCCACCGGTCAAAACTTTGCCGATGCACTGACTGGTTCTGTACTCGCCTCCAAATACTACGAACCTATCATCCTGGTAGAAAAAAATAAGGTTCCTGACCCTGTACGGAAATATATTTCAGAAAATGGAACGTGGTACTATACTGTACTTGGGGGAGAAGGTGCCGTTTCTCAAAAAGTGGTAGAGGAGCTCAGCGGTTTATAGGAAATATCAGAATGACCAATGACGCCTCGGGTGTTCATTGGTCTTATTTTATTTTCATCTGTTTCAATTATTCCCCAACTAATAAAATACCAAATGACTCTCATCCTATCCCTTATTTTCTGTTATGATGATATCAACGAATATTTTGACAATAAACGGAATGAAGGGACTGCCATTCAATGACTAGTGCTTCAACCACGCTGATACAATTTCTGGAAGATCATTCAGATGAATTTTTACATAATTGGCTAAAAGACATCGTTATTTCAGAAAACGATTTATATAAAGAAGAAGTGTTGAAAAATGGGGTGAAAATGTTTCAATTAGTGAAACGTGCGATCGAGAAGCCCTTAAGTGAAGCAGAAATCACTTATCTTGCACACAAGACTGCACTGGAACGAGTCAACGCAAACGTCAATATCAGTGAGTTTGTGTACAACGTGAATATAGGAAAAAGCATCATCATAAAATGGGTAAGTAATTCAGGGATCGAGCTCCGGGAATTACAGCCCATCTTTGAAGAAATCAATGCGTTATTCGACCGTTTTTCCTACTTGGCCGTCAGAAAATATACGGAAATCAAAGAGCAGCAGCTCCAGGAAAAAGAGTCGTATATCGACCAGACCCATAAAGAAAGGCTGACGATTCTGGGACAGATGAGTTCGAGCTTTGTCCATGAATTTAGAAACCCACTCACTTCCATCATCGGGTTCACCAAGCTCTTGCAGAACGGTTATCCTGACTTACCGTATCTGGATATTATGCAGCATGAGCTTGAGCAATTGAATTACCGTATCTCTCAATTCCTACATGTGTCGAGAAAAGATTTAATTGAGAGTGTAAGGGAAGAGATCATCCTTTCCGACCATCTTGAAGAAACCATTGAATTCTTGTATCCCAGCCTTCTGGATGGCGATGTAACCATTGATTTTAAGTGTGATACGGCCATCAGGGTATTGGGGAACAGGGATGAGCTTAGACAGGTTTTTCTTAACCTGATCATGAACTCGATTGACGCTCTTCAAGAAGTGGAAGGCCACCGTCAGATCATCGTTTCCTGTGAAGAAGAAGCAGGCAAGACAAAACTGGAGATCTCCAATAATGGCCCGCGGATTAAGGAGGAGACCATCGAAGCCATCTTTGAACCCTTTTACACGACGAAAGATCTTGGAACCGGAATCGGTCTATATATCTGTAAAAAGTTGATTGAGAAGCATGGCGGTGAAATTCGTTGTCATTCGAACGATGAGTGGACGACGTTTACGATCGGTATTCCTGTTGAATCCAATCTGGTTATCTAAAGGAATACCGGCTTATCGGTGCAATCTATCGGTGCCAGGCACACAACGTGGTTTTTGTGCCTGGCACCGATAGATTGGCATCGTTTTTTTTTTTTAGTTGATTTTAACACATGATTGAGTGATTAGTAGAATGGGAATGATATAATCGATATAGGAAAATATAATCAGTTGAAGAGGAGGTTGGATGAGATCATGACACAAAATGAAAAAGGGATTACGTTACTTGAAGTGCTTTTGTCGATGGTGATCTTATCGATCGTTCTCTTGACAATTGTGAATTTCTTTCCCCAGATGGGCAGGATGAATACGTATAATGGCGAGAAAATGAAGGCTGTGAACGTGGCCAGGGGAGAACTTGCTGCGTGGAAGGAAAGGGGAAGTCTTGACACACCGCCCCCACATTACATAAAAAATGAAGGAACAGACCCCAATGACTATCATTATTTCACTTCCACAATCGATGGATTTGAGGTAAATGTAACGATCAATAAACACTCGGATTTGGATACAGCGGAATCTCCATCCCCAACAAAAGCTCATCAATTACTCGTTCAAGTGGTTGAAGATCAAAAAATAGTAAGTGAAACCTACGGATACGTGATGGTAAATGACTAAGGGGGCTTCTACATTGATACATAACGAACGGGGATTATCATTTGTTGAAGTCCTTGCTACATTAACGATTTTGTCGATTATAGGTGCAGTTGTGTGGAACGTTTTCTTTCAGGGAATTAATTATACGAAAAAGGCAGTCTCACAAAATAGTATTCAGCAGGAAGCGAATATTTTAACGATGAAGTTGACGAGGATTCATCAGACTTCTGAATCCTATGAATTGGAAAACCCGGATTGTACCATCAAAGTGAAATACAGTGAAAAAGAAGAGGAGTTTCATCATAACGATCTGTGTTTTTCACTGGAAAATGCCCCGGAAGAACCCATCAAACCAAGCAAGATCGATTACCCTTTACTCGTCACGATCACAGATAAGCACCATCCCAACAATAAGTTCGTCATCGATACAACCTTATATAGACTGAAGGGAAGTAACCATAGTGAATGATCTAAAAAACGAAAAAGGATATGCATTGGTAACCGTCTTATTAATGATGGTTGTTTTTATGGTGATTTCATTATCCTTCATGGGCCAATCCTTTAGCAGTGTGAAGCAAAATAAGGAAGTAGAGAAGGACTATCAATCGGTTGCATTGGCGGAGATGGGCGTGGAGTATTTTGAAGGTAAGATCAGGAATGTCTTGAAAGAAACAGAGGTAGAGGGGGCAACAAATAGTGAAGATTTAAAGGTGAAAGTTGAAGGGTCCCTGGAAAATGAAAAGGTAGAGATAGAAGATGAAGAATTGGGTTCTTATTTTCAAATCACTAAAAATGATGATTTAACGAACTTTAGTGACCTTAATGAACAAAAGAATGAACTATTCATCCATTTTAAAAGCTTAGGAAGTTCGGAAAGTAAAGAAACTATCTTACTTACGACCATGACGATACCTATTACAATCGGATCAACCTCTTCAAAAGAACTACCAGATTTCAATCAAATCCGGAAACCGGAAAACCTACGGGGGGAATGCAAAAACCCACCGATTATTTATGATCGTTGCGACGAAATTTTAGTTCTGGGATCGGGATCCTATCCTCAAAATCATAATGACTTGGAAGACAAGCTTATTTATACAACCGGAGCACTCATACTGGACGGTAATGCCAATAACATGAACACTACACAAATTCATTCTGACGGATCCATGTCACTGGGGAAGAATATGAATAATGCTTCAAACGTGATCCTTGAAGTAAAGGGTGCGATGAGCTTTGGAGGACACCTAAGATTGGACAGTTCCAAGGTATATGTCGGAGGCAGCATGAGCCTTGACGGGCATATGGATATAGAAGACAATTCCTATACGTATGTTGGGGGGGGCGCTTCTATTTCCAAACACTTATCCATTCGTAAAAACTCAAAAATGTGTGTGGCCGGTAACCTAGAAGCCAGTCAGATACATGTAAATGGTAAGTTATTTGTGAAAGGTTCTGTAAGTGGGGATGTTAAGTCTGGTCAGCCAACCTATGTCAACCACACTGACTTTGTGAAAAATTGCGGTGTAAGCGTTTCTTCTCAAACGTTATCCATTATGTGGGATGATATTTCCACTGAAGTTGATTATTGATGGTATAAATGCAAGCCTTTCACTTTTGGTGGAAGGTTTTTTTAGTAGATATTCATACGGTATATCTACTCCTTCTTCTGTTAAAGCTGACTAGTAAAATACATAAAGTCGGGAGATGCAGGATGATAGAAAAAGAAGGAAGTCTATTTGAAGGTTTGTTTTGGGGTGTGTTATTCAGTATACCCCTTTGGATCTCGTTTTTTGGATGGGTGAAGCTGGTGAACGTTTTTCTTGGGTGAGGAAGAATGAGGATTGAATGTGTACCAGGTACAAATCGCCGTTTTTGTACCAGGTACGAATCGGTGTTTTTGTACCAGGCACGTCCCCCACATGATGTACCTGGTACACTTGTAATGACAGGTGTGCCAGGCACCGTTATTGGGTTTAGTGCCAGGCACCGCAATTCTCATCCACTATGTCATTAATTGAGTGGATAATTGAACCGCCTTTTTATACTCCTCGGACTCTACGTAATACTCATAGAGCACTTTCCCAAACCTCTCAATCAACAGCACATTCTTCGCTTCAAAAAAATAAGGCAGTGCTTTGTTTTCGAGATATGAGAAGTAGTCATCGATTTTGTTGTCTATACGGAGAGAAAAAAGTTCGAATAATGTAATGAATAATGTACTGTTTGCGCTTTTGCTCTCTGATAGACCGCGTTGGATGTGTTTCTTTATCTGTTTAGAATGGACGAGATTTCCTTCGATGCATGCATCCGTATAATTACATAATCGCCGCAAATATGACATAGAACCTTTTTTTGCTAGATCCAACGCTTCTTTAAAGCATTTTTTGGCTAGGGCATATTCTTCACGATTGTAATACTCGTACCCTAAGTTATTTAAGAGAGTCCCTTTTTGATCTAAATACCCAAGTGAATCGCTGTCCTGAATCAGGCTCTCATACCTTTCCACCAGATCTTCAAATTCGAGATACATCTCACTGCTCAGCTGAAGGAGCATTAAGGACTCAGCCTTGATTGCACCGGAGTAATTATTCGTCTTTTTAAAATAACTGAGGGATTTACCGGCGTGAAAGTAGGACATTACTTTATTTCCGATGCAGTGATAAGCAATGGATATATGATAATGGCATTCTTCATTTTTGTATTCATCCATATTTATTTTCTTTAAGATTTGTACGGCTTTTTGCTGGTTTTCTTCCGTAGTGTCTCTAATATAAATAAGCCCTTGAACGTGATAAAACAGATTGGTCTCAAAGGCTGTAAGAGGACTTGAACCCCTTTGGATGGAATCCAGTATGTTTGAAGAGAGGTCATCTTTATTATGCAGGATGTAGTACCTCGCCCTAAGTAAGTGGTAATAGACACCATATTTCGAGGATTCGAGAAACGGGGACTTTTCAAGTTCGGATTTCATTTGTTCAACGAGGTTCATCCTCCTCATAATGATGCTATTGTGCCATAGTTGCAACTGCTTTTCGACTTGATTAGAGGAGTTGATCTCGTGAAGAATGTCGATCCCCAGCCGTTCTGAGAACAGTGAAATAATATCGTCGGAATAAGCCGTTTTACCCCTCTCGATCTTACTGACATGCGTCGTTGTACATATCCCTTCCCCCAATTGAGACTGAGTGAGACCTGCTTTTTCCCTATAAAATCGAATGATTTCCCCTGTGTGCATGGGTAACCCCCTCCTTAAAAATATCCCTTTACGAGTAGTATTTGTTAGGGTGAGGGGTTTTTCCTGCTTTGAGAGTGATGGTGAAAGTTAAATGAGTGGATAGGCATGGGGTTTTGGTGGAATTTGGTTTGGCAATCGGAGAGAGGATGGAGAGTAGGGAAGAATTTAAGCATAAAGATTTTTCGACAAGCAGGATCAATTATTTAAATACAGGATTGATTATTCCCACTTAGGGATCAATTATTTGAAATGGGGATTAAAAAATTCAAATCGGGATTAATTTACCGTGAAAGTGGATAAATTATAAAGTCAAAATGAAATAATCCTACTATTCCACACAAATTTTCCCGGAAACGGTGCCGATAAACTAAAGAAGCAAGCTAAAAAAGAGTTCCATACAAACTTCAGACGTGATCCACATAAAAAACCTCTTCGATCTCAATCGAAAAGGTCATTTCAACTTCTCAATATCCTCAATCATCTCTTCATAAGGAGGATTGGACACTCCTTCATACTGCTTTAACAAAACCCCATCTTCACTCACTAAATAAAATGACGTTCCATGAACAAACTGATTCGATCCTTCTACTTGAGCAGCAGGAGTTTTAAACGAAACATTGGCGAAGGATTCAATCTCATCACGGGAGTATCCCGTTAAAAAGCTCCAATTCTCATCATCCATTTCATATCGTCCACTATATTGTTTCAACACCTCAGGAGTATCATGTTCAGGATCCACACTAATCGAAACCAGCTGTACATCATCATCCAATCCCGCATCTGCTATCTTCTTTTGAAGCTTCGACATATTCGCTGTCATGGGGAGACAAACGGTATCACAATTTGTAAAGATGAAATCAGCAATCACAATCTTTCCTTTATTGAGATCCGCTAATGACGTGGTCTCCCCATTCTGATCCACAGCAACCAAGTCACCGACCTCTACTTTCATGGGAAAAGACTCTTCACTACTTTCACCTTGGCAGCCAGCCAGCAAGAAAAGGGATAAGGCAATCGCAGCAATAATAGACTTTACTCTCACTTAACATCCTCCTTCTGAAACAGAGGTCCGTCCCTCGCAGGTTACAAATCAGCGAGGGACGGACCTGGTCAGGTTAGTCTATGAATTGTTTGTCAATTAGATCGGTGAATTCCGGTTTTTCTTTGAGGAATTTCAGTTCATAGGATGAGTCGGCAAATGCTTGAACGGCCTCGGAGTCCACTTTGTAAGTGAAACCGATGCGTTCCCATGCCTGGTCGACGGCTTCTTTGCTTAGTTCTTGACCGGTTACGTCTTTCACGTCTTTAATGGTGATTTCTTTTGCTTCTTCAGGATTTTCTTTAATGAAAGAAGTCGCTTCTTTATGGGCGTCAACGATTTTTTGGATGGTGTCAGGGTTTTCTTTCACAGATTTTCCAGACGCTACAAGTACTGAAGCAGGTAGTGTTTCACCGAAAGAAATTTCATCATGATCGATGATTACATTTGCACCTGTTTCCTGTTGAATCACTGCTGCCCATGGTTCCGGGGCAACGGCGATGTCGACTTTACCAGATTTCAGCATGCTCGCATATTGTGCCGGATTTCCGGTTACGTGTTTCATGGTCCCGCCGATACGTTGAGATTCAATCCCATGTTCTTGAAGGAATGTTTCGACCTGCACATCATGCGTGCACCCGACCGCAGGGGTGATGAAGGATTTGCCTGCAAAATCGGCGACGGATTTCACACCGCTTTCTTTACTTGCAAGAACCACCGTTCCACCAGTGGATCCCCCACCGATGATCTTCACGTCAGCACCGGTCATGTAGTTGTTCATGGCTGGGCCTGGCCCGACAAGACCGGCATCAATTTCACCTGTTTTCAATGCGGTCATAAACGATGATCCATCGGGGAAGGTTTTATATTCAATCTTTGTACCGTCTCCCAGCTGCTTTTCATAAAATCCTTTGTCCTTCGCCACCATAGCTGGAACGTGGTTAATATTAGGGAAATAGCCGATGACGACTTTCTCGCTTACGTTACCGCCTGAACTCTTTTCAGTCCCGCAGCCTGCCAGAACACCTAGGAAAGTAAAGAAAATCGTTAAGAGTAGAAAAGCTTTTTTCATTTTGTAACCTCCTGTTTTTTTATTAATGACGCAGGAAATGAGTACCTGCCGTATAATCTCCACTATGCTTATGACTCCAATCCCCAACGCGTAATGACTGATTTCTCAATACGCTGGAAGATCAGCTGATCCACGATGGCACCGATGACTCCAATGATGATCATCACGGCAATGACGAGGCTCATATCCCCGAAATCCGATGCGTATCGGAGGGTGTATCCAAGGCCGGGTCCGGTGCTCAGCAGTTCCCCTGCCATCAAAGCTCTCCAGGCGAATGCCCATGCAAGACGTGAACCCGTGACCACATAAGGGATCGATGCCGGGAAGATGACTCGAATGAATAAGTCCAAACCTCTCGATCCCATGGTTTGAGCTGCTTTTAAAAAGAGGGGGGAGACGTTTTTTATGCCCATTCGAATGTTGAGGGCCATGACGAATGTGCCGCCAAGGATGACGACGAAAATCACCGCTTTTTCATTGAGGCCGAACCACATGATGGCTAGAGGCAGCCACACGATACTCGGTACACTCTGGAATGCCAGCAGTAATGAGCCCAGCGTATCGTCAGCTGTTTTGGATTTGGCAAGAAGAACGCCGATGCTGGTTCCGATAACGAGCGAAATCCCCAATCCGATGAATAAGCGTTTGAAACTCGCAATAAGGTCAATGATCAAGGTTTGATCTGCAATTCCTATAAAAAGGGCCTGGAAAACGGAACTGGGAGAGGGGAGGACAACTTCTGTCCATAGTCCGAATCGTGATCCCGATTCCCAAAGGCCTATAATGAGGGCGAAAAAGATAATGCGTTTAAGAGCTGTGTTCATAGGCCAATTCCTCACTTATCACTTTGTCGATTTCCTTCTTCAAATAACCCATAATATGTTCTTCGATCTTTACCATTTCTTCTTTATGAGCATCCCGTGGACGAGGAAGATCTACTTTGATATCCGCCAATATCGTACCAGGTCGGGTACCCATGACGATGATCCGGTCTGAGAGTTTAATAGATTCCGAGATACTGTGTGTGACGAACAGGACGGTTTTCTTCGTTTCCATCCAGATCGTTTCAAGCTGATGGTGAAGACGGGAGCGGGTCTGTTCATCCAGCGCGCCGAATGGTTCATCCATGAGAAGGATTTCCGGGTTCATGGAGAGAGCCCGGGCAATGGCCACCCGTTGCTGCATCCCTCCTGACAGCTCATGAGGGTAATGATCCTGATAGTTTCCCAGCTGGACCATATGTAAGTATTTAGCTGCTTGTTGCCGTGCCACTTTCTTAGACATTTCTTTTTTGAGAGGGAATGTCACGTTGTCCCGCACGTTCAGCCACGGGAATAAGGCTGCCTGCTGGAAAACCATCCCCCGGTCTTTTCCGGGTTTTTTGATCGGATTTCCATCTACAAGAATTTCTCCCGAAGTAGAGGAGGTCAGTCCTGCCACGATGGAGAGGAGGGTAGACTTTCCACATCCCGAAGGCCCCAGGATTGAAACAAACTCACCCTTTTCTATGCCGAGATTAATCTCCTTCAGTACATCGGTTGGATTTCCTGACTTATCGAGGTATTGCTTATTGAGATGGTTGATCTGTATAAACATGTCATCATCCTTATCTTATAAATCTTATTAGTTTAGTCGGAATATAAATAATACAATTATAGTATATAGCGGATGGTTGTCAAGGTTTCCTTTATTTTGAAGGGGTTAGATAAACGGGTGCAAGGCACTAATAGGTGGTTTAGTGCCTTGCACCGAATGTAATCATTCATGCAGCAGGATAAGTTTTTTTATAAGAGATTGGAAATTTAATCTAAAAAGTGAAATGATTTCAACTTCTATATCGTCTAATATATAAAAGAAAAAAAGCGGGGGAATGGGATGTCCAACAATAGATTGGTCGCAGATTGGTTTCGGCTTTACAGTGATCCTATATATACATTCTTGGTATATCGAATGGGTACCACTGATGTGGAAGATCTTGTTCAGGAAGTATTCATTCGGGCACTGAATTCCGTGGAATCGTTTGAGGGAAAAGCGAATCCGAAAACATGGTTATATTCCATTGCCAGGAATCTGGCCCTTGATGAACTGAGAAAGAAGAAGAGGAATAAATGGTCCATTACATCTTTTTCCCCAATAAATCATGAAGCCGCTTCATTAGAAACACCGGAATCTCTTTATTTTCTGAATGAAGGAAGTCGCGAACTTCTAACCACTATTCAGAAGCTTAAATCTAATTATCGGGATGTGGTGGTTTTAAAAGGAATAAATGGCTTTGATGTAAAAGAAACGGCCACCATTCTTGGGTGGACGGAGAATAAAGTTCGGATCACCTATCACCGTACGTGTAAAAAGCTTCAATCCATAACAGGAGGATATACAAATGAAGAATCATAATGAAGACAATCTATCTAAAAACCTTCCCCCGCTTCAATTAAATGACGAGGCGAAAGAACGGATTCATACAGCCATCCTACATCATGAGCCTTCTCCGGCTTCCCGGATGAAAGCCTGGAAAGAAGGCAGGTTTAAAAGCATTGCCGCTGCAGCGGTAGGATTGTTGGTTTTCTCAATCTTGACGTTATATGTCATTTCCGAAACAGAAAAAGAGAAAGCAAATCAGTTATTCGCTGATGCAGAGGAGAACATTCAAGCGGTTTATGAAGAAATGGAATTGAACCTGCAAGAAACGGAAGAAGGCGGATTACTAAAAACGATTGAACCGTCAGAACTAAAGTCGGCTCAAGTATCACTGAAAAATGCTGAGAAGGAAATGTTGAAAAGTGGAGAAGAGAAGGAAAGGGAACTGCGTCAACATTTAATTCCGATGATGAAAGAAATAGAGGATTATAACCAAATCGTTCCAGTGGCAAATGAGCTTCAACAGGATATAAACGATATACGCAGTCTCCTGGAGAAAAGTCCTTTAGAAGAAAAAATGGCCGATAAGGTAGCTTCAATAAAAAAGGAACTGGCAGATAAATTAAAGACATTCGACAAACTTGAAAGCCAATCCCTTAGAGCGTTTTTTACTAATCAATATTCCACACAGGTGAATCGTATGGATCAAACCTTTAGTCAATACAAGGAAGTTCAAGAAGAAATCGAAAACCTTAAAGCGATTGCAGAAGAACAATCTTTAAACGAAGAGGATTTCGGGCAAGAAGCAGAGAGAGTGATGAAACAGGTTACAATTTTGCCGGATAATCAGACGACTGCTGAGATGAAAGAAGAAATAGAGTCGGCAAAAGATGCGTTCGATCAGGTGAAAGAAGAGGCGGAGAACAAAAAGCGCCTTGAAGAAGAAGCGAGTCTTGAAAAGGAAAAGGTAAGCAGCGGCGAGGTAAGAAGTGCCTCTGCAGATGAGAAAGAAAAAGAAGATACAAACCAAGATAGTCCTGAAGACGAGCTATACCCAATGGAATTCACCATGACTGATTCAAATGGACATACGTTTAAGCTAAGTCGTGATTTCGAAATATATAAAATCGGAAAGGGATATGACGACATTGCGAAAAGGTACGGAGGGCGCTTCTACTATACTCCTAACTCAGATATGTCACACGTCATTATAGGCAGAAAGATCATAGCGACCATTTCTCTCGTGTCTGCAGCTGATGTGGAATATAAAGACCTCTTTATCGATTTGATGTCACTTCGATCCAAGAAATATACAAGGGACCAATTCGCTTCCATTGTAGAGACGGTCATCCAGAGTGGTGAGCCTTATAAAGTGGAGGAAGGGGACTCGGGGGAGTTACTCCAGGTGAAAAATGGAGTGTTGGTTTATCATGGGTGGTAGAGAGTTATCAGAAAAAGTAGATATTGAAAGGCCACACCCTTTGGATAAGGTGTGGTTTTTTCTGTTTGATCAGATTGGCCGATTTGAGAGTTTAAGAATAGTCGTTTTTATCCAGGGATAGAAGGGTAACATTATAGTAGATACCAATATTTTCATTCATTTATAGGAGGGACCCGATTTGATCAGCCAAACAAGAGATATTGTTCAGAAGTCATTGGATGCTTTATTAGAGGACGAATCTTTTTTACCTGAAGTGAAAAGTGAGACAAGAAAGAAAGCGTTTACGTCTTTGACTTCCATTCTGTCGACACCGAATCACGTACATAAATCGTATTTACGGATTCCGTTGGAGGACGAGAAGGTGGTCCGTATCCCCGCTTTCCGTGTTCAGCACAATAATGCCCTCGGGCCTTATAAGGGAGGGATACGTTTTCACGAAACGGTGAATGAGGAAGAAGTCGTGAACCTGGCTTCTTTGATGACGTTGAAGAATGCCCTTCATGATGTTCCATTCGGTGGGGGAAAAGGCGGGATCATCCTGAATCCCCGTGAGTATTCCGAGAAGGAGCTTCATTTGATTGCGAGGAAGTATGTCCAATATTTCAGCGATGTCCTTGGACCCGATAAAGACATTCCTGCGCCTGATATGGGATCGGGAGAACGTGAAATGGACTGGATGATGGCTGAGTACAAGAGTATCCGGCCGGGGATGCCTTATAGAGGGAGCTTTACGGGAAAAAGCGTTGTGAACGGCGGTTCGTTGGGCCGGAGGGAAGCGACGGGAAAAGGTGTCTTCTTTACATTCCGCTATCTCGTTCATGATTTTGTGAAGGAACAGAAGAGTCTATTGACGAAGACGGATAATGTTTTTGCGAAAACGGCTCTGGATTTTGAGGATCGTCCCTTGACGATTTCAGTGCAGGGGTTCGGGAATGTAGGGTCGGTGGCGGCACTTGAAGCCTATCAATCCACTCATTTACAGAATAAAGTGGTGGCGGTGAGTGACCGGAATGTTACGTTGTTTAACTCGGATGGTCTTGATATTCCGGCATTGGTTGAGTTTACGATGAAGAATAAAGGAGATCTTCCCACGAAGGATGAACAGCTGAAGGAAATCGGCGTGAAGGCTGAGGTCCGTGGTCGTGAAGAGGTTCTGTACCTGGATGTGGACGTTCTGATGTTAGCGGCGTTAGAGGATCAGGTACACAAGGAAAACGTGGAAAAAGTGAAAGCAAGAATCATCGTGGAAGGAGCCAATGCTCCAATCACAACGGAAGCGGATAAATATTTAAGTGATAAAGGAGTCATTATCATCCCCGATATCCTGGCCAATGCCGGAGGGGTCATCGTCTCCTACTTTGAATGGCTGCAAGGACGGGAAACCCAGTTCTACACAGAGGAAGAAGTATTCAACCTCCTCTACGACAAAATGAAATCAACCATGGACACCGTCCTGCCGCTATTCTTCGGCGATCCATTCCCACTGCGCCAAAACTGCTACATCCACTCCGTCATGAAACTATCGACGGTTCTATACAGGCAAGGAAAACTTTATTAAGAACAAGGGACGGACCTCCATTCCTAGGAGCTGGTACTAGGAATGGAGGTCCGTCCCTCTTTTTTTTCAAACGGGGTGTCCTTCGCTCTTCCTATTCCCTATATAAAGGGTGAAAGGAGGTGAGGCACATGGCAACAGCGAATTTAAAGTCTACGAGAATACGACTGGCTTACAATGATGGCCTGGACGAGAAAGGGAATCCTAAGTTTGTGTATAAATCGTACAGCTACATCAATGCACTGGCAACAGCGGATGAGATGAACAGCGCAGCTTTATCGCTGGCTAGTCTTTCATCAAAAGGATTGTCCAACATCGAGAAGGTCCAAAGCTTCGACATTAACGAGTAAGGGTAGATCGATATTATAAAAGAAAGGAGGTAGATGCAGCATGGCAAAAGTATTAGAACTGGAATTCCAAACGGAAACGGGGAAGCCGGCGAAACTAACCATCAATGACCCAATCGAGCCGATTGATACTGTGGCGGTGAAATCAGCGATGGATAACCTGATCGCGACCAATGTGTTTGGAAGTTCCAATGGTGCACTCGTGAGTGTGGAAGGAGCCCGTGTGGTAGAACGTAATGTGACGGATTATGAAGTAATGTAATCGATTGGAAGTGTTCTCCTGTATAGGGGGGGCACTTTCTTCATGTTCCTCAATATGAAAAAAGAGTAACCTGTTCCAGGTCACTCTCAATCATGAAACAATTATTTTCCCAACAGCCCTTCTGCCTGCTCTAACACCTTCGCACCATTCATCATTCCATAGTGCATCCCATCGATGACATCTACCTTAATATGATAAGGCTCTGCCTTTTCAATGATTTTAGAAGATAGATAGCGGACTTGAGGTCCGATCAGGATGACGTCCAGTTTATCTAAATGATTGCTTAAGTCAGCTTCAGATGTAGCATTAATGGTGGCTTCAAGGCCTTTTTCTTCAGCGGCTTTCCGCATTTTTTGGACTAACATACTCGTTGACATGCCTGCCGAGCAGACCAGCATGATATTCATATAAATCACTCCTTACTTGTTTTGGTGGATTTCGATGATTTCCTGTGCCAGTTCTTTAACGGTGATGGCATTCATGAGATGATCCTGGGCGTGAATCAATAGAATCGTAGGATTCTGTGTGTCACCACTTGCTTCTTTTTGTAGTAATTGCGTTTGATAGTGGTGAGCTTGATGTACTTCTTTCGCTGCTTCAGCCATTTTTTCCTCCGCTATTTCGAATTGTTTCTTCTTTGCAGCTTGGAGGGCTTCCATGGCGGAAGACCGTGCGTTTCCAGCATGTAATATGATATGAAAAGAAATCTCTTCTAAAGTCAGATTTGCATTCATGCGATTTTATCACTCGTTTCGGTTGTTTTCTTTAATTGGGCCCGTTCCGATGCGAGCAGGAATGGGATATACATGAGTGTGGCAATCGTCAGGTTCACTAGTTGAAGGACAATCCCACTCCAGGATCCCCCCGTTACAAGGTAGCCACTGATGATCGGTGGTGTCGTCCAAGGAACAATCGCGACGGTTTTTGGTACAATTCCTAAACTCAGTGCCAGGTAAGATGTAACAGTGAGCACGACTGGGACCAGTAAAAACGGGATAAACATAAGCGGGTTTAACACGATCGGCAATCCAAAGATGACCGGTTCATTTATATTGAAGACACCAGGTGCAGCAGACAATTTTCCGACTGTGCGGTAATGCTTTGTCTTCACCACAAGGAAGATGGCGATGATCAAGGCGATCGTCGTACCGGATCCACCCATGTACACATAAGCATCGAAGAAGGGCTTTGTCACAATGTATGGCACGTCAAAGGCACTCATACCATCTGCGAACAGCTGCTGATTTTTTTCAATTAAAGGAAGGTAGATCGGTTCGATGATCGGACCTAATATGTTTGTGCCATGTAAGCCAAAGAACCAAAGGAAATGATTTAAGAAGGCTACAACAATAGCTGATGGCAGTGAGTTTGAGACGGCTTGCAATGGTTCCTGAACCACCGTAAACACGATTTCGAATATACTTTTCTCTGCAAAAGAAGTTAAGAGAGCTTGAATGAGACCAATAAGAATCAAAATGATCGTAGCCGGGATCAGAGCTTTGAATGATTTCACTACCCCTTCAGGTACACCGTCCGGCATACTGATCGTAAACTTCGAGCGAATCAACACTTTGAATAATTCTGTGACAAGGAGGGACGTGATCACGGCGACGAATATCCCTTGTGCTCCGGTCCAGGCGTAGGAAATCCCCCAGTCTTCTGTTACCGGTGTGAGGATGATGAGTGAAGCTATCGATACTAATGCTGCTGACAACCCATCGATATGATAGGACTTGGCTAAATGATAACTGATGGATGCAGCGACGAGCAGTCCGAGGATGGCGAATGATCCATTCCACATATTCCCCCCGACGGATTTCCAGCTTTCGCCGAATACAGAGACCATAAAATTTTGAAAGGCATCAATCGGCAGATTATTTAATAAGACAGCCAAAGATCCCACGATGATCAGCGGCATGATCGAAACGAATCCATCACGGATGGCAACGAGATGTCGTTGGGACCCGATTCTTCCTGCAATAGGCATAAACTTGCTTTCCATAAACCCCATTACTTTACTCATTTCTCTTTCCCCCATTTACTAGATTAATTGAATTGCGGTAAAAACTCTTTGTGAGCTTCCAATAATTCATCGACTAGTTGTCTTGCTACCCCTTCGTTCTGTACTAGCGGATTCATCACCATGGCTCTGTAGGCGTCGGAGTACTCACCAGATCGTGCTGCTTGTATCACTAATTCTTCGAAAGCTTTCATCTGTTGGATGATTCCTTTAACAGATGGAGGCAGCGGGCCGGTGGCGATTGGCCGAGGTCCGTCCCTCGTAATGACGGCGTTTACTTCGATGACAGCGTCGTGTGGCAGGTCCGGGATGGTTCCGTTGTTCAGTGTGTTGACGGTTTGGATGTCTCCTGAGTTGTTGTAAATGCTCGCCATGAGGCTGCAGGCAGCATCACTGTAGTAGGCACCTCCTCGATTTTCCAGTTCTTTTGGTTTTTCATTTAACTCCTCTTTCATATATTGTATGAAAAGTTCTTTTTCAACTTTTCGAACAACCTCTGCCCGTGTACCGTTTTCTCTATAAGCTTGAAGGTCCTTTTCCAACACAGAGTCCCGTTGGAAGTAGTATTGATGATAAGGATTGGGAAGCATCCCGAGAGCTTGTAAAAATTCCTTCGACCATCCGAGTGAGACGATGTTGGCCGGTGAGTAATCCACTTCTTGATGGATCAGTTTTTGCAGAACCTGATCGGTGACATCCTGACCTTTGACCCAAACCTTTTTTCCAAACACAAAATGATTCATCCCTACAAACTCGATTTGTACTTCATTTGCAGAACAATTCATCATCTCGGCGACGCTGTTTTTCATGTTGAAAGGAATATTGCACACCCCGATGACTTTATGATGTGTACTGTATTTAAGCAGGGCTTCCGTAACAATGCCTGCCGGGTTGGTAAAGTTAATAAGCCATGCATGGGGACAAATCTGTTGGATGTCATGACAAATTTCCATTAGGACCGGAATGGTGCGCAAGGCCTTGAATATACCGCCTGCTCCATTGGTTTCCTGACCGATGACACCATGACTTAACGGTATCCGTTCATCTTTTTCCCTGGCTGAGAGGCCGCCCACCCTGATTTGTGTTGTCACAAAGTCAGCGCCAATTAAGGCATCCCTGCGGTTAAGGGTCCATTCCAATTCAATAGGCACACCTGCTTTTTGGATCATTCGACGAGCAAATTGCCCGATAATCTCAAGCTTCTCTTTCCCTGCTTCGATGTCTACAAGCGTTATGTCCGTGACAGGAAAAGATTTGTATCGGTGGATGAACCCCTCGATAATTTCTGGTGTATAGCTTGATCCGCCTCCGATTATGACCACCTTTAATGACATTCTGTCGAGCTCCCTTCATTTTGAAAGCGATTTCTATTTTCTATAATGTATCATACAAATTTTCACTCGTCTATATATTGTAATGACAAATATAAATATTATGACTATTTTTTATTTAATTGTAATAACAAATTATTTTTATGATAAAATGATTAGGAATAGAGAATTGCACGTGGATGTGTTATAACAAATATAGGAAGAAAGTGGAAGGGAGAAACAGAATGAAAGAGACACAAGAAGCAAAGGCCCTGCATTCGCATGTAAAAGAAGAAATCATCCACATGATTAAAAATAAAGAATATGCGCCGAATACAAAACTGCCGACAGAGGCGGAGTTTTGCGAAAAGTTTAATGTCAGCCGTACGACGATCCGGACGGCGCTCCAGCAGCTGACACTTGAAGGTTACGTGTATCGTGAGCAAGGAAGAGGAACCTTTGTCGCAGAAGAGAAAGTCAGTCAAATCCTGTCCTCGACGATCGACAACTACACAGAGCAACTGCGATTACAAGGTAAGAAACCTAAGATCAAGGTACTGAGCATGAATGTCATCCCGGCAGAATCCACAGTGGAAAAAGCGTTGGAATTGAAGAATGGAGATCCCGTCAATCGGTTAGAGAGGATCCGATATTCAGACGGGCTGCCCCTGCAATATGAGGTGGCCTATCTGCCCTGGTAC
This sequence comes from Rossellomorea sp. y25, assembly GCF_038049935.1. Lineage (NCBI taxonomy): Bacteria > Bacillati > Bacillota > Bacilli > Caryophanales > Bacillaceae > Rossellomorea > Rossellomorea sp. y25. The sequence goes on along the minus strand of NZ_CP145886.1, from coordinate 4,151,427 downwards.
AAGACGCCAGGCCTTGATAAAGACGAATGTGAAAGATCTCTTTACAAGCTCCTGGAAACACAGTTTGAGATAAAAATTAAAAAAACCATCGAAACCATCGAGCTATTTTTAGCAGATGAGCGAGTGGCAGGGAAGCTTGAGGTACCAGAGGGGACACCTTGCTTTATGATCGAAACGACAGCTTATGTAGAGGATGGATCCGTGATCGAATTTTCCAAAGCGATCTTCAGAGGAGATAAAGCGAGCTTTCTTGTAGAAAGAACCTATTAGAAAAAAGGGGATGGGGGATTATGAGGAACGTGATCGTCAATGCAGATGACTTTGGTTTATGCCGGGGAGTGAACTATGGCATCGTTGATAGTCACCGGTTTGGAATTGTCAACTCAACAACGATGCTTGTCAATATGCCCGGGACTCTGCATGCGTTGGAATTGGCGAAGGTTTTTCCTGAATTAAAGGTTGGGATCCATTTAACACTGACATGCGGGAGACCGGTTTCGGCCGGGGTACCATCACTACAGGATGAAAGAGGCTTTTTCCGTTACACCAGCAGGATTTTTGAAGAAAAAGAAATCAATGTGGATGAGGTTGAAATGGAGTGGGAGGCTCAGGTGGATAAATTTCTATCATTCGGTCTGCCCCTTTCTCATATTGACAGTCATCATCATGTTCATAGCTTTCGACCACTGATCCCGGTGGTGAAGAGATTGTCAGAGCGCTTTGGGGTACCGGTCCGGAATGTTTTTGGTGATAAGGGTGGCGAAATGGATGTGTTAACCGATCGGTTCTCGATGGACTTTTATGGGGACGGAGTGTCGGTTGAAGGATTGAAGAGGATTTTGGACAGCAGGGATGGAGGTGAGACGCTTGAGATTATGTGTCATCCGGCTTATGTTGATTCCTATTTGAAGATGAATTCTTCTTATTGTGAGCAGCGGTTGAGGGAGTTGGATGTGTTGACAGTGATTAAGGAGTGGACGTTTTAGTTTTCGTTTGGTTGTTTGAGAGATTAGAATATTTGTAGTGAGTTGTTATGACAAATGATCGGGGTGCTGCTATTGAAGGTAGTGCCTTTTTGTATTGGTAATGGAGGTTAGTCCCAATTGGAGGTGGAAAGGAATGTTTTTGGATAATATGTATGGTTTTTGAGTCTTTGAGATGGTGTAAAGGCAGGATATTAACTGAAATCGATGTGAGATACATGGATTGATAGGGTGCGAGGAGTTTTATTATCGACATTCCCCCTTTTATTATCAACTTTAGGAATATATTATTAACTGTAAAAAAGTGGATATATTCCACCCCAAGATCAAACCCTAGTCCAACAACACAAAAAAACCTTCCCTAGTACAACAATAAAGATAACGCTTACATAAAAACAACTGTAAAATTCCCTATTGACTTCCATTCCCATACCCAGTATTATCCTCTATAAGATTAAAAAATTAGAAAATTACATACTTTCAATTATCCAGAGTGACCGAGGGATCAGGCCCTACGACGTCCGGCAACCTCCAGTATTGGAACGGTGCCAATTCCTGCAGAATGATTTCATTCTGAGAGATAAGTCGAGATAAACAGGCGATGCTTCTTTCAGTTGAAAGAGGCATTTTTTATTGGATGAAAAAAGGGGTGTGCACATTGATCGAGATTCGAAATCTAGTTAAAACCTACAGTACAAAAAAGCAAACGGTGGTCGGTGTCGATAACGTTTCCGTAAAAATCGAAAAGGGTGAGATTTTTGGAATCGTCGGATACAGTGGAGCGGGGAAGAGTTCACTCATTCGCTGCCTGAATTTATTAGAAACCCCTACATCAGGAGAAATCATCATTGACGGACAGGATTTCACGAAACTCACGTCCAAACAATTAAGACTCGCCCGTCAAAAAACGAGCATGATCTTTCAACATTTTCACTTGATCAAATCCAAAACGGTGTTTGACAATCTGGCTTTTGCCTTGAAAGCGGCTAGTGTACCTAAAGCGAAAATCAAGCCCAGAGTCGTCGAGCTCCTTGAGATGGTCGGTCTATCGGACAAAGCAGATGCGTACCCGGCCCAGCTCAGCGGAGGACAAAAGCAAAGAGTCGGGATTGCGAGAGCCCTTGCGAATAACCCATCGGTTTTACTTTGCGACGAAGCGACCTCGGCACTCGATCCGAATACAACGAAATCAATCTTGAAACTATTGAAAAAGATTAATAAAGAACTAGGTTTGACCATCGTCCTCATCACCCACGAGATGGAAGTGGTGAAAGAAATCTGTGACCGGATGGCCGTGATGCAGGACGGGAAAATCGTGGAGGAAGGGCCGGTTTACGACCTGTTTGCAGAACCTAAGCAGCCTTTAACGAAGCAATTCATTGAAACAATCCTTCAATTTGAACTACCGCCGCACCTCGTGGAATCAAGGAAAGGAAAACTGATCAAAATCCAATTCAAAGGATCGATCGCAGAGGAAAGCGTCGTATCGGAAGTGTTCCAGAAATACAAGGTGCGAGGCAATATCCTACACGGCAAGATCGAATACATTCAGGAAGTTCCACTCGGGATTTTTATCATGGAACTGATCGGCTCCCATGAAGAAATCGAAGCCGCGATCCGGTATATCACGTTGAAGACACAGAGCTTGGAGGTGCTTGAGAATGCTGCCTGATTCATTGACTGCAATTTTACCAGAATTGAATAAAGCCTTTTTTGAAACGGTCTATATGGTGGGGATTTCACTGGGAGTTGCGATTTTAGTGGGATTACCGCTCGGGATTCTTCTTTTCGTAACAGACAAAGGCTTGTTTTTACAAAATAGTTTGATCAAAAAGGTCGTTGGATTTGCCGTCAATATGGTGCGGTCGGTTCCGTTCATTATTCTATTAGTAGCACTCTTACCATTAACCAAACTATTGACCGGAACCACGATCGGACCGACGGCAGCATCCGTATCACTCTCTGTTGCGGGAATTCCATTTTTTGCGAGAATGGTAGAAACGTCATTGCGTGAGATTGATAAAGGTGTCATTGAAGCTTCGGTTTCAGTGGGGGCAAGTCCTTGGATGATCATTAAGGACGTGCTGTTACCGGAAGCACGACCGGCGGTGATTCAGGCAATCACGATTACAACGATCAGTTTAGTCGCCTATTCCGCCATGGCTGGGATCGTCGGTGGAGGCGGAGTCGGGGACCTGGCGATCCGCTTCGGATACTACCGTTATGACAACACGGTGATGATCACGACCGTCGTCATTTTAATTTGTTTAGTTCAGCTCATCCAGTATACGGGTGATGTGTTTGCACGATTAGTCGATAAACGATAACTACTTTAGGGGGAACAACTAGTGAAAAAGTGGATTTTATTTGTAGCATTAGCGGTAACAATGAGCATTCTTGCAGCTTGCGGAGGGGACGAAGCAAGTTCAAGCGCGGAAGATAAAAAAGAGGTGACGATCGGAGCGACATCCGGACCATACAGTGATATGGTGACAAAAGCGATCAAGCCCGGTCTTGAAGAAAAAGGATACACGGTTGAAGTGAAGGAGTTCAGTGATTACATCCAGCCGAACAACGCGCTTGCCCAGGGAGATCTGGATGCGAACCTTTTCCAGCATAAGATCTACATGGAAACCTTTGCGAAGCAGCATAACATGGACTTATCCGAAGTAATTGTCGTGCCAACGGCTCCAATGGGAATCTACTCACAGAAATTCGATTCGATTGAAAACATAAAAGAAGGCAGTGCCATTGCCATTCCTAATGATCCGACGAACGCAGCACGGGCGTTTCAAATTCTGGAGGATGCTAAGCTGATCACGTTAAAGCCGGATACAGATCCATTGACTGTTTCAGAAAAAGATATTGCAGAAAACGTGAAAAACCTGCAATTCAAACCAATCGAAGCAGCACAGCTGCCAAGGGCCGTTGACAGTGTTGATCTATCTGCGGTTCCAGGGAACTACGCACTTGCTGCCGATATGGACTTACTTGATGCACTTCAGCTGGAGGACATGCCTGATCAGTATCGAAACCGAGTGGTTGTAAATACGAAGGACGTTGACTCACAACTGGCGAAAGACATCAAAGCAGTCGTCGAAGCAGACGAATTCGAGAAAATCATCGACGAAGAATTCAAAGGGTTCGGTAAGCCTGAGTGGATGGAGTAGAGGGACGGACCTCTAGTCGGGATATTTAATATAAGAAAGCCATAGGGACGGGCTTCCGCAAAATGCGGAGGTCCGTCCCTCATTTTATAGACAGCACTTCTTATATTTTTTACCGCTGCCGCATGGGCAAGGGTCATTGCGTCCTACTTTTTCTTCGTTTATGACGGGTTGTGGAATTAGCGCGGCTGGTTCATTCAACATTTCAAGTTCCATTACCTCCAGTAAGTGTCTCCACTCTGGAAGTTTGGGGTGTTGGATGCCATTCATGACGCAATTGACATATAGTGATTCTTCTAAGCAAAGCAGCCCATCTTCATACCCTGTTTCAATTAAAACTTCTATCCTGGGAATCGCGTCTGTTGATAGATGTCGACATAGATTATCTGCTATGATTGTTCTGGCGGTTAGGTCCTCGGTTTGATCAAACAGTCTTAGTAATGCTTGTTCAGCTTCTTTGGTTTTGATCCTTCCAAGTACATCCAAAGTGTAGAAAAAGGTGTTTCCGTAGAGTGCTATTTTTTCAACTTCTTGTACGACCAGGTCCGTCCCTATTTTGACGAGGGTATTTGCAATTTCCTCAAATAAAAAGTCGCCTTCCTCTTCGTTTTTAAAGAGACTCACTAATAGGGGGACTACACTTTCTTCCCGCATTTCACCTGCCATGTAGACAACATATATCCCTTCAAATCCGAAAAACTCCTCTTCCTCCATAATGTTCTGAAGTCCATTCTGTACTTCCCAGCTTTCAATGCCCCCTTTTTTTATAAGCTCCTTGATGATTCTTTTCCCATGATCATAAAAGTCTTGGTCAAACTCATATTCATCCAGGTAAACCATAACATCAGCCAACGCCATGTATAGTTCTTCTATAGTTAAAGAAGGAAGCTTCTCTACTTCTTTTAACTGTTTCTCCCCTATGTATTGATATACTTTATTTCTGTATGCAATTAATAATTCTGTGCTGGCGTTTGTAACTAATTGAATGTAGGACAGTCGGTTGTTATCCTTTTTACTCATGACATCTAAACGATTTACTACTTCATTCAATCCTTCTTCATTAAGAGGTAAGTACAGTAAATTAGGGAGAATAGGCGAAGAATATTCCGAAACCGGTCCCCGATCAACGGCCTTCAATCCGGTCAAAAACGTATCCCCTCCAGGTAAATAAGTATCCTCCAACATTTCAATGGCATACCTCTGCACAAATGGGTCCTCACTCAAAAAATACGGTTCGACCCTTTCAACAAAACGATCCATCCAACCATCCTTTATCTTTCATATTTTCCTATAGTGTAATGGGTGAGAAAGGAAAAGGGAAGAGGGACGGACCTCTAACTCAAGGACAGAATAGGGTAACGTGATAAGGACGGACTTCTGCAAAAAAACGGAGGTCCGTCCCTCTTTTTTTTCAATCTCAAAGGATTTTCCAAGTTTTTATCGAATATATGCATTAACGGTATTATTAAGGAACTTTTCCTTAAATAATCATTCGACAGAAAAAGGAGATTTTTCATGAAGTTAAAGCAGCTTGTCCAATCAGTAGAAAAGGAAGTTATTGAATTACGCAGACACTTTCATCAGCATCCAGAGATGAGCGGTGAGGAGTTTGAAACATCGAAAACGATTCAGGTGAGATTGGCAGAAGCAGGTATCCCTTTTAAAACGGGCTATGCCAAAACAGGAGTGCTTGGCATCATTAAAGGAGTAAAGCCAGGAGGCACGGTTGCACTGAGAGCAGATATCGATGCTCTGCCAATTCAGGAGGAAAATGACCTTTCTTACAAATCCGGCACTCACAACAAAATGCATGCCTGCGGTCACGATGCTCATACCGCCATGCTGGTGGGTACAGGGAAAGTGTTGAATCAGATGAAATCGGAAATGGCAGGAACGATCCTTCTTGTCTTCCAGCCGGCGGAAGAAAATGCTCCTGTTGGAGGATCACGGCAAATGATGGACGATGGCTTATTTGATGAATATAAGCCTGATGTCATTTTCGGACAGCATGTGTGGCCGGATCTGCCTGTCGGGGAAGTCGGCGTGCTGCCTCATGAAATCATGGGAGCTTCGGACCGCTTTAAGATTACGGTTAATGGATCTGGCGGACATGCGAGCATGCCCCATCAATCGAATGATGCCATCATTATTGCCAACAACCTCATTACCCAGCTTCAAACGATCGTGAGCAGAAATACGGATCCCCTTGATTCTGCCGTCCTCACCATCGGAAAAATCGAGGGAGGTTACCGCTATAATGTCATTGCGGATGAAGTATCCTTAGAGGGAACCATCCGGACCTTCAAACCGGAAGTGAAAGATATGGTGAAGAATCGTTTCCACTCTATCATTGAAGGAGTGGGAAAAAGTTTCGATGCTCAAATGACGATTGATTATTTAGATGGGTACCCTGCAACAGTCAATTCACCACAATGGGCAGAAGAAGTGAGAGGCGCTGCACAAAAAGTTCTTGGAGAAAATTCCACCCCAGTGGTTTCCCCGTCTCTTGGAGGAGAGGATTTCTCTCGTTTTCTTAAAGAATATCCCGGTGCCTTCTACTGGCTGGGAACATCTGTGAAGGAAACAGAAACCCAATATCCCCTCCATGACCCGCGTTTTAAAATAAATGAAAGTGCTTTAGTAAAAGGGGTCGAAGTGATGGCTCAACTTGCACTGGATACCTTGAAAAAGCTTGAAAAAGGAGTCTTGAAAGATGAGAACTGTTGAACATTTTATCAATGAACTATCACCGACACTCACTGCGTTCAGACGAACCTTTCATCAGAAGCCCGAACTTGGATTCACTGAATATGTCACCACTTATCTAATCGGAAAAGAATTAATCAACCTTGGCTTCACGATTCACCTTGGAAAAGATGCATTGGATTCCAGCGAACGAATCGGGATTCCCTCACCAAAATATTTAGCCAAACAAGAAGAACGGGCCATAAAGGAAGGCGTGGAAAAGAGCTGGATAGACAAAATGAAAGGCGGTCATACAGGATTGGCTGCCACATTTGATACAGGAAAGCCTGGTCCTCATATGGCATTCCGATTCGATATCGATGCTCTACCCATCAAAGAATCGGATGATCCGCAACACCACCTTCCGACTAGAGAAGGCTTTCGTTCACAATATGAAGGGGTCATGCATGCCTGTGGTCATGACGGTCACGCTGCTATCGGTCTGGGTGTGGCAAACTTCCTCTCGCTTTACATAGATCAGCTTTCTGGAAGGTTCACCCTTCTCTTCCAGCCAGCTGAAGAAGGTGGACGGGGAGCCAAAGCTATGGTGAAAAAAGGTTGGCTGGAGAATGTCGATTATTTTGCAAGCGGTCATATCGGCATACGGGATACAAAGCTTGGGCGAGTGTATGCTACAACTCATTCATTTCTCGCTTCCTCCAAAATCAACGTCACTTATAAAGGAAAAGCGGCCCACGCAGGTCTCGAGCCTGAAAAAGGGAAGAATGCTTTATTGGCAGCTGCTGCAGCAACTCTTCACCTTTACAATATCCCGCGCCATTCTGACGGGGCGACCAGGGTCAATGTCGGGAGGCTTCAAGGGGGAGCAGGCAGAAACATCATTGCCGATGAAGCTCACCTTGAAATGGAAACAAGAGGGGAAACGACTGCCATCAATCAGTACATGCAGAAAGAAGCCCTGCGGATCCTTCAAGCATCGGGAGACCTTTATGGGGTGGAAACCGGAATCGATGTGGTGGGAGAGACGGTTGAAGCAGCATGTAACCCTGAATGGATTCAGTGGTTAAAGGATATGGGCGAGGAAAGTCCATTTATATCCGATATCCATGATGGTTTACCTTTAAAGGCATCAGAGGATGTTACTTATATGATGAATGAGGTGCAAAGTCAGGGGGGCAAAGCAACCTTCATGGTATTCGGAACCGGATTGAAAAACGGACATCATCATCATCAATTTGATTTTGAAGAAGGAGTATTAAAAGTGGCTGTGGATGCCTTCGCGCGTCTTATTCTCAAATTATCTCACCACAAAGAGGAGGTTACGAGTTGAAAGAATGGTTAAGTACAACTCTAGAAGCTTTAAATCTTGTTGAAACGATGGAACAGCCCAATGGATTTACGAGATTGGGTTATTCCGAGGAAGAGACTGCTTCCATGAATGTGTTTCGGGACGTTGCAGAAACGTTAGGGTTATCCGTTATAAGAGATCAGGCAGGAAACCTTTTTGCCAGGTGGGAAGGGGCCACCGGTCAAGTTGTCATGACCGGATCTCATCTTGATACGGTTGAAAACGGAGGAGGTTATGACGGGGCAGCCGGTGTCCTATGTGGACTGGGAGCCGTGAAAGCATTAAAAGACGGTGGTTTCGAACCCCATCACTCCATTGAAGTGGCCTGTTTTGCTTCAGAAGAGTCAGCGCGTTTCGGCGTATCTACCCTGGGAAGTAAGAGTGTGGCAGGAATTCTTGATAAATCAGTAGAAAGCGTCAGGGACCGCCATGGGGTCAACATTAAAGAAGCGGTAGAATCAACGGGCTTAGACTGGTCATCCATTGAAAAAGCTGAACGATCAAAAGAGGAAATCCTCTCATTCATCGAACTGCATATTGAACAAGGGACCCAAATCGAAGATCATGACGCTCAATTCGGAATTGTCCGGGGTGTAGCCTGTCCGATCCGCTTGAAGGTAAAGGTCGAAGGGATGGCGGGTCACACAGGAACGACTCCAATGGGGAAACGGGCGGACGCTCTAGTGGCTCTCGCTCCACTTATTCCCTTCGTTTCTCAAGAAGCGGAAAAGCTATCAAAGCAGTCCCGGAAACCACTTGTAGCAACCGTCAGCACGATGAACGTAAAACCGAACGTCATGAATGTCATCCCGGGTCATACAGAAGCGGGAATCGATATCCGTTCCGTCGACGATGACCTAAAGCGTACAATGGCCGATAAAATAATAGAAAAGTGCCGAAGCTTAGAGGGTGAATTTAATGTTACAATCAACATAGAAACTCTTGTAGATAATCCTTCTATTCTATTAGATGAAGAGCTGACAGCCAGAGTCAAACGAGCCGGGGAAACGCTGGGGTACAAAACGTTTGAAATGGACAGCGGGGCAGGGCATGATGTCATGAATATGGCAGCGAAATGGCCTTCCGCTTTAGTATTCATCCCCTGTGAAAAAGGGATCAGCCATCATCCAAAGGAACATAGCTCGTTAGAAGACATGTATGCAGGAGTCGAGATTCTAGCTGAAGTATTGCGGCAAGAAGCAGGTGAATGATAGTTGATGATAAAAATTGGTGTCATCGGCCCTGATGATTCGATTCAGCGGATCAATCATGTGGCCGCTCATTTTGACAATATCGAACTTATGAATTTTCCTTATCACGGGGTGAATGAGATAGAAGAGATTCTTGAGAAGAACCGCGGTCTAGTAGATCAATGGTTCTTTTCGGGACAATCCCCCTTCTACTTTGCGCTTGAAAAAGGATGGATCACGGAAAAGGAAGGGAGCTTTCCGCCCTTACATGGATCCAGTTTCTTTGGAGCATTATTAGAAGCGCAAATGAAAGAAAAGACTCTATTAAATAAAATTAGTATAGATACAATTTCAAAAGAGGAAATTGAAACCGCGGTTCAATTTCACTCCTTTGATCAACTGGAAATCGCAACCTATCCATATGAAGGATACCGGAGTGCTGATGAGCTGGTAGACTATCACCGTTCACTCTATGAAAAAGGAGAAATTGAAACGGCGATCACGTGTATTCAAAGTGTTCAGAAGCAACTCACTGAAGCAGGCATTCCTTGTTACCGAGTCGTACCGACGAATTTATCCATCCGGATGATTTTGCAGTATTTATTAGAGAGGGCACAATCGAGAAAATATCAAAAATCCCAAATTGCCATCGTTGGAATCGAAGTCATCTATTCGACCCAGACATTGGACGAGTCCCATTTTTCTTATAAAATGAAGCATCAAGAGCTGGATCTGAAACGCAATCTTCTTGATATCGCCCAAAAGATCAATGGGTCCATGGTTCAATTAGGGGACGGATTATTCTTCGTTTATACAACAAGAGGGGAACTCGATCTTCATGAGAAGGAGTCTGTTTTCACTACTTTGATTCAGGAAGTGAAGGCACATACAGATCTGGATATCCGTGTGGGGTTAGGGTTTGGTGTGACCGTATTGGAAGCTGAGCATCATGTCCGTCTTGCTTTTCAACATGCGAGAAAGCACGAATCTTCCATCGTCATAAGTGTCAATGAAGACAAGACGGTAACGGAAATTCTTCCATCGTCAGAGTCCATTACATACGCTCTCAACAACTTGGGCAATGAATGGAAGGAAGTCTTTAAAGAGGCCTCGGTCAGTTCTGCCATCGTCTCAAAAATCCTTTCTCTTTCCCGCCATTACGACAAAGCGGAAATCACATCCCAAGACCTTTCCCGCTGGCTGAAAAGCACCGAACGGAACGGGCGCAGAATTCTCACTGAAATGGAACGGATCGGGATTGTGGAAATCAGCGGCGAAGAACAAAGCGGCGGAAGAGGAAGACCAAGGAAGTTATATCGCTTTCAACTTAAATAACTGTATCTTAAAATCCCTTTCTCTATCTATGAGTAGGGGATTTTTTATATTCGCCGAGTCAGTAATCCGTAAATTTAAAATTTTCTCATAAATATTAAAAAATAAAGAGGATTTATACAATCGATATCGAAATACTTATTAACGGAAGTAAAAAGGAATTATTCCTTAAAACATTATTTGAAGGAGTGACCTCATGACAAATCCCAATTTAGAGCCGAATTCACCTAAAAAGGAGAAGGGATATCTTCGAATTTTAGGTGGAATCGAAAAGGTAGGGAATAAACTCCCTGACCCATTCATGTTGTTTGTGTACTTATCTTTCTTTATTATCTTGTTTTCCTGGTTCATTTCAAGTCTGGGTGTGACGGTGATTCACCCGAAAAACGGAGAAGAGTTAGCCATCAAGAGCCTCGTATCCGGAGAAGGTCTCCAATACATCCTGACCTCCATGCTCGATAACTTTACCGGCTTCGCTCCACTCGGCCTGGTATTAGCGATGATGCTTGGGATCGGTTTGGCCGAAAAGGTTGGACTCCTTGAGACAGCGATCAAGAAAACGGTGTTGAACGCTCCGAAAGGATTGATTACATACGCTGTTATTATGGTAGGGATCATGGGGAACCTGGCGTCAGACGCAGCCTTCGTTATCATTCCTCCACTTGCCGCCATGATTTTCTATACGGTGGGAAGACATCCTCTGGCGGGACTCGCTGCCGGATTCTCCGGAGTAGGGGCAGGATTTACGGCAAACTTTATCATTACCGGTACCGATGCGTTACTAGCCGGGATATCAACCGAAGCTGCCAAAGCATTTGAAGTGACGGTCACACCGGTGGATAACTGGTACTTCATGATTGCTTCTGTTGTCCTTCTTACAGCTGTAGGAGCTTTTGTCACAGAAAAAATTGTTGAACCCCGTTTAGGGACATATAAAGGGAAAGTAGATAAAACCTTAGAAGAAGAAAGTCTATTAGAAGGAAAAGGACTCCGAAATGCAACCCTGGCAGGATTAGCATTCATCGTCCTGTTAGTCGTTTCGATTGCCTGGCCGAACTCTCCGATGAGAAATGAAGATGGGGGACTTATTCCGTCTACCTTCTTATCCGGGATCATTCCCATCACGCTATTCTTCTTTATCGTGATCGGTGTTGTTTACGGGGTGACGGTGAAGAAGATTCAGTCGTCAAGGGACGTACCTAAGTATATGACAGAAGCCATGAAAGACATGGGGGGTTATATCGTATTAATCTTTGCAGCCGCGCAATTTATCGCTTACTTTGATTGGACAAATCTAGGGACTTGGGTAGCGGTCAGCGGAGCGAATTTCCTCGAATCGATCAATATGACGGGGCTCGCAGCCATCATCGGATTTGTCCTGTTGACAGCATTATTGAATCTATTGATCTTTAGTGGCTCCGCTCAATGGGCATTGGAAGCACCGATCTTTATCCCGATGTTTGCGACACTTGGGTATAACCCGGCGTTTGTACAAGCCGCCTATCGTATTGCGGATTCATCCACAAACATCATCACACCGATGAACCCGTATATCATCGTGATCCTTGCTTTTATGAAGGAGTATGATAAGAAAGCGGGACTCGGAACCTTGATCTCACTAATGCTTCCTTATACGATTGCTTTCTTATCTGTATGGATTGTATTACTCCTGACTTTTGCGATATTAGGCATTCCATTTGGTCCAGGGGTAGGAGTCTATCTGTAAAAGCGGAATTATTACCATTTAACTAGAAAATAATCATAAGCCCGGTTCGGGAGCTGTTAATTCGCTCCCGAACCGGGCTTTGTCAATTTTTATAGTTCGAATTTACTTAATAGTAATGTAAGCGTTAACAAATTTCAGTTAATTTACCCTATTTTTACACTATTATGACAAATCCTGTTGTATACTGGTAGATGGTGGCGAATCTACCACTTTACTAAACTACGAACAGGGGGAAGAAAATGAACGGAAAAACAATGAAGCGTCAATTGTTAAGTGTAACAGTTGCCTCCAGTATGGCCTTAAGCTTGTTTGCGCCTCCTCTATCTCAGCACGTATCTGCTGCAGATGAGGCATTTCAGGACTTAATCATTTCTGAATATATCGAAGGATCCAGTTACAATAAAGCAATTGAACTTTATAACGGTACTGGTGAAGCAATTGATTTATCGACTTACTCCTTAGAATTACATACAAATGGTGCAACAACCACGGATAAGACCTTTCCTTTATCAGGCACTCTCAATGCAGGGGAAACCTTGGTGCTTGCTCACAAACAGGCAGATCCAGCCATCCTTGAAAAAGCGGATATTCAAGACAGCTTCATCATCAATTTCAATGGAAATGATCCCATTACCTTAAAGAAAAACGGGACTGTGATTGATTCGATCGGACAAGTTGGCTCAGAAGCCTCCTTCGCAAGTGACGTCTCCATCGTCCGTAAGGATTCCGTGATGACAGGGGATATAGATGTAACCGATGCATTTGATCCATCTGCAGAATGGACGAATTTAGGCAAAGATGTATTCAGTGATCTTGGAACACATCTATCAGATGAACCGGCTCCTGAACCGACACCAGTCGAACTATCCACCATCGCTGAAGCTCGCACTGCCCCTAAAGGCACGGTTGTTAAAGTACAAGGTATTGCGACAGCATCTTTTGAAGCAGGCGGACAGACGAACCTATTCATCCAGGATGGAACAGCCGGTGTCATCGTCCGTGCCAGCGGTCTTACTGCTGAGCCAGGGGACGAAGTAGTAGCTGAAGGAAAACTTAGCGATTATTATGGAATGCAGCAAATCGAAGCGACTGCTTCTAACGTTGAAATTACAGAAGTAGACAAGGGAGTTCCTTCACCAGCCTCTCTTATCTCTACAGACCTTTCAGCTGAAAATGGTGAAGATCACGAAGGAATGTTTGTTGAATTTACGAATGTGACAGTGGAATCAAAAGACAGCAACGGTAATTTCACTGCAACAGACAGCTCCGGGGAGTTCGTCATCAAACCAACTGATAGTACGATGCTTGAAGTTGGCAAAACGTACGACATTCTACGTGGCGTGGTTGATTATAACTTTGACGAATATAAACTAGTCCCGCGTAATACGTCAGATGTCATTGAAACAGCCTTCTCTGTAACCGCTGATCCAGCTTCAGGATCTGTTGTAGAAGGAACGAAGGTTACACTTCAAACGGCATCTGAAGGTGGAGCCATTCATTACACATTGGATGGAACTGATCCGACAGATTCCAGTCCAGAATATACAACACCGATCGAACTTACTGCTGATGTAACGGTTAAAGCAGTTGTTGTAAAAGAGGGCAACACAAGCGATGTTTCCACTTTTACTTACAAAATCCTTAAATCAGCTGATGGTTTAAGCATTCATGATATTCAAGGAGATTCCCATACCTCTCCTTACGAAAATATGACCGTCTCTAACGTTCAAGGAATAGTGACAGCGAAGGCAGGTTCCAATGCATTTTATATGCAGGAAGAGACCCCGGACGATAGTCTGGCGACTTCTGAAGGAATTTATGTTTATGCAAAGGGCAATTCTGTCAAAGTCGGAGACAAAGTAAATGTGGCAGGTCAGGTAAAAGAGTGGAGAGAAGATGGCTACGCTGATGCCAAAGACCTTCTGACAACTCAAATCACGGCATCGGCCGTTACAGTAGAATCTTCAGGCAACACTGTGCCTGCAGCTATCGTGATGGGGGAAGACCGAGTACCACCGACTGAAATCATTGAAGATGATGAAATGACCTCATTCGATCCCGAAACAGATGGCCTGGACTTTTATGAAAGTCTTGAAGGGATGCTGATTGAAATCCCTGATGCCACGATTACAGGTCCGGTAAAATATGATGAACTTCCTGTAGTAGTGAATACAAGCGAAGATCAACTTCGCACAAGAGCAGGGGGAGTATTGATATCTCCTGAAGATTATAACCCTGAGCGCATGCTGATCGACGTGGACGGCATGAATATCAATGTGAAAACAGGTGATATGCTGGATGGTTCCGTTATTGGAAACGTAAGCTATGATTATAGCAACTTTAAGATCCGTCCAACAGGAACTTTCCCTACAGTAGTTGATGGGGGAACAGCACAGGAAGTAACGTCGATCACTCCTGAAGAAGAAGATCTAACGATTGCTTCTTATAATATTGAAAACTTCTATGCTGGAATTGAAGAAAGCAAAGTAGAAAAGATTGCTGATTCAATCGTTTCGAATATGAAAACGCCGGATATCATTGGCCTGGTCGAGGTTCAAGATAATAATGGACCAACAGATGATGGTACGACAGATGCAAGTGCGTCCTATCAGACAATCATCAAGGCCATTGAGGAAGCTGGCGGACCTACTTATGAATTCACCGATATCGCTCCTGTTGATAAAACAGATGGCGGGCAGCCTGGTGGAAACATCCGTGTAGGTTTCATCTACAACCCTGAGCGTGTCCAATTAACAGAAAAAGAAGCCGGGGATGCGGTGACTTCCGTGGGTGTTGATGAAAATGGACTTACTCATAACCCGGGACGCATCGATCCAACAAACGAAGCATTTGACGATTCCCGTAAAGCCCTTGCAGCTGAATTCATGTTTAACGGTGAAAAAGTCATCGTCGTAGCAAACCACTTTAACTCCAAAGGTGGAGACGGAGCTTTATTCGGTGCAGATCATCCGGTTGTGCTTGGTAGTGAGGTACAGCGACTGAAACAAGCCGAGGTACTAAATGACTTTGTGAATGATGTGAACGAAAAGGTCGAAGATGCAAATGTTGTGGTTCTTGGTGACCTTAACGACTTCGAATTTTCTGCTCCAATCAATACTCTCGAAGGGGACATCTTGACCAATATGATGGAAAAGCTCCCTGTAGAGGAACGCTACACGTATATTTATCAAGGGAACTCTCAAGTTCTTGATCATATTCTAGTGACGAATAATCTGGCAAAGTCAACGATGATCGATAGTATCAACATCAACTCTGATTTTAGTGAAGAAGATGGACGTGCGAGTGACCATGATCCTGTCCTGGCTAAGATTCAGTTTGAAAATAAGGTAGAACGTATTTCTGGTGACGATCGTTACCAAACGGCCATTGAGATTTCTAAAAAAGGCTGGGAGTCCACTGACACAGTGGTCATTGCCAGAGGCGATAAATTCCCTGATGCCCTTGCAGGAGCTCCACTTGCATACAAACATGATGCACCGATCTTATTGACACAGCAAGGCAGTTTGAACGCTGAAGTACAAGATGAAATCAAGCGTTTAGGTGCGAAGAAAGCGATCATCCTTGGTGGTGAAGGTGCGGTATCCAAGTATGTTCAATATCAGCTTAAAGGATTAGGTTTGAAAACAGACCGTATTTCAGGTGACGATCGATTTGAAACAGCGGCCAATATCGCTGCTAAATTGGATGGGGATCCCGAAAAGGCGATCGTGGCAAATGCCTATCAATTCGCTGATGCCCTTTCTGTTGCTTCTTATGCAGCACAGAATGGATATCCGATTGTACTATCTGCTCAAGACAAATTGTCAAAAGCCTCAAATAAAGTATTAATAGAAATTGATGAAAAAATCGTCGTTGGTGGCGAAAATGCGATCAGCACTGAAATTTTCGACAGCTTTGAAGAAGCGACTCGCTATAGTGGCTTGAACCGTTACGAAACATCAGCCGAAATTGCGAAACATTTAACTCCTCAAACTAACAATGCGATTGTGGCAACAGGGACTAATTTTGCCGATGCACTGGCAGGTTCGGTCCTTGCAGCAAAAGAGGGTGCTGAAATCCTCCTTGTGAAGAAAGAGGAAGTACCAGAGGATATTATGGAAGCAATTGATATGGATGATATTTCTAACTTTCGTGTTATTGGTGGGGAAAATGCCGTTAGTGAAGAAGTTGTGAAGCAACTAAAGAAATAGATTGTAGAAAAAGGCAGGGGGGATACCTCCCCTGCCCTGATATGTAAAAAGAACCAGATTTGTTTTAATATTTAGTAAAATAATCACATTTTGCCATAAAATTACTATATAATGGGTTTTGTGGATGAAGTTCCGACAAAAACCTACATAAGAAAGGGAAGGGATTAACCAAATGAATATTAAAAAACCTTTATACGGTGTATTATCAACTGCAGCTCTGGCTGCTGCGATTTTTGCATTAACCCCTGCAACTTCAGCTTCAGCAGAAGGGGAAGAGTTTGATTTAACGATCATGCATACCAACGATACCCATGCTCATGTTGAAGGCTATCCCCGTTTAGTAACAGCAGTAAACGAGCTGCGCACTGAAAAAGCGAACTCTTTACTGGTAGACGCCGGTGACGTATTCTCGGGTACCCTTTACTTCCGTCAATATCTTGGACAAGCGGACCTACATTTTATGAACGAGCTTGGCTACGATGCCATGACTCTTGGTAATCATGAATTCGATAAAGATTCTAAAACCCTTGCAGACTTCATTAAAAATATGAATTTCCCGATGGTGTCATCAAATGTTACTGTTACAGGTGATACGGATTTGGAGCCCCTTTTCAAAAATGAAATCGGACAACCAGGTGACGGCGGCAACGTCTACCCTGCCATGATCAAAGAAGTAGACGGAGAGAAAGTGGGAATCTACGGATTAACGACTCCAGATACAGAATTCATCGCTAATCCGGGAGAAAATGTTGTCTTTGAAGATGCTGTTGAAAAATCGAAGGCCACGATCGCGATGCTTAAAGAAAAAGGCGTCAACAAAATCATCGCCCTTTCTCACCTTGGATATTCAAATGACTTAGAATTGGCTGAAAAAGTGGATGGACTTGATATCATCGTAGGTGGTCATTCCCATACGGTCCTTGACGAGCCTGTAGTCATTGACAAAGAAGAACCGACATTGATTGTTCAAGCTGGTGAATACTTGAACCTGCTTGGATTATTGGATGTAACCTTCGATGATGAAGGTGTCGTAACAAGCCATAACGGAGAAGTGCTGGACCTTGAAGGTTATGAACAAGATGCTGAGGCTCTTGCGAAGGTAGAAGAGTTCAAAAAGCCTCTTGATGATATGAAGAAAGAAGTGGTTGGAAACACAGAGGTAGCTCTTGATGGAGAACGTGCCGATGTACGCCGGAAAGAAACAAACCTAGGAAACTTGATTGCTGACGGTATGGTTGCGAAAGCAAATGAATTCGTGGAAACCTATATCGGCCTTCAAAACGGTGGGGGAATCCGTGCGTCAATCGATGCAGGTGAAATCACTCTTGGAGAAGTTCTGACGACGATGCCATTCGGAAACAATCTTGTGACACTTGACCTAACCGGCGAAGAAATCGTAGCTGCCCTTGAGCACAGTGTGAAGAGAGTAGAAGGAGAAGACGCACCGGGTGAATTCCTTCAAGTATCCGGCATTAACTATAAGTATGATGTGACCAAACCTGCCGGAGAACGTGTGTGGCATGTAGAAGTCATGACTGAGGACGGGTTTGAAGAAATTGACTTAGACATGATGTACTCTGTCGCTACTAACGCGTTCACTGCCGATGGCGGAGACGGGTATACAATGTTCAAGGACGCGAAAGAAGAAGGACGAATGACAGAATTATTCGTTGTCGATTTCGAGGTGTTCACTTCTTACCTTGAAAAGAACAACCCTGTTTCCCCGGAGGTTGAAGATCGAATCGTTCAAGAAGAAGCACCAGAAGTGACACGCCTGACTGGTAATACTCGTTATGAGACAGCCGTTGAAATTTCGAAAGAAGGTTGGGAATCGGCGGATACAGTGATCCTTGCCCGCGGAGATTCGTTCCCTGATGCCCTTGCAGGAGCTCCTCTTGCATACAAACATGATGCACCGATCCTGTTAACGGAAAAAGGTACATTAAATGCAGCAGCAAAAGCAGAAATCAAGCGCCTTGGTGCTAAGAATGTCATTATTCTTGGTGGAAAAGGGGCTGTAAGTAACTATGTGAAGTATCAGCTTGAAGGAATGGGTCTGGATGTAGACCGTATTGGCGGAGATGATCGCTGGGAAACAGCCGTGAACATCGCAGCGAGTCTTGGGGGATCCCCGGAGAAAGCAGTAGTGGCAAACGGTAAAAACTTCCCTGATGCCCTTGCCATCGCTTCTTATGCAGCGAGCAATGGATACCCGATCTTGTTAACGGATTCTGATATACTTCCAACTGAAACAAAGAAAGCTTTAAAAGGAATCGACAGTACGATTGTAGTCGGTGGAGAAGCTGTAGTAAGCAAGGACGTGATGAAATCACTTCCTGAAGCGACTCGTTACTTCGGTCAAGATCGTTACGGCACAGCAGCAGAGATCGCGACTGAACTTAATCCATCAACTAAGGTATACTTAGCGACTGGAAAGAATTTTGCCGATGCATTGGCAGGTTCTGTCCTTGCAGCTAAAGAAAATGCTTCTATGCTTCTAGTACAGCCTAATGATCTTCCGGATGTCACTTCTGATGCCATTGAAGAGATGAAAGCGAAGGATTTCCAAATTCTTGGCGGAGAGAATGCTGTAAGTGAGACTGTGGTAGAAAAATTAATGAAATAATTTTTAATAAAGAGAAAAGCCATTGAATTCTTTTGATGGCTTTTTCTTATTTAATATGATTTAAAAAAAGCCCTGGATGATCAAGGCTAGAGTGATTAGGTGTCTGGAGGATTACCATAAATTTTATTCATAATTTGTTCTTCTCAAACATTGGGTGGCAGGAACCCACAAGAAATGTAAAGAAGGAAGGAACTTATGATCAAAGTTGTTCTTCCTACCTATGCCAACGACTCTCCCCATACTTCCCAGCGTCCACAAAATAAGACTTCACCGAGGTATACCCAATCCGATAAAATCCTTCATCAGGCTTCCAAATCCGATAAGCATCCAAACTGTTCTTATACTCATCACTAAGATCATCAGGCACAGGATAAGTGTCGTCATACTCCAAATTCTCAAATTCTTGAACCGGGAGATAGTAAAGTGCCGATTGAATGGTCCCGTCCTCAACCAGTTTTTTTAAGGCTGCTCCTGATGCGGCATGGTCTCTGTGAGGGTCATGATAGGATAAGGCATGATGTCTTGCTTCAGGATAGCGTTTGTTCATTTCCTTCATGATCGTCATGACTTCATCTTCTTTGATATCTCCATCGGAAAGGTCATATACGAAAACATTCTCTGGTTTGACTCCCAATTCTTCAACGGACTTCTTAAATTCCTTTACCCGTGAGTCACCGAACTCTTCCTTTGAAATGGGTGGCAGATTCTTTTCTTGTAAGTTCTCATTGACTTTGTTGATTGACTGGCTGGCTTCACCATGTGAGAGGAGCACCACGGCTACTTCATTTCCCTTGTCGATTTGACGCAGGATGGAAGGACCTAAACTGAGTGTTTCGTCGTCCGCGTGTGGTGCATAAAAGACAGAGGTTTCAGGTTCTTTTTCAAAAAGGGTACAGGCGCTTAGTAACGTGAATAATAATAAAATGAGAGATAGATAGACAACTCGCATGTGGACCTCCAAGTGAGAAAAATAGTTAAATCTTTACTAATTGATTCTATCAAAGTTTTAGGGGCTGGTGTATACTTTCATAGTAGGAAAGTATAGAACGTGAATTGAAAGGAACGGAGTATGGAACAAGTTCAACCAACAGAGAAACAGGTACAAGTGAAAAAGAAAAAAAGAGTGTATTCCCTCGATATGCTGAGAGGGATTATTGTAGCATTATCCGTGTTTTTGAGTACGATTCCTTATGGGAAGGTGGACTATCCCTATTTCCGTCATGCGGAATGGTATGGGGTCACGTTGATTGATATCATTTTACCTACGTTCATCACCATTTTTGGTGTGAGTATGGCGATTGCCTATCAGCGCGGGGTGAAATGGGAGAAGATTTTAAAGAGGACCGTTCGCTTGATCGTGTACGGCATCATTTTTACGATCATTGTGGAATGGACGTTGGATTTCCCGACGATTCGACTGACCGGTGTACTACAGATGTTTGCACTTCTGGGAATTGTGACAGTAGCGATCACCAAGTTTGTGCAATCTCCTTTGAAGTTGATGATGATTGCCTTGTTGGTGTCATCGGTATATGGGGGGCTGATCCTCTATACAGGTCAATCCTGCGAAGGCGGATTGCCTCAGCCGGAATGTAATCCTTCTCACGCAATTGATACCGCAGTCTTCGGCGAAAAGCATTTATACCATCATGGGGAGCGTGGCTATGACCCTGAAGGACTGGTCACCAGTTTGTCCGCCTTATCAAATGTCCTTTTCGGATATGCCTTTGGACGATTGATCCTGACCCGTAAAGAGACGGGGGCATGGCGGGAACTATTGGGGTTAGGTGTTCTATTGATTGCCGCCTCTCTCGTTTGGGATCATTTCCTCCCATATAACAAACGCTTATGGACGCCAGCGTTTGCTCTATTGGCAGCAGGATTCGCAGCTGGTATGCTATCGATTCTTTATCTGATTTTTGATAAACGAAAAGGAGATGCCAAAGAGACAGCGCTGAAGCCGGTAGTTTGGTTTCTGGAAGCCTATGGCCGCAACAGCTTTTTAATCTATTTCGGTAAATTCATGCTCGGTTCCGTGCTGATCCATCTTTCGGTGACAGATGATGGCATTGAAAAATCGTTGTCCAGAGTGATAAATGAATGGGTGGCAACGTTTGCCCCTCATCCGCAGCTGGCTTACGGCTTATTGAACCTGATTTTCTGGACAGTCGTTGCCTTTGTCTGTCATAAAAAGAAGTGGTATTTGAAAGTATAAAAGAAAGAAGGTCCGTCCCTTACTCTGAGGGACGGACCTATTCTATTTCTGGTTCAAAGTCTTTTCAAATATAAGGCTGGCATAGGTTCTTGTGTATTTCAGAATGGTTTCTCCAACCTCTTCAGCCGGAAAATCAAATAAAGGTTGGAACAGCTCTTTATTGCTCTCTGTACCGAATGCGTCGACAAAACGGTACGTTAATCGAAGTTCGGTGAAGGTTGTCGTAAAGTAAATTTCCAACTGGGTGACGATGTCATTATCGGATTCTTCACTTTCAACCCGTTTGAGATAAAGGGAGACCAGTCCTTCCATGTCATTTTCAATGCGTGCATGTGCGCGATTCATAAGCTGCGAAACGCCATCCAGGTTAGGGAATTTTTCATTTAACAGAAGTGGCTGAAGAATTCCATGAAGAGCTTTGGTTGATTCAACATGTAATACAATGGCCCTCACCAAATGTTTTGTGTATTCTTCCTCTGTTGAAGAGCTTTTCATCGTTTGAAGTAATTGATTATTTACCTCTTCACGAAGCTCGTCCTTATCAAGGTGTATGACCAGTTTTTTATAAATGGTTGCGACGGATTGTGTGAGAGACTCCATGGGTAGTATGCCTTCTTTCTTATGTAAGGTTTGGAATATGCTACTATTTTACCATCAATATACAGAAAATTCTATATATTCTATGTAAAAAAACGCGTTCTGAATAGAACGCGTTTTCTGCGGATTATTGGTTGCCTTCCAGGACTGCCCAAATGTCCTTCTCTACATTAGGTTGAATGGCTTTCATTCCGCCAAGGATCTTAACATCATAAGTGTGATCGATCATCAGATCTTTGATTGCTGGATGTAATCTGTCCGGGGGAGTCAATAATAAAGGCTCACCTTTATATGCTGCAAGGGAGGAGCCTGTTAACGCATCGGCAAATTGAGTCCCGGTTGCAAAGAACACAGAACCAGTATGGACATTGAACTTCTGAATGATGCTTGCATTCGTTTCATACCGGTTCACACCGTAAATTCTTGTTGGATGGTTTAATTTTGTCAGGACTGACTGGCTGATGACACCTGTTCCCCCAATGACGTAGTTTTCCTTATATGTGTTCGCTTGAGCAAGGGTAGAAGCAGGGATTGTGTCCTTCTCAGATAACAGAATCGGATAGCCCTCTTGTGCAGCTATCGAAGCAATGGAAAGGGCATCAGGGTAGTTCTTTCCACTCACGACAACCGCTGCATCATGGTTGGGAAGAGACTTAGAAATGGCAACAGCTGTTTCATAACGATCTTTTCCGCTGATACGGGTAACAGAAACCCCTAAATCCTCAATCTCTTCCACTACGTTATCAGATATCACGCCTGGTCCGCCCAGGATGGTTACCTTTTTGACATCCAATTCTTCCATTCCCTTTTCAACTGAAGGATGCAGGGTATGTTTGGAGGTTAATAGAATAGGAGCATCCTTATGGTAAGCCAGTGGTGCTCCGGCCAGGGCATCAGGGTAATTGGCTCCTGTAGCCAATATCATTTCATCACTACCGGATCCCCAACCCTGCAATGCAACTTGAAGAGCCGTTTCATATCGATCCGCACCGTAGATCCGTTCTACATTAGGCTGGAAATAGAACTGGGAGACCATCAACACATATTCTTTATCCACTCCTAAATCACTTTTATTCTTAACAGATACGAAGTAAGTACCAGGCGTAGAAGGGTAAAGGGCCCCATATCCATTTTCTTCATGAACAAAGAATTCGTTTGGTTCAACGGCATTTTTGTGCTCATCATATAAGGTGATTTCCAATGGGATACTGGTCGTTTCCTGCCAAAACCAGCCGTATAAATACAACGGGATGTCGGAATCTAACTCTACTTTATACAGGTCGACATCCTCTGCTGGAAGCGTTCCTTTTACATATGTCGGCTTGACAAGGTCACCTGCTGCGATATCATTTGCAGCTTCAAACGTATTATTTGGTTCTTCTTCTGTTAATAATTCTTCCTCTTCATCACCTAAAAGCTCCACTTTTTGTTGTAGTGTAGCTGCCGGATTTTCTGCGAATGCAGACGCACTAAATAAGCTGGATGCCAATAAGGTAGATCCAACCGAAGTAATAAACCACTTTTTCATTTTTTCCCCCCATTTTGATATTCTCTCTATTTTTGTGAAATCTTGTATAATACCATTTTATCACAATGATTTTCACTATTTCAGTGAAACATGAAAAAAACGCGCTCCACTAAAGAGCGCGTTCAGTATTATTCGTTTCCTTCAATAATCGACCAGATGTCTTCCGCTACCTTCGGTTGGATCGCTTTCTCTCCACCAAGGATCGTCACACCGAATGTGTAATCCATCATCAGGTCTCTGATCTCAGGATGTAACTCATTTGGAGTGGTAAGCAACAAAGGCTCTCCCCAGTTGGCTGCAAGAACGGAACCTGTTAACGCATCGGCGAAATGAGTGCCGGTCGCAACGAAGACGAAGGTAGTAGGAACGTTAAAGTCACGGATGATATTTGCATTCGTTTCATAGCGATTTGCACCTGCAATCCTCATCGGATCGTTAAGCTTCTTGGTAACTGTATTACTGATGACGCCGGTCCCGCCGATAACATAGTTCATCTCGTATGTTTTCGCCTGTGTCAGCGTTGTTGCCGGGATGCTTTCTTTGTCAGATAGTAGAATAGGATATCCGTATTGTGCAGCGATGGATGCAATGGATAGGGCATCTGGATAATTCTTTCCGCTGACGACTACGGCTGCGTCATTGTTTGGCAGCTTTTTAGAGATGGCCACTGCAGTCTCATAACGATCTTTACCGCTTATGCGTGTAACAGATACATCCAGTGCCCTTAATTCCTGAACAACTTTATCAGAAATGACACCTGGCCCTCCAAGGATCGTCACCTTATTGACACCCAATTCATAAATGGCTTCCTCGACTGATGGGTGAAGGGAACCCTTCGTAGTTAATAGAATAGGAGCGTCTTTATGGTACGCAAGCGGTGCGCCGGCCAATGCGTCCGGGAAATTGCTTCCTGTAGCAAGGATGATTTCGTCTGTTCCGTATCCCCAGCCTTGTAAAGCGATTTCAAGAGCGGTTTCATAGCGGTCTGCACCGAATATTCTGTCTACATAAGGCTCAATTGTGAATTGAGACGGGAACACTACATACTCTTCACCAGTTGCGAGATTCTTTTTATCCTTTACAGACATATAATAGGTGCCTGGGGTAACAGTGTAATCGGCCATAAATCCATCTGTCACATCTGAGCTGATTTCATTTGCTTCTATAACATTCTTGTTTTCATCGTATAGAGTAATATCTAATAGAATCCCAGGGTTTTCCTCCCATGATCCTCCGTATATAACCAATGGATCTTCATTGTCCACTTGAATCTTATACATATCGACATCATCTTTCGTGAATGTCCCTTTTACGGCATCCTCAAGAAGAACTTCATTGGAATTCGTAAACGTATTATTCGGCTCTTCTTCAACGAAGAAGCCCTCGCGATCGTAGCCTAAAAGCTCCATCTTTTCTTGAGAAGGACTTTCCGCTAATACAGATGTGCTGAATACACTTGATGCAAGTAGTGCTGAACCAACTGAAGCAAGGAACCACTTTTTCATCTTTCTTTCCCCCGATAGTAATAATCTTGTTTTTTGCTGATGTCCTTGGCAATCCCGTACCAATCTTTCATAACATCTAGAATAGTATAATCGCGTTTTAAACGTTTGCATAGATAGTTTCAATTAAATATTTTTCGCCTTTTTTTGACAGGAATAGAAACGTTTTTAGAAAGAGTGAATAGGGTAAAATTAAGGGTGTTTTACATTTTAATGACCGAATAGAATCCGATTGTGATTTTTGCTATACTTACATCAGTGAAAAATTAAAAGTATAACTCTCCAAACTGAAAGGGGAACAACATAAATGAGCAAGATCCTTGTCACAGGCGGTGCCGGATTTATCGGCTCCCATATTGTAGAAGAATTATTAAATAAAAACGAACAAGTGGTAGTGATAGATAATTTCTCGATGGGTTCAATGGATAACCTGCCGAAGGACGATAAGTTAACCGTTGTAGAAGGGGATATCTCTTCTAAAGAAACCATTGAAAAGTTATTTCAGCAACATCGATTCAAGAAAATCTTTCATTTAGGTGCGATTGCCAGTGTAGCGGCTTCAGTAGAAGATCCCCTCCATACCCATCAAACCAATTTGGAAGCGACTTTATACTTATTGGAGGAAACACGTAAACAAGGCGGATTGGAGCGCTTTGTCTTTGCTTCTTCTGCAGCGGTGTACGGGGATGAGCCAACGCTTCCGAAGAAAGAAACGTCAACGATCAGACCATTGACGCCATATGCCATCGATAAATTTGCCTCTGAGCAATATGTGCTGGCATTCAGCCGGTTGTATGATATCCCGACGACGGCCGTTCGCTTCTTCAACGTCTTTGGGAACAGGCAAAATCCATCATCACCATACTCAGGTGTGGTATCGATCCTGACGGATAAATTCAAACAGCTGGTAAACAATGAAGATACATCCTTTACTCTTTATGGTGATGGAGAACAAACGAGAGATTTCATCTACGTGAAAGATGTCGTTCAAGCGAATCTTCTCGTGTCGGAAGACCCGGCAGCCATCGGTAAAGTATTTAATGTCGGTACAGGCGACTCGACAAGCTTGAACGAACTGATCGGAATGTATGAAGAGATAACAAATACGAAACTTCCTATCGAACAGCTGGAAGAACGGTCGGGAGATATTAAAGAATCCTACTCTGATATATCTGAGCTTAAATCCTTAGGGTTCGATCCAAAGTTCTCTATGAGAGAAGGACTTTTGGAGTATTGGAATAAAGAAAACGAATAGTGGAAAGTGCCTGTTTATTTAACAGTGAATCGTTCCGTTTTCGGGTACTATTTGCACAAATGACAAAGAAACTGACCAATGAAATGGCATTGGTCAGTTTCTTTTGGTATTAAAGTATATCAACTAACCAATATGTAAGTTCATTACAGGTAAATTAAAAGATAGATTGGAATACGATAAGGGGGAAATAATAGATATGGAGTTTTTCCATTAACGATATTTCTTGTTAATAAACGGGGAAATAGAAGGAGATTTATTATGGGTCTTCAACTTTTCCTTTATCAATTAAAAGGCAGCTTCAACAGAAGAAAGGCATAATAAAAAATGCCCAGAGGTCCTCTGAGCATTATTGGCGCGTCTATTCGCTTGCAATATAATAAATACTATTAATGTAAGCGTAAAAATGGTTAATTAGAAAAATCGAATCGTTTTTCAAAATGAAATGGGATTTCAAATTGATCAGCAGTTCCAGTTAAATGCGTTACATCGAAATATGTCATCTGTGACTTCGAGAGCTTTTCTACCCAAGGGGAGAAGGTTTTAAAAGATATTTTATCATCTGACTCGCTAAATTCTGCAAATCTCATCCAACCATTGCCTCCGTGATAGCTTGATTGATAATCAACCAGCATTTGAATAACTTCGTTGCCATGCGCATTTTCTTTGATTCTATGACCAGCCCCATGATGATGACCGTTAACTGTCATAAATACCTGATTATGATCGTTAACTAATTCATCCCAAATTAGAGAACCTCTCCAAGTATCAATCATAGTTTCACCATCTCCACCAATGTTGATAATTTGGTGAGAAAGAAGAATGGTAGGTGTACTGGGATGGTTTTTCAATACCTGTTTTGCCCAGGGGATATCTTCCACTATATGTTGCATATCGAGAGATAAGAATAAGTATTCGTAATTCCCGGCTTTAATAACAGAATAAGAACTATATCCCGTTGGTGAGGCACCTTTGTAATAAGGTTTGTCTGCAAAACGTTCCGGCCCGTAATAATCTAAATAAGGATCTCCTTCACCATAGTCATGGTTCCCTGCAATTGTAACATAAGGGGTCTTATGCTTATCTAGAATGTCTACGCTTGATGACGAGTTATTCCATTCTTCCAATGAATGACTCTGATCAACCATATCACCTAAGAAAGCTGTCATGGAAATGTTTAAGTTCTGCTCTTTTTTTGAAATCCATTTTACCTGTTCATAAAATAATTCAGGCATATAACGAACGGTTTTTTGAGGATCTGGAACAAATAAGAAGTTATAGTTCTCCTTGTTTGTTAATAATGCTTGTTTTTCATTTGAGCCGTTTTCCACGTGTCCTTCAACTTCAACAGCGTTTGAAATCAACCAATTTTCTTGAGGTAGAGGTTGATCGGCGATCCGTATTTCTTGAATATTCCCAGCAAATAAGGTATCGAGTTCATTCGCCCATTCTGATGCTCCAATATTCCAACCTTTACCTTCTACTAAATCAATTCCGATCATTTCAGAGTCTGTATTTCGAAAATCAGTCACACCGTTAATGTACAATGTTGAATTTTTCCCGTTATTTACTACTGCAATATGATACCAGTCATCTTTACTGTCTAGAGAAAAAGACCAATTTGTTTCATTATGATCGAGATTTGTAGGATGGCTAGTCCATTGGATTTCTCTTAAACTCGAAACGGATAAAGTACTAAGGATTTCTTTTTCTCCACCCGTTTTGTTAATATCAGCCGCTTGTCCTTTTCGAGTTAATATCCCCATCCAGCTATGTTCTTCAGGCGAGAAATTCGCTGGTAGTTTCAAAACGGCTTCAATTGTGAAACCATTTTCAAACGTCTCACCGTTAATCGGGGCGTCATCAACTGTATGAAAATATTGCCCTTCCGAATAACTTTTTTTATTCTTAAACTCTAAACTTTCTACCGCATCTTCATTGTAGTAATCTTCTTCTGACCATTGAATAAAGGGGTTGCCACTGATAGTGCCATCTTTTGTGGCGGAGGTGAGTTGAAGGTTGTTTTCATTACCGCTTGCATCTTCAATAATAAGATTTGCTTCATTAATAGAACCAGATTTTACATACTCTTTTTGAAACTTCCAATCTGCAACAATTGATTCTGTGATATCATGAGAATTTTCTGGTTTGTTATTTGCGTGAAAAACTGAAGGTGAAAATGCAAATAACGATAACGTAATGGAGCCAACAATCCCTATCTTTACAGCTTTTAGGATTACTTTCATTTTGATCATTCATCTCCTTGATTATATTGGTATTGAATCCTTATTAAGGTTAATTCAAGAATATTGAGGGAGTGTTATTCTCTAATGAACGGGTAATTAAATAGTTGTAAGTTTGTATTAAAATTTCGTAAATAGACCAGTGATAACATAGAGCGATAATAAAAAAAGACTCATCAACTCGATGAGTCTTTTTTCTATTATCGTGTTAGTTAGAGTGCCGAAAAGTGTGTAACTATGTCTCTAGGGTGTAGTTCAAGTAACTCAAAACACATCCTTTATTACTACAGTAAGAGGCCTTTTATGTCGTTTAGAGGGAGGAATATTACAAAAAAAGGGGTAAATATGACGAATTTTGTTACATAACTGTAAAATTATTTTGAAAATTTTAATGATAAGATAGTTTTTGTAGATTTATAGAGAAGGGGAATTGAGAAATGTTAAATGATCGCAAACCTGTATCTATTACTTTCGTCACGGTATTAAGCTTCATGTTCCTATTATTTTTCCAAAACCCTGCATCAGCTGCAGGTACACAGATAGATCGAGTAAGTGGTGTTGACCGGTATGAAACGGCAGTGAAAGTTTCCAGAGAAGGATGGACCAGTGCCAATACCGTTGTCATTGCAGTGGGAAATAACTTTCCGGATGCTCTGGCAGGTGCACCGTTAGCGGATAAGTATAACGCTCCAATCCTATTGGTAACCAAAGATAGTGTTCCTTATAGTGTGAAACAAGAGTTAAAACGATTAAAGCCAAGTAAAGCATACATATTAGGTGGAAGTTCCGTTATTTCATCTTCAGTAGAAACCCAACTTAAGAGTTTAGGGATTACCAGTACAAGAGTGGCAGGGGAAAACAGATACGAAACAGCGGCTAAGATCGCTGCATTGGTAGGAGGGTCTCAAGCCATCGTTACATATGGAAGGGATTTCCCGGATAGTCTGGCGATTGCACCTGTTGCTGCCAGTAAATCAATGCCGATCCTATTAACAGAAAAAAACCATGTCCCTGAAGAGACAAAAAAAGCGTTAAGTAAATATAGCTCTTCCATTCTTGTAGGAGGTACAGGCGTGGTAAGTGACGGCGTCAAGAATCAATTGCCAAGAGCCACCCGTATTTCCGGGAAAGATCGATATGATACGGCAACAAAAGTCGCCGAGAAATATTATTCCGCTTCAAATAGTACAGTCATCGCTACGGGAGAAAGTTATGCAGATGCATTGACCGGGTCCGTTCTGGCAGCCAAAAAAGGCTCACCTGTTATGTTGATTCAATCAAATAATGTCCCTACTTCCGTTAAGTCGACGGTGGATAAATTGGGTATCAATCAGTTTACGATCATTGGTGGAACGTCCGTTATTTCCGAGAAAGCCCAAAGTCTATTTGGCTTTGATACAGCTGGTCTGATCCAGACGGCGAAACAGTATATAGGAACACCTTATAAGTGGGGTGGAACGACGCCAAGCGGTTTTGACTGCAGTGGATATTTAAACTATGTATACGATAAATATGGGATTGATCTCCCTAGAACGACATCAGATATCTGGAACTTCGGTAGCCGCTCAAGCTCACCGGCAGTCGGCGATATCGTTATGTTTGAAACATACAAACCAGGCCCGTCACATGGAGGGATCTATATTGGAAACAACCAGTTCATCCATGCCGGAAATGATGGAGTAGAAATTACAAGTATGAGTAACGTATACTGGAAGCCTCGTTATCTAGGCGCAGTGAAGGTTGTAAATTAATAGAATGATAGAAAAACTGTTTGTCACATGGCAAGCAGTTTTTTTCTATTTACCCGAATCAATAGTCCTTAAACATGTTCTTTTTTGATAGTTGGATTTTAATTGTGATTTGTAATAGGTGAAATATCTCCCATGATGTTGATTGAAGCGGAAGGTGCTCGACTCCTGCGGGAATAGCGGGAAAGTTGAGACCCTACAGGGCAAAGCCCGAGGAGGCTCAACACACGCCCCGCGGAAAGCGAGCACCTGGAGCGGAAATCAACCACCACTCGCTAAGAGACAATGTTTACAAATACAGTTTATAAAATTAAACAAATCCGAAAAACGCAATAGTAAAAATATATTATTTTTTCTGAAAATAACATCTCCTTTTGTTGACTAAAGAACTAACTGAGATTAAAATGGAAAATAGAGTTCGAATTTTTCCATAATTATATTATTTTGGAAGATGCGGAGTATTTCGGACCATTACTATTAATCTATCAAGGGGGAAAAGGGATTGACGTTTAAGAAAAAGGTATTTTCGGTCATGGCAAGTGCAGCTTTAGTAGCTTCCTCGTTCGCTGGAGTAACAGCTTTCAATCCTGATAAAGCGGAAGCCGCTTTACAGGAAACGAAAAAGTTCAAGGTTTCGAATTTCTCAGAAGTTGTGGCATTGTCTATGAGTGATCAAGCTGTACAAGAGCTTGTTATCGTAGGTAACGGTAAAGTGGATGCGACTGGTCAATTAGAGAAGCTTGGCGTTAAAGTAAAACAAAATTATAAGAACTATGTTTACTTAGCGGATGTACCAACACGCAAGGTGATGGAAGTTCTTGATCTTAAGAGTGTCCGTACGATAGGTAAGAATGCTGAAATCCAATTAGGGGAAGTGAATGACCCTGAGCTTGAAGTGAAAGATCAAAATAAAGTCGATGAAGATGCGGTAGTAAAACCTAATCAGGCTGAAACCCATGCTCCAACCGGAGTGGATGACTTCCACGATAAGTTTGATGGCACTGGTACACGTATCGGGATCATTGACTCAG
Source organism: Rossellomorea sp. y25 (assembly GCF_038049935.1). Taxonomy (NCBI): domain Bacteria; kingdom Bacillati; phylum Bacillota; class Bacilli; order Caryophanales; family Bacillaceae; genus Rossellomorea; species Rossellomorea sp. y25. The sequence goes on along the minus strand of NZ_CP145886.1, from coordinate 4,120,022 downwards.
GTCCAGATCCGGGTCACGAATCCTTTACAGAAGGCCTTGAAGAAGGAACGCGTAAATACGGGGATTCAAAAATTGTTGCAGTAAGAGACTACACGATTTCAAACCGTCAACTTGCTTACGGTATCGAAGAGCGTTATAAAAAATATCTCGGTGATGGAATCAACTACCTTTCAGAGGGCGATGTATTTTTTGATGGTGGACATGCTGAGGGTGACTCTATTACAGTAGGGGAAACTACATATAATACAGCAGGACTTGACGCTTCCGATGACAAGTTTTTCTTCGGGAAAACAGCATTTGAATCTAACCCATATCCGAAAACGAATTCTAACTGGACGAATCAGGATTTAAATGCGGATGGAGTGAATGGTAATTCTGATAATTTCGCTGTTCTATTGGTAGGGGATAAAGTCTATATCGATACAGATATGGATAATGACTTCACGGATGAAACAGCTTATGCAAACAATGAAACAGGCACATTCGATGTAAATGTGGATGATGACATGCTTGGAGCGAACTTCCGTGTCAATGATATGGAATTGAACTGGTTTGGTGCAGGTCTGAAGAAAATCAACTTATTCACTGATTTCAACGGCCATGGTTCTCACGTCTCAGGTATCTCTGCGGCTAACGGACCGGCAAAAGCGAATGCATTCGGAGCCGTTGCGGGTGAAGGGGTTGCCCCTGGAGCAGAGCTTGTCGGTATGCGTGTGTTCAAAGCGGCAGGAGGAGCTCCTACATTCAGTATCCAGAAGGCCATGGTTGATGCTGCGCTTCCTGAATCCGAAGGTGGATTCGGCGTCGATGTTGCAAACTTGAGCTTAGGTTCTTCCCCGGATCTGAACGATGGTTTAGGATCCTATGGAGAATTAATGACGGTATTAAGTGAAGATACAGACATCGTATTCGTTACATCTGCCGGTAATGCCGGTCCTGGTGCAGACACAGTCGGTTCACCTGGTGACGTAGCACCTATCATTTCTGTTGGGGCACATATTACGGCTGACATGTGGGCAAAAGAGTACAATTCTTATCCATACGGTAAAAACGCAGACGGTACTCCGAAAGAAGGACAAGGTTTATGGTACTTCTCTTCTGTAGGGCCGAACGAAGTAGGGAATCAAAAGCCTGATATCGTTGGACCAGGATCTGCTTATGCTGCTCATCCGGTACAAAACGGACCTTATGTAGTCATGCAGGGTACAAGTATGTCTTCACCATACGTAGCTGGAGCGGTGGCGTTACTTAAATCGGCAGCGGAGAAAGATCGTATTCCATTTAACTACGAAATTGCCCGTGAAGCGTTGATTGCAACGGCCAATCACTTAGATGGATACAACCGTGCTCAAGAAGGTGGCGGACTGATCGATGTTCCGGCAGCTTATGAGTATCTGCGCAAAAACTTCATCACAGACATTAAAGACGTGGACGTTACGGTCTACCATGGAGAGAAAATCTCCGGCGGTCCGGGTCTATATGTAAGAAATAAAGAAATTCCTGAAACGGTTGAAGTATTAGTAGAGAACAAGACAGATGAAGCCAAGAGCCTGGATGTATCTCCGACTGGCGATTGGATTAGCCCATCTGTATCAAAGTTAGATCTTAAGGCTGGAGAAAGTAAAACGATTACAGTGAAGTATGACGAGTCGAAATTAGAGACAGGCGTAAATGCTGAGACTCTAGTATTTGATGATGCATCGACTCCTTATGTAGAAGCTAGATCAGCTCAAACAATTATTACGGGTCATGAGTTTAACCAGGAAAATCGTTTCCGCTTCCGCGAAGAAGGTGAAGTTCAATCTTCTCAAACAAAAGGTTATACATTTGACGTAAAACCTGGCGTGAGTGAAGTTCGTTTCTCACTGAATGCAATCAGTGAAAATGACGATTATAAAGGCCGCGTACGCGCGATCGTCTTCAATCCTGACGGAGTGGAAGTAAGTGAATTCCAAGGATATGCTGGATACGGTGCCGGTGGATTAGGCGTTGAAGATCATGTCTTCAAGTCTCCTAAACCAGGGGTATGGGAAGTACATGTATATGGAACTTCCGGACCACAAGCAGGTAAGGAAGTAAATAAATATCAATTAGAGGCTGTTGTTCAGGATGTAGTTGCTCAACCAGGTGAAATTGATTTAGGTCATGTTGCACCTGAAACTGAAACGACCAAATCTGTTACATTCTCAAACTACTTATCTGAAGCAAGAGAAGTGAAGGTTGTCGGTGCACCTTTCAGCATGCCTAAGCTGTCTTCTGAGAAGGTAGAGGTACCTGGTAACAATGAATTCTACTATCAAGATATCAAAGTGAAGAACAATGTATCTTTAGAAGTTCAAACGTCAAATCCATCACATGCTACTGATGATGTCGATTTATATATCTATGATTCCAAAGGGAACATGGTAGCATATTCTGCAGGTGCTACATCTGACGAAAAAGTTTCCCTGACTTCATTACCGGATGATACGTACACAATTGCAATTGAAGGATACGCAACAATGGATCCAACGACGACTCTTGATCTATCAATCAATGAGTTCGGTGTACTGTCTCCTGGTGAAAAAGGTGAAGGTAAAGTAGATGTTAAAGCTTCACAAAACCTTAAAGTAGGAAAATCATTAACGACGGATGTAAACATTACAACTCCATCTGAGTCAATGAGCTCAATCGGGGCGGTATATTTACTTGATGCGAAAACAGATGAAGTGTTATCTCTCCTTCCAATCAAGGTAGACGGGGACATCATTACTGAAGTTTCCGGTCAAGATCGTGTCGGAACAGCGATCGAAGTATCCAAGAAGCTCCATAAAGATGGCTTTGCCGATGATCATGAGTACAAAACGGTTATCCTTTCAACTGGATATAACTTCCCGGATTCATTATCTGCAGGTCCATTAGCATCTGCTATTGATGCTCCAATCCTGCCTGTAGGCAGCAATGGGAAGCTTTCTAAGGAAGTTCTTGCTGAAATTGAGCGTCTTGGCGCTGAAAATGTGTACATCCTTGGTGGAGAAGGTGTCGTTTCTGCCGATGTATTTACTCAATTAAACAGTATCTCGATCGATTCTTCTGATATCGAACGTTTAGAAACAGATGGAATGCCAAACCGTTACGGTACAAACCTTGCCATCGTTTCGAAGCTTCAAGAGCTTGGATTCAAAGGAAATGGTGTATTCGTTGCAACTGGTAAGAACTTTGCCGATGCACTAAGTGCTGCAGCAATCGCCGGTGCCAACGACATGCCGATCGTTTTAACAGACGGTAAAGATTTATCCGATGAAGCGAAAACCATCCTTGAAGACGAGAAAGTCTATGTGCTTGGTGGTAAATCAGCTGTTCCTGAAAATGTGGTAGCTGAAGCTAAGAAAGTAGCTGTCGATGTGAAAGTCCTTTCTGGTGTGAACCGTTATGGTACACTGGCAGCAATCCTTGGAGAGTTCGCTTCTAGCACAGACAAGTTATATGTTGCCAGCGGTAAGAACTTCCCGGATGCATTATCTGCTGCTCCACTTGTAACAGATAACGCAGGATTATTATTACTGACTGATCCAAATGGATTACCGAAAGAAGTAGATGCGTTCTTAACGAAATATCTGTACCAGAACAAAATCTCTTCTGTCACTGTACTTGGTGGTAAAGGTGCAGTAGGTGAAGGTGCTAGAGAAGACCTTCAAGAAAAGGTTTCAAACTAATAGAATATGTGTGAATTGGCTGCCTGCTATTACAGCGGGCAGTCTTTTTTCCTTTTAAAGACTTTCGGACTATCATTCTGAAAATTTCTTGAATTCATGGACAGGCCTTCCACCATCTTATATACTTTTTACAGATGATGTAAATGACATTCAACTGAGAGAGGAGTGGCTTGATGAAAATGAGAATAATCGCTTCTATTGTGTTCTTATTGGGTTGTACCCTGCTTCCGAACGGAGTAGTGCAAGCGGATGATGGGAAGAAGGTTCAATTATTAGTGGTTCACAAGGATCAAGAAGGTGAAGTGTCGACACAGTCTTCAGATGAGGATGAAGGAAAATTTGAAGTGTTGTCGGTACCTCGAAAAGACGTTTCCAGCACTCTATCCAAATTAAATAATAACGAAAACATAGAATATGCTGAGGTCGATCAGCTCGTATACACACAAGCTGCCGCGCCCAATGATACATATTTTAATAATCAATCCCAAGACTTTCAGGTAATGAAGGTACTGGAAGCCTGGGAAAACTATAATCCCATTGAAGAAGTGACCGTGGCGATTGTCGATTCAGGTATTGATCTGAAACATCCCGAGCTGCGCAGTAGATTAGTAGAAGGAAAGAACTTCATAAATGAAGAAGAGCCACCAGTCGACAGGTCTGGGCATGGCACCCATGTAGCGGGTCTGGTAGGAGCTGTGACTAATAACAAGATGGGTATTGCTTCTGCTGCCGAAAAGGTGAAACTCATGCCCGTCAAAGTGTTTGAAGGGAAGACCACCTATATGTCCACGGTTATTCAAGGCATCCGTTATGCAGCAGACAACGGAGCGGATATCATCAATTTGAGTCTGGGCAGCTATAGCAATATGAAAGCGCTGGAAGATGCGATTGATTACGCTGTGGATAAAGGCGCCCTGGTGGTAGGAGCGGCAGGTAACGATGATGAGCACGCCGTCCTTTACCCGGCAACCTACCCGGAAGTCCTGGCTGTAGGCAGTGTGGATTCTACTACATTGACAAAATCTACGTTCTCGAACTTTGGGGAGACAGTGGACATATCTGCCCCGGGAACGAACATTTTCAGCACATGGATGGACGGCTATCAAGCACTGGATGGTACCAGTATGTCAACGGCCATTGTAAGCTCGGTTTCATCCATGGTCAAACAGCAGTACCCCTTTTTAAAAGGACTGCAGGTAAAGGATGTGCTTGAAAACTCAACCACTCCCTTACCAGAAGTCGATAGGCTTGGAACAGGGTTAATCAATGCGGAAGAAGCTCTGAACTTTGTCCAAACCAAAAATCGTATCTACGGCCTGAATTCTGTAGAAACAGCCGTAGAGATATCTAAAAATGGATGGTCCTCATTAGAGGAAAAAGAGTTGACGATCGGTGGCACCAAATTGACTGGATCGTTTGTTATTTTAGCAAGCGGTGCTTCATTCCCTGATAGCTTAGCTGCTTCTCCATTGGCCTCTCATTTGGATAGCCCGATTCTACTAGTCAAGAACAATCGATTGAGTGAGTCCGTTAAGGAAGAGCTGAAAAGATTGAATCCCTCTCATGTTTTGATGATCGGAGGGGGGAATGCCGTCTCTCAGGATGTAGAAAATGAGATTAAGAATCTATCAATTGAGACCAAGCGACTATTTGGCGTGGACCGTTATGAAACGGCCGTAGCGATCAATAGCGTGATTCCCTACACAACCAACAAGGCCTTTGTCGTCTCAGGTCAAAACTATCCTGATGCTCTCTCGGTTGCTTCCTATAGCGGTAGCATGCAATATCCTGTACTTTTTGTTCAAAAAGAGAAGGTTCCACAGTCGGTGAGTACCTATATGAAAGAGAATGAAATTTCCAAGACGTATGTCATCGGTGGTCAGGGAATCCTTTCTAATAAAGTGGTAGATAGTCTGCCTGGGGATTTCCGTATATATGGCGTGGATCGTTACGAAACCAATTATAAGGTCCATCAGACATTTGCTTCTGCAGATTCCGATTCCCTTTATTTTGCCACAGGCGCTAAATTCCCCGATGCCCTTAGCATAAGCCCGCTGGCTGCAAGAAAAGAAAGCCCAGTGGTTCTGGTAGATAGGAACGATAACGTGAACCTGAAGAAATCAATCCATTTGATAACCAATCGCAACAACTATCGCATTCTTGGTGGACCAGGAGCTTTATCCGTTGAAAAAGCATGGGAAATCGATCAGTATATGATGAAATAAGTAAGATAGGGAGATTGCCTCTCTATCTTTTTTTGATAAAGAAGGGTTATAGTTTACTAGATACTATGTTAAGATGGAATAAAATAACATTTAAAAGGGGAATACAATGAATCCTAAAATGAAGAAACTTGTATCAGGAATAGCCGCGGTGGCACTTAGCGCGACACTGGTGAGTCCAATCACTTCGAAGGCAGCGGGGTATGAAAACCCGTCTAAATATGAAATCAATAAACTGTTGACGGAAGCAGCAATGAAGTATGATGTTCCCGCCGAAATCGTGAAGGCTTTAGCAGCTGAAGAGAGCGGTTGGAAGCAATTCACGGCAGATGGAGAACCGAATATTTCGGGTGATGGCGGGATCGGGATCATGCAGGTGACCGATACAGCCGGATACGATGTTGAACGTTTGAAAAGTGACATCGCCTTCAATATTGAAGCAGGTATCAAAATCCTGAACGAAAAGTGGAAGCTTGGTGAGAAGGGTCTATCAAACTGGGATCGCTCCACCAGCATCCCAACGGTTGGGGACAATGAGCGTGACATCATCGAGAACTGGTATTTTGCCCTTTTAGCTTATAATGGACAGGTGCAGGAAAATAGTCCGATCAAAATGGCGACGGGTGAAAGAAACTTCGGAAGCTACCAGGATCGGGTATATGCTGAGCTCTCAAGTGGAAACCCGGGCATCTTCAAGAATGATAGAGTCGAGCTTTCTTTTGCCAAAGAGGATTTTACCTATACAGGAGAGCCAAACTATTATTTATTATTCGATAAGAAGAAGTATGAGGTGAATGGTCTTGCCCATACAACAAAACATTCGTATCAACCGGGGGATTTAGTGATTTCTGCGGATGGATCACGTTTTAGAGAACGGCCAACTTCTGATTCCAAGGAAGTGTCTGCGAAACTTCCAAGCGGTGAAACCGAAGTCCTTGAGATCCTTAAAGGATTTGAATATGATCAATCCAAGAATCCGAATCACTTCGTCTGGTACAACGCCGAACGTGAAGACAATAAACAAGAGGCATACGTCGCTTCAAGCGAACTGAACAAGATCGGTGAGCGACTATCCGGAACCGACCGGATCAAGACGGCTGTTGACATTTCCCAGGCCGGTTGGAATCAGGCGGATACGGTCGTTTTGGCCCAAGGGTATAACTTCCCAGATGCGCTGACGGGTGGCCCTCTTGCTTATAAAAACAATGCTCCGCTTCTATTGACGGAAAAAAACAAACTGACTGAAGCAACGAAAGCTGAAATCAAACGCTTGAAAGCTTCCAAGGTCATCATTTTAGGTGGAGAAGGGGCAGTCAGCAAGGGAGTCAAGGATGCTCTTGAAGGAATGGGATTGGATGCCGAACGGATCGGTGGAATCGATCGCTACGAAACAGCCCAGCTTATTTCAGAGCAAGTGAATCCGAATCCTGATAAAGCCATCATCGCGTCAGGAAAGAACTTCCCAGATGCTCTTTCCGTGGCCCCATATGCATCTGTAAAAGGATATCCGATCCTTCTAACAGCGGCTAACGCCGTTTCTTCCTATACGAGTCAAGCCCTTACCGGAGTGGACAGCACGATCGTTGTCGGTGGAGCGGGCGTCATCAGCGATGGTGTCATGAAAAAGGTAAAAGGCGAGCAGAGAGTAAGCGGAGTGGATCGTTATGAAACCTCCCTTGAAATTGCGAAGAAGCTGCCGCTTGCCAACCCGGATGAGAAATCACTTCTTGCGAGCGGGAAGAACTACCCGGATGCATTATCGGGATCTGTACTCGCAGCAAAGCAAAAGGCACCACTTCTTCTATCCAACCCGGAAGAGCTGCCTACAAGTGTCAACAATTTCATCGCTGCTAAAGAATTTAAAGAGTTCTTCCTGCTCGGAGGACCAAGTGCCATGAATGTGGAAGACGAGCTTGGAGATCTTTATAAAAAGTTGTATTATTAATATAGAAAACTAAGACTCTATCGATCAAAGGTAGAGTCTTTTTTTGATAGGATTATTAAACAGAGATTACATTTATGTAAGATTCTATTTTTTTAATCTATTTCATGATAAAATTATTCTTCGTATTGATCTTCGATTTGAAAGGTGAAAAACATACATGAATACTCGAAATGACTATAGACAGCGGATGAGAAGAAGGAAGAGATTCTTCCGGATTTTTCTTGCACTTTCTTTCTTGGGATTAAGCATTGGAACGGCGTATTTTCTCTACCAGTATCAAACTGGAAAAATGAATGCCGGTAAAACCCAGGCGGCATCTGAAGAAATTCCTGAATTCAATGGTAAAAAAGATGAGCACGGAAAAGTGAATATTCTACTTCTCGGATCCGATACAAGGGGAGAGGAAAAATCCCGTACGGATACGATCATGATTGCCCAATACGATCCCGAAAAAGGTGAGGCCAGATTGGTTTCATTAATGAGAGATATGTATGTAGACGTTCCGGAATACGGAAAGTATAAATTGAATACTTCCTATTTTCTTGGTGGACCTGAACTCCTTCGTCAAACGTTAAAAGAGAACTTTGATATAGATGTCCAATATTATGCGTTAATGGACTTTAAAGGATTCCAGAAGGTTGTGGACGCACTGGCACCAGATGGAATTGAAATGAATGTAGAAAAAGAAATGTCCACAAACATTAATGTGACACTGGAACCCGGCTTGCAAAAATTGAACGGTAAGGAATTATTGGGCTATGCCCGTTTCCGCCATGACGCAGAGGGAGACTTCGGCCGCGTCAAGCGCCAGCAGGAAGTCATCAATGCCCTGAAAGACGAAATGCTGTCATTAAACGGAGTATCCAAGATCCCTAAACTGATGGGGACAGTCTCACCCTACATCGAAACGAATATCGGGTCCATGGACCGCATCAGTCTTGCAAAAGAATTTGTCCTGAATCCGGTCGATAAGATCGAAACCATGAGATTACCCATCGACAATTCGTTCGAAAATGCCCGATATGAAGGCGCGGGTGCCGTGTTAGACGTAGACCTCGATGCGAATACCGAAGCGTTAAAAGACTTTTTGAATGGTGAAGAACCTAAGTCATATGCGGAATATGTAGAGGAAGAAACGTTGAGTGACGATGCCGTGGTCGAGGATTCGACTGGTGTTGAGGATAACGGCAGTTATGATGAAACAGAGGACGCAGGTGTCTATGAGGAATCGTCTGAAATCGAGGATTCAAGTAGTTATGAGGAATAGAATGATAGATCGAACCCATGGAGTGAAGTGATGCTCTGTGGGTTTTTTGTTGTTGTGAAATGGCTGGGTTGGAGCTTGGTGCGGGTATCGGTAAGGGAAATTCGACAAGGAGGATCAATTAATGGAAATGCGGATCGAATAATCATATCGAGGATTGAAAAAACCAAAACCGGTTCAATTATCATGAATCGGGATCAATCCCCTCCCTATCAGGATCGATTCCCCCGCGACGACCACTCCTCATCCTATATTCAACCCCTGGATCGGCCAGCTAGCCACTTAAATGGCACATTCTCAGCTGAAAAAGGATAATCTTAAAGAGAAACCCTTCCAAAAGTGAAGAAATATTATCAAACGTTCACCGATTGAAAGAAGAATCTGAAGTGCGGAAGTTACGCTTTTTCAGCTACTGTTTGTCTGCCTGTTGGCGGGGGAGTGAGCTTGAGCCGGATGGGTATAAAGTGTACCAATTTAAAGAAAATTCGACACGGAGGATCAATTAATGGAAATGCGGATCGAATAATCATATCGAGGATTGAAAAAACCAAAACCGGTTCAATTATCATGAATCGGGATCAATCCCCTCCCTATCAGGATCGATTCCCCCGCGACGACCACTCCTCATCCTATATTCAACCCCTGGATCGGCCAGCATGCCAATCAAATGGCACATTCCCAGCTAAAAAAGGACAATCTTAAGCCAAAAACATTCCAGGAGTGAATGAAAACTGCAAAAACGGTCGCTATTCTATAGATGGTCTGCCTGTTGGCGGGGTCTCTAGCTTTAAATTGCTTTGATATCCGTGTACCAGGTACAACAGCCCCGAAGTGTACCAAGTACAACAACCCCGAAATGTACCAGGTACAAACAACCCCCAATTGGACCAGGTACAAAAACAAACCACCCAATCCACCTCCCCAATACCAAACACCAAACCCAAAAATAAAAAAATCCCCCCAATCACTGAGGAGATTTCTTCAATCGTCGCATCACAAGCTGACGTATTCCATTAATATTCAGAGCCAATACTACAGACCCATAAGCAATAATTCCGACTGCAATTTGTACAATAAATCCGAAGATGCCGTCAATGGCAAGGGCCGGCCATACAAGAAGCGCCATGACACCGGTCGCGATAAAGATCTTTCCGACTTCTTTGAACGGGAAGGTGAGCGGGAAAATCTTCTTGCCGATTAAGGCACTCATCAGAACCGATACGACATAGGAAATGATGGTTGCGTAAGCCGATCCGAATATTCCGTACTCCGGGATTAGGAGTAAGTTCAGGATCACATTCAGTATAGCAGCGACCAGCACAGGCCAGATCTGAAGCTTCGTATTTTTCCCGAGCTGGAAGGCCAGATCGAAATAATACATTTTAAAGCCTTGGATAAAGATCGCGAGGGCAATCAGTGAAAAGATCGTCGCTGCCTTCCCTTGATAGGATTCCCCCAGGAAGATCCCAGTAAAGGAGTCGCTTAACAAGATCATTCCCGTTGTCGCCGGTACCGATACAAGTAATAGCAGGGACGTGTTTTCATTCAATTGTTTCTGGCATTCTTTGATCCCGCCTGTTTCAAGTGCTTTGACCACTAATGGATAAGCGGCCAGATTGATGATCATCATCAGGAGAAACAGGATTTGTTTGGCCAGGTCGTATGAAACGGCATAGATCCCGACAGATGCCTTGTCCATTAACCAGCCAATCAAGTAACGGTCCGTATTCAGGATGATGGCTTCCATTGAAAGGGCCGCAATGAACGGAATGGAATACTTCACGACTTCTTTTATCATGTCACGATCGATCAACTTCATATTGATCAAATGCAGATACTTCGGAATAAAGAAGACGATGGATAAGAAGATTCCGATGATCAACCCAAGGATGATTCCTTCTGCACCGAATCCGAAGAATTTAATCAGGACAACAGCTACGATAAGGGACAATACCACTTTTAAGGCTGTCACTACACCAAAAAGTTTAGACGAAAGCTCAGAACGTAAGTATTCAGTGAACAGGTCGAACATACTTTGCATGGTGAGTAATCCAATACCCAGGAACCATAAGAGAGCCATCGAATGGAAAGGAGTATAGACAATGAAAGCTCCGGTACCCAGGAAGACCGTCAAGATCGTCATGGATATAAAGGTTGCCGTGATGGAGCTGATGAACATGGCTTTCTGGTTGCCTTCGTATTTAGGATTGTAGCGAAGCAGTCCCAGTCGGAGCCAGTGGAATAAGGTTGTATTCACAAAGGTGACCGCCGCAATGACCAGGGCGTATTCACCGTATTCACTTGGCGATAAAAGGCGTGTATATAAGGCGATCGCAACAAAATTGATGATCCCCGGGACACCTTTTGATAGAAAATAAATGAACGTATGTTTAAACATGAAAATACCTCTCTGTTGATCCATTTTATTAACAAAATTTATATAGTTTTTACAAATAAATTCAATTTAACCGCTTTTTATATTATGATAAGAAGTATCAAATCAATTAGTATATTATATCACAAACGATATTGTTGAATATATTTCTTTTGTCAGGCTGTTCATAACAAGTATGTTAACCGGCATAGCAGCAAGTCAGTAGTAAAAAAGAGAGTGTGGTACCCGAGTTATGAAAGTTTTATTATTAGCACCAGCGAATAATGTACATACGAAGAAATGGCTTGATTACTATAATTCGATTGGTATCGAGGTCATGAATATTAGCTTAGAGAACCACAAAGACTCTACTGAACACATCCCTTGGGAGAATGTAAGCAGAGTCTATTTAAATCTGAAATTGAATCACAAGATTTCTTATTTATTTACGGTTTCCAGATTGAAGAAAATCATTCGAAACTATAAACCTGATCTGATCCATTCCCATTATGCTTCGAGCTACGGGCTGATCGGGGCGCTGACAGGATTCAGTCCTTATATTCTATCGGTATGGGGATCGGATATCTACGACTTCCCTAAGCGGAATGTGATGAATCGGATCATCCTCCAATACGCATTAAAGAGGGCAGATTATATTTGTTCGACCAGTCCTGCACTGGAACAGGAAACAAAAAAATATATAGATGAAAATAAGCCATTGGCCATCACCCCATTCGGTGTGGATACGACACAATTCAAACCGAACCTGACGGAAAAGGTCGAAGGTCAATTCAGAATCGGGATTGCTAAAGGGATGGAGCCGAAGTATGGGATAGAGTATCTCCTGAAGGGATTTAAACTATTTCTGGATACCCTGGGACCTGAGCGCCAGTACGTTCGCCTGCAACTGGCAGGGGACGGACCTTATATGACGAAATATATGAAACTGACAGAAGACCTGGGCATTAATGAGAATGTAGATTTTTTAGGAAGAATCGCTCATGAGGATGTTCCTGATTTTATCTCGTCTCTTCATATATTTGTCATTTCTTCCTTGATTGAAAGCTTCGGGGTTTCAGCTGTAGAGGCCCAGGCTTGTGGTGTACCGGTTGTGGCAACCAATGTCGGCGGTCTGCCGGAAGTCGTGCTGGACGGGGAAACAGGCTATCTGATCCCATCTAAAGATCCGGCAGCACTGGCCGACAAACTACTATATCTCTATAAGGATTCCTTAGAACGAGAGAAGTTGGGGAGAAACGGCAGGGACCACGTCATCAATCATTACGATTGGGAAGAGAATTCTAAGAGAATGATTGATCTTTATAATAAAATAGTAAAAGGTGAGAGATAAACGTCGCTATTTTCAAGAAGCTGCGTTTTTCCAAACCTATAAATATCAAAGACACTCAAAGATCCTGTTAAAGGAGAATGGAGTGTCTTTTTTTATAATTATGTAAAAGTTTACGAAAACATGTCAAAAGTATGTCAACTGTTGTCGATATTAATGGTAGAATAAAGGAAAATTTTAATATAATGGAGGAGAATGCAGAATAATGAAGAAAAAGATTGCGATGCTTGTTGTGACAATGGCTATGTTTCTAGTCATACCGATTCTGGCATCGGCTGAGAAGAATGTAGTCATTGACCCAGGTCACGGAGGTTGGGATTCAGGTACAACAGGATATTCTGGGAGTTCAACTGGTTTTTATGAAAAGCATGCCAATCTGGCAATCTCTGAAAAATTACGGGATAAGCTAAAAGCAGCGGGATTCAACGTGTATATGACTCATAATGATGGTACAAAGTATTTGAGTCTTCAAGAACGTACAGATCTAGCGAATGCATTTGCCAAAGGAAAGAATGATCAAACAGTATTTGTCTCGGTCCATCACAATGCGGCACCTACAAACCCGTATGTACGAGGATTCGAATCGTATCACTATGATAATAAATATGCCTGGGAAGCGGAATATCCGCCGGATCCCATTCAGGTAGCGTATGGAAGTGAATCCAAGAGATTAGCAGAAACGATTCACCCGAGTACGGTGAATGCCATCGGCCTGACAGACAAAGGTATGAGAAATGATCAGGCGTTTTATGTGATCCGTAACACGCAAATGCCATCACTCTTATTGGAGATGGGGTATATGTCGAATCCGACAGAAGAAGCCCTGATCAAAACATGGACATTCCAAAATAATGCCGCAGAGGGTATCAAGAACGGAATCGTTTCCTATTTCAAAGTGTTTGAAGTGTATAACGCAGAGAATAAGAGACTTAAAGTCTATAAGACGAAAGAGGAAGCCATTCAATATTCCAAGTCTCAATCCAATACATATGTATTCGATAAATACCAGCAGAAAAAAGTGTACGAGAATCTGAATGAATACAGTGTCTATCAAAAAGGGAATGACAAGCTTAAAACATACCCGATCAAGGAAGACGCGATCCAATATGCAGGAACTCTGACGAATACCAGAGTAGTGGATGAACACACTGAAAAAATCCTTTGGTCTAATTATTTACCCAAAAAATACAGTGTTCAAACAGAAGCAGGAAAAAGTTTATGGTCGTATTACGATGTCAAGAGTGCAATCGATTACGCTAAATGGAAGGCAACACCATTAAAAGTGGTTGATATTGATTCCAAAGGAGTCATTTGGTCGAGTATCGATGGAGTTAAGATCAATCGTTACATTAACGATACAAACCTGATCGGCCTCGATCGAATGGAAACGGCGATCAAGGTTTCTAAAGACCTTTATCCTAGCGGTTTCTCAAGCTCCAAAGCGAAAAAAGCCGTCGTACTCGCAACGGCATATGACTTCGCAGACGCACTTTCAGTCGGGCCTCTGGCAGCTCAACTGGATAACGCTCCTATTCTATTAACCAGTAAGGACCAGCTTCCTTCAGAAGTAGAAAATGAGCTTGCGAGATTGAACGCGAAAGAAGTATACGTGATCGGTGGTAAAGGAGCCGTTTCAACTGCGGTTCAAGATCGATTGGCGAAGCTTGGACTGACCGTTACTAGAGTCGGTGGAGCTGACCGCTATGCTACGAATCTTCTTATTAATAAAAAGCTGACGAATGTAAAAGGCGTGTTCGTGGCATCAGGCAAAAATTACGCCGACGCCCTTGGAGCAGCACCGATTGCTTCAGCCAATCAATGGGCGATTGTGCTGACAGGTAAAGATAGCATCAATTCTAGCGCTCTATCGTATGTAAAAGGAAAGCAAGTGAAGGTCCTCGGTGGGGGAAGTGCCATTTCATCAACGGTTGAACAATCGATCAAACGCTATTCAACCAATGTGGAAAGACTCTCCGGAGCGGACCGTTATAAAACACTTGCAAAAGTACTGACAGAATTTAAATCAGTGATGGGCTCGGACAAATTCATCGTTTCCACGGGAACGAATTACCCGGATGCTTTAACCGCATCAGCCCTATCTGTTAAAACAAAGGCGCCAATCGTATTGGTAGGCGGCACATTAGATGGTCACTTAGAAGATTTCATTCTCGAGTATCAGCCTGCCGGTGGCGTAAAAGAAGTCATTAAAGTTGGCGGGAAAGTTGATGACGCCATCATTGCAAAAATGAAGAATGTCTTGTATTAAGGAGGACAACCCGTGTTGAACAGTCGTAAAAATATCTTTCTAGTCTCTCTGCTCATCTTGTCTATGACTGTCTTTACTGCATGTAATGCTTCCTCTCCAAGTGAGAAAACAACGAAGGAAGAACCGGATACAGCCGAAAGCGAAACGTCCAATGAAGATACTTCTGTAAATGAAGAGTCGGATAACCAGGAAGAAGTAGAGGAAGTGGAAGCAGAGGAGCCGTCCGAAGGCTCTGAAGAAGTAACATCCGAAGAAGACACATCTGAAGAAAATAATGAAACGACGGAAAAAGAAAAAGAAGAAGTGAACCTGTTACTCCAACAGCTGAAGCCTGAAAAAAACATGGTTAAAACGTTTGAAAACAAGGATTTCAGCTTGACGGAAACGGTAGTCGATCACAATGAAACGCATGTTCAGCGTGTATTCAAAGTGGGAGAGATGGTCACTCTTCAAATCCTTAAATGGGATCAGGATGCCATTCAAGTCGTGTATGAAGAAAGTAATCCGAAGAACGTGAAAGAAAGCATTTTGGACAGCTTTTCTCCGGATAAAGAAGCAAAACCACTGGCCGACATCAAGCATAAAGGAAAAGGTGACACAACCCGATGGGAAATCATCAGTGAAGATGAAACGGTCGAAGTTCCTTACGACACGTACGAAAATGTCGTCGCGGTTCGAAGCACGGTGAAGAATGGAAAGGTGAATACCATCAATACCATGTACTATGCTCCCGGGATCGGCATGATCAAAGAAGTATATGAAGAAACCGGGGATAACGGATATAAAATCGAATCCGTTTTGACAAAAGTAGAAGAGCTATAAAATCCTGAAGGTGTTCCGTTTTGGAACGCCTTCATCAATACATACTGCAAGGAGGAAAAACATTGAAGAAGAAGTTACTATCTATGCTGGTTCTTTCCACAATGGTTACGGGAATGATGGCAGCACCGATTGATACAAGTGCAGCGGGTGAGCCTATTTCTGTAAAACTTCAAAATTATATCGGAAGTAAGAGTTCACTTCCTTTTACGACAAACGGTGATTACCAAGTGAAGGGAACGTCGATCTTCATCCAGCCGGGTGCATCCTACACCATGAAGGTGGAATCAGGGAAACTATCTCTATATAAAGGTTCCACACTCGTGAAGAAGTTCGATGGGAACGCTACGATCATCCCGACGATTACAGAAGCGATGGATCGTTCCATGACAATCAAAGGAAATGTTGACAAGCAATATTTAGGAGAAGTCGAGTTTACCGTTGAATCCAGTAAATATGTGAGACCTGTGAACAATATCAATCTCGAAGACTACTTAAAAGGCGTGGTCCCTGCTGAAATGCCTGCTTCCTGGGGCGATAACGGCGGACTGGATGCTTTGAAGGCTCAAGCTGTCGCAGCCAGAACCTTTGTATTGAAAAAAGGGAACTGGACGATTTATGATGGCCAAAGTGATCAAGTCTATAAAGGGTACGATTGGAACCCTCATACTACGCAAGCGGTCAATGAAACTCAAGGTGAAGTTCTGAAAAAAGGCGACAGCTATGCGGAAGCATTTTATTCTTCATCAAATGGGGGAAGAGTATTCTCGAATCAAAATGTTTGGGGATCCCCATTAGTTCCTTACTTGGAGACGAAGCCGGACATCTATGATGCGAAAATCTCACCACACGGAAATTGGGCAGTCCCACTCTCCAAATCTCAATTCGATGATAGCAAGCTGGATCTAAAGAAACCGGAATTCTGGTGGTCGGACGTGAAGGAACAAGATCAAACGGTCATTTCGAACATGAAATCATGGTTGAAAAATAAAAACCATATTGATGATAAAAGTGAAATTAAAATCGTCGATATAAAGGATGTCTCTTTTGATATCCCGGATTCATCTTTCACTTCAACAGATGTGTTGAAAGGAACCGTATCGTTCACTTATTTTGAGAAAAAAGATAGTGGATTTGTGAAAAATGAAGACGAAACCATCAAACTGCAAACCAAAACGATTAACGATCGCTCTTATAACATTCGCTTTATGCTGGGGACATCAATCATGAAGAGTCCTTATGTGAAGAGTCTTGGCGAGACGGATGAGCGATTTACAATCAACGGCGGCGGTTTCGGCCACGGAATCGGGATGAGCCAATACGGTGCTTACCAGATGTCGAAAGACGGAAACAACTTCAGAACGATCCTTGGCTACTACTATCCAACAACAAGCGTGAATAGAGAATTGGACTTAAACGACTATTCTCATGAGCTTGAAGGGATCGACCGCTATGAAACAAGCGTCAGTGTATCAGAGTATGGCTGGGAAAATAAATCGAAGGCAGTAGTCATCGGCCGCGGCGATTTATCGATCGATGCGTTAACAGGAAGTGTACTGGCGAAGAAAATGGATTCACCGTTATTATTAACCACATCCAATTCACTCCCAGAAACAGTACTGGCTGAAATCAAGCGACTTCAGCCTGAAAAAGTCTACTTACTTGGTGGTACGAATGCCATCAGCGGCAATGTAGAGAGTCAGCTGAAAGGCTTATCTGATGTTACCCGCATCAGCGGAAAAGAGCGTTACGAGACGGCAGTGAAGGTGGCAGACGAAATCAACAACAATGATGAAATCTTTGTTGTGACAAAAGACGAGAAATCCCCAGATGCCCTGTCGATTGCTTCATATGCGAGCATGATGCAAATCCCGATTCTGTATACGACAAAGGATTCCCTTCATGAGAGCGTTGAAGCATACATGAAAGAGAATAGTATTAATAAAGTAACGATCATTGGTGGTCAGTCTGCTGTTTCTTCAGGAGTAGAACGCCAATTAATGAATCTTGCTTCAGACGTGTCAAGGGTATACGGGGATGACCGTTACCAAACAAGTCTGACGATTGCAGAGAAATACAGCAGTGAGTTTGAAGAAAAGACATTATTCTTCGCACGGGGAGACATTTTCATCGATGCCCTGCCTGCGTCTTCATTGGCAGCAGCGATGAAATCCCCATTAATCCTGACGCGTAAGGATGCCTTACCGGATAATGTGGCAACATGGCTGGATGAGCGTACGGTCCTGGCCGATACGTACTTCTTAGGCGGTAAAGGGGCCATTTCAGCATCTGTTCGTCAAGATATCCAACAGGCTTTAGCAAATTAATATGAATCATGAAGCTGCCATTCTTAGGGATGGCAGTTTTTTTATGGACAAACTTCCGATCTTCGGGTTGTGACGATGGATTGATCTTATTTTTTCACTTCTGGAAGGTTTTTGGCATCAGATAGTCTCTTTATAGCTGGGAGGGTGGTTTTAGACTGGATTGAAAGCCGATTCGAGTGGTGAATCGATGACTTGAAGCGGTCTTCGCGGGATAATTAATCCTCGGGTCGAATTTTCTTTAAATGCACACTCAATTTGCCCATCCAATACAAGCTCCCACCCCCGCCAACAGGCAGTTAACGAGTAGCTGAAAAAGCGTAACTTTCCCTCATATAGATCAATCTTCCAAAATTATGACTATAAAACATGTTTGTAACACATATTTAACATAACGGAATCATAGAGAATCTGCGTCATTTTTCAGTATTGACAGGGGTGACAAAGCGTATAGGGGCAGGGAACAAAGCATTTTCAAATGGTTGGTTTTCATGTATAATTTTTTATTGTTGTTTGATTATCAAGACTTAACAGGGTGCGTCCCTTTTTACATAGGAAACAAGGAATTCGAAAGAGACGATGGTCCTCATAGGAAAGGAGTTTGTAATGAAAAGACAGTTTGCCGTTCTACTAATTTTGATCACTTTATTCTTAAGCGGCTGCGGTGATCAGCCATTGAAATTCAGAAACCTTCTGGAAGCTGATCAATACATTCGCAATAATATTGAAAACACGGATTGGGATACCTTTAAATATATGCTGAGTCCTGACAACACAGTGACAGAAACGGACTTCAACTATCTTAAAGAGAAACTGACATCTCAGCGTAAAAGTTATTTTCATACCGAAGCTGTCAATAAATTCTATCGTTTTAATAAAGAAAATGAATTGGTTTATATGACGGAATGGGAGAAGAAGGACGGAATTCTTCTACTGAAAGATATAGACTATATTCAATAAGGCTCTTATGAAACAAATAAGCCTTCCATAAACTATAAAGACAATGAGGAGTTTAGTATGAATTTTTCCACACTCATGAACAAGTATGAGCCGAGGGTGAAACAGATCATCTTGATATTAGTGGCCGGATATTTGTTCTTCGCCCAGTTCTCTACTCAAGCTAAATACATCAAGCTTCTCCCCGTACCCGTTCCTGCGGTGCTGACATTGGGAGTTGGCTCATTATTATTCCTGTATTACGTACTCAATCGAAAACGTTTAACGCAAACCTCAGAGTTTGATAAATACTTGAAACGCTTCCTGATTCTTTTCCTTATCTCATTGGCACTGGCTATTCTTTCTGCTTTTTATACGGCTACGGTATTGAATAGCGTAGAGTATATGAGCTACTTGAAAAGCTCGATGATCACGCGACTTGCCTATTATCTCAGCTTTTTCATGTTTGTGTACTTCGGCTACCGTTTGCTTGTGAATGAGCCAAAGGATAATGCAAGCATCATCAAAGTCTACCCGTTGTCGATATTGTTATTAGTGGCTGTAGCCTTTTGGCAGCTTGCCTATTTCATGTTCAACATTCCATTCCTTAATCTAAACACCCGTTCCTTTGTTCATAGTGTGGAAGGAGTGACACTGTTCGATTTTCGGATCACTTCATTCACCAATGAACCAAGCTATATGGGACCGTTCTTGATTGATTTGATTATCCTGGCATTCCTGTTTGTAAAACGGAAATGGGTGTATGCGGTCGCCGTACTTATTCCGACGCTATTCATCCTGGCCTTTACATTTTCCGTGAGCGCCTATTTCAATCTGGTACTGGTGATCGGCTTCTTAATGGTTTACTTAATGTTCCATCCAAAATTCCCGAAGAAAATCCTGTGGATGATTCCGTTGGTTGGGATCATCGGGATTGCAGGTCTTTATTTGGTGAATCCGGATCTACTGGCCAAATTCTTCTCTCCGATTTGGGGAAGAAGAGATAACCTTTTCGATCCGACACAATCAAGCCGGATTTATATGTACGTCATGCCATTCCAGTGGCTGTTCGATCATTCCATCATATCGGGACTATTTGGATATGGACCGGGAGCTTATGAGTTCCTGGCGGGGACCAAGATTGTACCTCATACCCAGATGAGCCTGGCCATCTCGGCAAACAATATGTTTATCGATGTGCTATTTGAGCAAGGTGTCATCGGACTCCTTCTTTTACTGACAGGATTAATTTCCATCGCCGTATTCCTATTGAAGAACGGCATGAAGAACATGTACTACTTCATTGCATTAGTCGAGTACTTTCACCTGATGGTCACATCCTTATACAGAGCGGATTATGTCACACCACGATTCTGGGCAGTTCTATTAGTTATCGCCGTGCTAGTGAAAATCGGTGAAATGAAACACAAAGATAAGCTAAATGTAACGGAGTGATACAGTTGAGTTCATACAAAATCTTTCTTTCATATCTGATCTTTGTGGTTCTTTTGTTTGGCATTATTGTTGGCGTGAAAACAAAAGAGGTGCAAAAAAGTGAATATAAATCGGTCGGAAACGAATATTCACTCCTGAATTTCGGCTTAGGAGAAAGGTATCAGGAAGTATTTAAGGTCATGAAAGATCCCGAATCCAAGGATAAAGTACTGGATGATTCAGAACAGAAGCTTCGCGTTCACTTCACTGGCGGAGAAGCAGACTACCTGATCACATCCAATAAAAAGTTCAAGATTTCTGACACGATCAATGTAGGAGATAACCTCCAAAAGGTCATTGACAACAACTTAGAGCTGGACATGTTTGAATACAAAGCAGATGAAAATGCGACCACATCGTATGTGTATATGATCATCAAGAAACAGAGCGTTGTGTTCGAAGTAGAAGAGGGCAAGATTACAAAAATATTACTGGCTCAAGAAGAAATTCCGATTGTCGAATTAATAAGTGCATTAAATGAAGAGCTGGCAACGGAAGAGTTCCTGGAGCTAACGGACGAAGAGCTTCTCGAAAAGTCCGGTACGCTGAGCTTCCGGATCGATTACGAGAAGAACAACAGAAAAGTCCTATCCGATGAATTCCTGCAATACGTGGACGCAGGCCTCTTACCAGAAACGCCTCTTCCAATCGGATATTCGGAAAAGAATCTGTTCCGTAAATATGGAGATCCTGTTTACATCTTTGAAGGGCAAGGCGAAGTTGAATTCTACTACTACTACAAAGAGTTCAACTCCTTTGTTGGATTAAACGAAGATAAGCGACTTGTGGAAATCAAGTTCCCGGTAAACATTCCCGCAGCGGAATTCGAAAAGATCCATGGCGATCTCGAAAATGAGCTCGATCTCGAACAAAATGAGCTGAAATTAACAAAAGAAAATGACATGATTACAGAAGTCATTTTAAAAGAGAAGTGATTACTTGAGGTGCACCCATTGGAGATGGGTGCACCTTTTTTATTCTGCATTGGGCACATGATGTGCAAACGATATCTGTAGATGGAGACGGTACGGTTGGTACCTGCGGGATAAAGAAAATTCGACACGGAGGATCAATTCATTGAAATGAGGATCAATAAATCAATTTCAGGATTGAAAAAGCCAATCGAGGATTAATGATCGATGATCAGGATCAATTTCCTCCAAAACAGGACCGAATTATCCTGCGAAGGTAACCCAACTCCACAGATTACATCCTCAAATCGGCCTGCAACCTACCCAAACAGCACATTCCCACCCAAATATGGACAATCTAAAAGAAATCCCCATCCAAAACAAACAGAAATCGATTCCCTATAAACCAAAACCGCCATCAGTTCACAATTTAAATCTACGACATACCAAAAAAACGGCAGGCGCCCACAACCGGGCACCTGCCGCAACTCGAATCATAACGATCAAACACTACTTCTTCTCATACCTGAAAATCTCTCTAAACGCTTTACCGTAATAGCTGAATGGCTCATCTAAATGACGATACTTTTTCAACGTAAAAAGGGTCAATAGAACCACCGCTGTAGGGGTATTGTACATCCTCTTAAACAAAGGACCTTTTCCGATAAACGATTTTTCATATAAACGGGTCTGCATCTCAGGCTTCTCATGATTCACGACAACCTTCGGATAATAGCTGATGGACTTATGGTTTCTGGCTAAATCGAATAAGAAGACATTCTCTTCACCAGATGGATAAATCGCACCCAAGCCGAACTTCTCGTCGAATCGAATCAGGGAGGGCTCGATATTCGCCGTTTGAATAAAGATTTCAATAGAAGACTTCTTCAACAGCTTACCGGTTGTAACCTGTTTCTGCTCTTCTTCGTCATATTCTTTATAGTAAACGCCCTTGATCGGATCATAGATTTGGAAGCATGCGACATCGGTCTCGAGATTCTCGTTGAAATAATCCACAACAAGCTGGAACGAGTCGTCATTATACCAGCAGTCGTCATCCGAAAACGTCAGAATGCTGCCACTCGCATGCTCAATACCAACGTTCCGGGCAAGTGACAACCCTTTGCGGTCAATTTCAATATGATTGTATTTAAAGTTAACATCTTTTAAAACGGATGTAATATAATTGTGATTGTCTTGTGATACAATAATGACTTCGAAGTCTTTGTATGATTGATTATTAAGACTTTCAAACAATCGTTTCAATTCCTCTGGCTTCGTTCCAAGAGTTGGTACGATTACACTAATCATTTTCTTCATCCTCACATCTGAAATTACTCGCTATATTATAGCACAATAAACCTGTGAGATTAAGAAATCAACAACATATGGTATAATACTCGTGAAAATTAATGATTTTGGCTCATCGATTGAAACGAACGTTTCAATCGCTTTCAGCGCAGCTGAAAGTACGCCCTGTGGAAACAAAACGAAAGAGCAAAGAAATTTGCTCAGGCGTTTTGTCTCCACAGGGCGTAAATGAGCCAAAATCTGCAGACACTATTAAAAAGACTTCGAATCAGTAGAATAAGAACAAATGATTTACACAAAACTAAGAGGTGAGTTCTTTGAGAGTAAAAAAAGCGATTATCCCGGCTGCGGGTTTAGGTACGAGATTCTTACCAGCAACAAAGGCACAGCCGAAAGAAATGTTACCAATTGTAGATAAACCTACAATCCAATATATTATCGAAGAAGCGGTGAATTCCGGGATAGAGGATATCCTGATCGTCACAGGCCGTGGAAAACGTGCCATCGAAGACCATTTTGACAAGTCTTTAGAGCTTGAAGAAATGCTTGCAATGAAAGAAAAATATGATGAGCTCGAGCAAATCAAACAAATCTCTCATCTGGCGGACATTCACTACATTCGTCAAAAAGAGCCTAAAGGACTCGGACATGCCATCTGGTGTGCAAGAAAATTCATCGGGAACGATCCTTTCGCAGTCCTTCTTGGAGACGACATCGTCATCTCTGAGAAACCTTGTCTTAAACAACTGATCGATGAATTCGAAGAGAAAGAATCAAGCATCATCGGCGTACAGGAAGTTCCTGACGAGGACGTATCCAAATATGGTGTCATCGACGTGGAAGACCCTGCGAACGATGGTCCACTTTTCAAAGTCAAAGGACTGGTAGAAAAGCCGAAATTAGAGGATGCTCCTTCCAACATGGCTATCATGGGGCGCTATGTTCTAACTCCGGATGTCCTTGATATTCTAGGAAACCTTGAGCCTGGTCAAGGAAATGAAATTCAATTGACAGACGCTCTTCAAGAATTAAATACGAAGCAAAATGTTTACGGATATTCTTTTAATGGTAAAAGATATGATATTGGAAACAAATACGGCTTTGTTCAAGCAACAGTAGAGTTTGCTTTAATGAGAGATGACCTTAAAGGTCCATTGAAAAGCTGGTTAAAAGACATCATTTCAGAATGAACAAGGAGAAATTAAGATGAACATTTGTGTAATTGGTACAGGTTATGTAGGACTTGTTTCAGGCGTATGCTTCAGTGACGCCGGAAACAAAGTGACATGCCTGGATATAGACGCTCAAAAAGTAGAGAACCTGAAAAATGGGATCATCCCTATTTACGAGCCGGGCTTAACCGAATTAGTAGAAAAGAACATCAGCGAAGGCCGCTTATCCTTCACAACGGATTATGCTGAAGGGATGAAGGATGCAGATCTTGTCATCATTGCGGTTGGAACTCCTCCAAAAGAGAATGGTGAGGCGAACCTGCAATATATTGAAGCGGCTGCCCGCTCGATTGCAGAGCACCTTCATGACTATAAAGTGATCGTGACGAAGAGTACGGTTCCAGTGGGAACAGGTGCCATGATCAAAGGTGTCATCAAAGAAGTAGTCGGCCATGAAGAATTCGATGTGGCATCAAACCCTGAATTCCTTCGTGAAGGGTCGGCCATTTATGATACAGTGAATATGGAAAGAGCAGTCATCGGTGTGGAATCAGAGAAAGCAGAGGCGATCCTGAAGGAATTACATGCTCCTTTTACCAAAAATATCGTCGTGACAAACATCGAAACATCTGAAATGATCAAATATGCGTCCAATGCGTTCCTTGCAACGAAAATCAGCTTCATCAATGAAGTGGCGAACGTGTGTGAACTTGTTGGGGCGGACGTGACGAAGGTAGCAGAAGGAATGGGATATGACCCGCGTATCGGCCCTCAATTCCTGAACGCTGGAATCGGCTACGGAGGTTCTTGTTTCCCTAAAGATACAAGTGCCCTTGTCAAGATTGCCGATCAAGTGGGCTACGACTTCAAAATCGTCAAAGACGTTGAAGCGGTGAATGGTCTTCAGCGCTTTAAGGTTGTAAACAAGCTGGTAGAAGCCTTTGATGGCGACCTGACAAACAAGAAAATTGCTGTCCTTGGTCTTGCATTTAAGCCGAATACAGATGATATGAGGGACGCACCTTCTGTTGATGTCATTCCTAAACTGCAAGAACTGGGAGCGGACATCACCGCCTATGATCGCATTGCAGAGAAAAACGCTAAAGCGCTCATTCCAAATCTTCGTACTGGACAAGACCTGTATGAAGTCATCCAGAACTCGGATGCCATCCTGATTCTGACAGAGTGGGATGAAGTAAGAGAGCTGGATTTAGAAAAAGTAGCTACACTAGTAAACAGCAAAGTCATCGTTGATGGACGTAATATCTTTGATCCTGCTCATATGGAAGAGAACGGATTCTATTATGCGTCAATCGGAAGAAAAACGGTCAAAGCATAACATGATAGGTGGATCCTTCATCAGGGTCCACCTTCAATTGGTAATAAGGATAGATGAGAGGAAGTCATGATATGATACTGGAAATAATCTTTTGGCTGCTGATCCTCCTTTCGGTTTATATCTATGCCGGTTATCCGATCCTGCTGAAGCTCATATCAGGAGTTGTCAAAAAGGATCAAATCACGGATACAGGCTATGAACCAAAGGTAACGCTCTTTATCGCAGCATACAACGAAGAGAAAGTCATCGCTGAAAAAGTACAAAATTCTGTGGATCTTGATTATCCACAGGACAAGCTTGAAATCATCGTTGTGTCAGATGATTCATCCGACAGAACGAACGACATCGTCAATGAGTTCGTGGCGAAATATCCGAACGTGAAGCTGAATGTCGTAAAAGGAAGAAAAGGGAAGACAGCGGCACTGAACAAGTCCGTTCCGTTGGCAACTGGTGAAGTCCTTGTATTCTCGGATGCGAACTCGCTTTACAATAAGGATGCTGTTCATCATTTAGTGAAGCACTTTAAAGATGAAGAAATCGGTGGGGTTTGTGGTGAGCTTAGATTAACCAATCCAACAAACTCATCTATCGGAGAATCAGAGGGTGCTTACTGGAAGTATGAGAAGCTCCTGAAAATGCTCGAAACGGCAACAGGTACGACGATCGTGGCAAATGGTTCGATCTATGCGCTCCGTAAAGAATTATTCAAAGAGATGAATCCGAACGTCGGCGATGATATGCAGAACCCGCTGATCATCATCAACCAGCAAAAGCGATTCGTCTATGAACCGAATGCGATCACGATGGAAGAGACATCACCAAAATCATCAGAAGAATTTGGCCGGAAAGTCCGTATCGTAACGCGAAGCTTCACAGGGATCATGAGCTACAAGCATGTGTTGAATCCGTTCAGGAATTTCGATTTCTTCTATAAATACATGTCTCATAAATTCTTGAGATGGCTTGTTCCTTACTATATGATTGCCATTTTTATCATTAATCTTTTCTTACTGGATCAGCCATTCTATCAAGTCATGTTCGGCTTACAATTGGCATTCTACCTCCTCGCACTTTTAGGCAAAGTGACGAGCAACAAAATCACGTATATCCCTTACTACTTCTGCCTGGTAAACTATGCAGCCTTCCTTGGTACGCTGAGAGCGATCTCAGGTAAGAGACAGGCAACATGGACACCGACTAGTAGATAATGGAAACGAAACCCGGTTTGAGCCTCTCAAATCGGGTTTTTTCGCGACTTTATTTGTCGTGTCCATCCCTAATAAAGTCGATTTCTACAATAAAATGTCAAACCCTGACTTTATAAGTAAAAGGAAAAGTGTTAAAATTTTATTACAATTATGTAAACGAGGTATTAAGATTATGAATCTAGTAAACAAGCTAAAAGAGGCACTGCTTTCCATATGGCAGGACAAACTCCTGCTCATCTCTGCCGTTGGTCTTTCCATTAAAGTCGTATTATTCTATTTATTATTAGGAAAAGGCCTATTTGAAGTGAAAAGCTTATTCGTGACGCTTCCGGGCAGTATTTTGATGTTATTTTCATTTGTGTTTCTGTTTAAAACCTGGTCGAGAAAGACGGCCATCATCGGTCTAAATATTGTCGCGACCTTCCTATTGCTGTCCCAGTTATGGTATATCCGCTACTTTGGAACACCACTATCGTTCTTTGCCTTACTGCAGACGTCCAATCTTTCAGGACTCGGACCGAGCATCATGGAACTGATCAACGGGCTGGATGTCCTGTTTGTAGTGGATATCATCCTATTGCTCATCCTGACGAAAAAGAAATCCTTTTCGATTCCCAAGGTACAATGGAAAACCTTTATCATCATTTTCCTGGCAGGTTTCAGCATCCTTGCCGTGAAGCCTTTGAAGAATCACTATATCGATGGCACTCCATATGCCCAGATCTTCAAGATTTACGATCGCTATGATTACATATTGAAGTTCAATCCGCTTCAATACAGTGTGCTGGATATGTACCTGTTTTATCAAAACAATCGCTACATCGACTTGAACGAGGAAGAGGAAACCCTCGTAAAAGAATGGTTTGACAATAAAGAGGAAAATAGAGAAAAAAGGCTGTACTTAAACAATAAGTACGAAGGAGTCGGAGAAGGGAAAAACCTGCTCATCCTTCAATTTGAATCACTTGAAAACTGGGTGCTGAATAAAAAGGTGAATGGGAAAGAAGTAACCCCCAACCTGAACAAACTGTTGAAGAACAGTATCTATGCGTCCAACTTCTATCCGCAGACAAAGGGCGGACGAAGCTCTGATGCAGAGTTTGTCGTGAATACATCCCTGCTTCCGGTCATGGAGGGGAGCACATTCTTCCGCTATCCGACGAATGATTATACGACGCTTCCCGGACTGTTGAAAGAGGAAGGGTATTCAACCTATGCCTTCCACGGGGACGAGGGAACGTATTGGAACAGACGTGAAGCTTACCCGCATATCGGGATTGATGAATATCATGCCATTGAGGAGTTTCATGAAGGCGAAGAAATCGGGATGGGCCTGAGTGATGAAGAGTTTTTCCATCAATCGGTTGAATTCTTGAGTAAAAAGGAGCAGCCTTACTTTGGCTATTTGATTACGCTGACAAGTCACACGCCGTTCGTCATCCCGGAACAATTCAGAGGTCTTGAATTTGAAGCTCAATACAGCGATACATCCGCTGCTCATTACCTGCAGTCCATACACTACACGGATATGGCGGTCGGTAAGCTGATGGAAGATCTTGAAGCGAACGATATGCTCGATGACACCATCATTGCGATCTTCGGTGATCACGCCGCTTTCGAAAACAGCTACAAAGATCAAATGATGAAAGAAAATCCAAAGGTTGAAGGGATCGACGAAGAGGGCAGAGTGCCGTTCATCCTCTACAATCCTGGCATGGAACCGATGGAACTGGACAAGGCCTACGGTCAAGTCGATATCTTCCCTACGCTGGCCTATGTCATGGGCATTGAGGAAAAGAAGTATGGAGATGTGGTAATGGGAAGAAACATGCTTACATCGGATGACAGTTTTGCCGTCATCCCACTCGAGAATACGATTCGATCAGATCGTGAACTGTCCGACGATAAGAAGGAATTCGAATTGAAAGCTCAGCAAGTATCGGATCTGATCATCAGAAGCAATTATTTTGAGGAAAAAGAATAACGCTCGCACTCCTATCTCATGAGGTAGGAGTGTTTGTTTGTTCAGCGATCTTCTTCAATTCGTTTGCTCTCATCTTGATGAACGTGTGCATGTACCTTTTTAAAAAGAGTTTGTCTGCAAGCGTCCCGATTATGCCCAATGGAGCTTCATATGAGAAAGTATCCTTCATTAGTGTGCCATTATCCTGTTGGCTAAATTCATGGATATGAGTAAAGGATGTAAAAGCACCCTTCACCATAACGTCCGTGAACGAATGGGGGGCGTCCATTTCGACAATTTGAGCCGTCAGTCGCTGTTTAACGCCAAAATGAACGGCTTCCCATGTCACGGTATCTCCAATCTCCAATAAACCGCTTGTGACGCCTCCTATGGCCCTCTCTTTCGTTTTAGAGGTCGTTTGAGTATGAATATCCACATTGCGGGCTAAGTCGAAACAAACAGAAACAGGAGCGTTTATATGCGTGATTTGACGAATGGTGGGCAAAATAGAGTCAACTCCTTGTCTTTGGTCAATCAATAAGGGGGACGGTCCTCGATGTATCGTACGCTTATCAAGAAAATTCGACACGATGGATCAATAAAATGAAGTGAGGATCAATTAATCAGATTCAGGATTAATACAGCCCAATAAGGATCAATTATCGGATATCAGGATCAATTATATCCCAAACCGGATCAATTCTCCCGCGAAGCCCATCTCAACCTACAGATCCGTCACCAGAATCGGCCTTTAGGCTGGCTTTAAACTACATTCCCAGCTAAAAAAGGACAATCTAAAGAAAATCCTTGTAATCAGCCAATTTGGAGCCATAATCGATCTCAATCAGACAAAAAGAAAACCTTGGATAATCATCCAAGGTTTTCTACTAATCTAGTATTTTCCACGCATAAACGTGAGCGTGTGCTTATCTTTCGCGTAATTTCTTCATCGTATTGATCAAAGGCTTATGCTGACCGATCAATCCAACCACTTCTGCCGTCAACTGAATGATAATCACCAGGACAGCGGAGAAGAGAATAGCTCCCCAAAGGGTTGATCGAGTGAATAGGATCGCGCATAGTCCGAAAAATGCTCCAATCGCATAAATAATCAGGACCGTCTCTTTATGAGAGAAGCCCATTGCCAGTAAGCGATGGTGTAAATGGGACTTATCAGGTGCTGAAATCTTTTGCTTATTCAGGATACGTCTGATAATCGCAAAGAACGTATCAAAAATCGGTATAGCCAGGATGATAATTGGAACAACTAAACTGAAGATCGTGACACTCTTAAACAATCCAAGGAGCGAGATGATGGAAATACAATAGCCAAGGAACAATGCTCCCGTATCACCCATAAAGATCTTCGCAGGATTAAAGTTGAAGAACAGGAATCCGATTGTCCCTCCGATCAGGATAACGGTAAGGGCAACCACCATATACTGACCATTCATGGCTGCAAGAGCCATAATGGAAGTCATGGCAATGACGGATACTCCCCCTGCAAGTCCATCCAGTCCATCGATCAGGTTAATGGCATTGGTGATCCCTACGATCCACAGAATACCGAACACATAACTGAAATTCCCTAAATATATACGCTCTGCCACGAAAGGCAAAGTAATGAAGTCAATTTTAAAGTCGGCAAACACGACGATACAAGCTGCCAGGATTTGTCCAACAAGCTTAGCTTTTGGTGACAGGGTAAAGCGATCATCAAGGATCCCTACGATCAGGATGATTCCACCCCCGAGAATGACCGGCCAAAGTGGAGCGATCAGATCATTCAAATACAGCAAGCCAGCTGATGCACCTATGACGATCGACAAGCCGCCCACACGAGGCATTAGTCCTTTGTGGACCTTTCGATGGTCTGGTTTATCGACAAAGCCAAATCGCTTGGCGAATTTGATTACGAATGGAGTCACTGCTACAGAAACAACTAAAGAAATAGCAAAAGCAATTACAAAATCGATTAGAGAGTACATTCGTTCACCTCTTTTTCTTCAATGGGCACTCCAATTGTAAGAATACCACATATTTAATGATGTGCAACATTTTTTTTAAGGGAACAATTACTAAAATGCGTAGTGGCTATTTTGTCAAAAAAAGCAGAGGCTTTCTTCATTAGACGTCGAATTTTAGTGAAAAGTTTCAAAAGTAACAAGTTAATTTATTACTACCCATTAACCAGATGAATCTAAACGTTAGGATGTCCAATTAATTTCACCATTGTAGGCGAAAAAAGGTTATTTCTCTATCCGTCTAAAGAGTCATTTTTCCGTGTTACTTCTATACAATTAGTATGAGTTTAATGATGGCTTTGTAAGAAAAAAGATTTTTCCAATGTAAAGATTTTTACGGGTTGGTTTCAACAGGTGTTTCAAGGTATTCCACATCGCCTTCTCTTATGTCAGCCTGTCCATTTGTGAGCTCCGTCATCCACTCGTTGAACGCGGACTTTTTGGCTTCCTCGACATAGACCTCGACCTCGACGGCTTCCAGGTAATGAATGTCTTTCAGTTGATAATGGGAGGACCTCACTTCGTTTTCCACTTTTCCAAGCCATGTATAATCAATCGTAGACTTCATGATGCGCATCAGCTTTCTTTCCACAATACCGGCAGCATTCAAGCCTTCTGACGTCGCACGTCCATATGCACGGATCAGTCCGCCGGCGCCAAGCTTGATCCCACCGAAATAACGGGTGACCACGACAACGGTGTCTTTAAGATCCCTCTTTTTTAATACCTCGAGCATAGGTACACCCGCAGTACCACTGGGTTCACCATCGTCATTTGCTTTCTGGATCAGATTATTTTCACCGATCATATAGGCGGAACAGTTATGATTTGCATCCGAGTGCTTTTTCTTAATGGCTGCGATGAATTCCTGTGCTTCTTCTTCTGATTCCACCCGATTGACGTAGGTGATGAACCTGGAACGTTCTATATTAATTTCATGCTCTCCGTAACCCTTGACGGTATTATAGTGATGTAGCAATACGGTTTCTCCTTTCCAATTCCATATGTATGAATAATGGCGAAATACGCGTTTAATCTCTATTTGCATCCTATATCTACTATATATAAAAGTAGAACGGATTGCACATAAATAAATATCAATTTCCAATTACCTACGGAAAAAACTGGTTCTACATGAAATAATGGTAATACAATGTAATCAAACTTTAATCTCCGACAATATATGACATGGTATAATGGACGCTGATAGTAATACTTCAGTTGTTCCAAAGCTCTTTAAAGGGAAGTCGAATGGTCTAGATAATTCCCATTCATTCTCTTCGAACCTTGAGCGAATGATCCCTTGGTAGAGGTATTACATAGGAATATGCCTAGATGAATAAAGGAGTTTTGTGATTTTGCATTGAAATGATAAGAGGTACGATTTTAAAGCGGAGTGGTAGGTCTATGGACATAACGAACGCAAGCTGAAAAATCAATTATTATTATGCAAGAATAGTTTTTCATAAAGCTTTATGCTAGGTTGACTACTATTGTGGAACAAAAGAGGGGTGTACCGTGTCACTTAAAAAAATAAACACCAAGATGTTAGATAGCATCCTGAAAAAGATGGTCGATACGGTTGACGAAAGTAAGGATGAAATCTTCCAGATTGGCGAGCAATGTCGAACTGATTATGAAGATTTGATGAAAGAATTACTGGATGTAAAAGAAATGGTCTTGAAGGTGATTGATCAAGGAGATGACCTCCAACAGAAATCCAAGTTTGCACGGCTTAGACTTTCCGAAGTAAGCAAACATTTTCAAACCTATTCAGAAGACCAGGTTAGAGAAGCGTACGAGAAAGCTCATGACCTGCAAATGAAACTATCAATGAATAGACAGCATGAAAAGCAGCTGAGAGATCGCCGCGATGAACTCGAAAGGCGATTACACACACTCGGGGACACGATCGAACGGGCAGAAAATCTTTGCTCGCAAATATCCGTCGTTCTCAATTATTTGAATAGTGACTTAAGGCAAGTGAATGAGGCACTGGAGGACGCGAAGCAGCGTCAGGATTTCGGCCTTCAAATCATCGAGGCACAAGAGGACGAGCGGAAACGCTTATCCCGTGAAATTCACGACGGACCTGCACAAATGATGGCCAACGTCTTGATGCGTTCCGATTTGATCGAACGTGTCTACCGTGAAAAAGGGACAGACGATGCCATCAAGGAAATCCGCGACCTCAAACGGATGGTCCGCTCAGCCCTATACGAGGTCCGACGCATCATTTACGACCTCAGACCAATGGCACTTGATGACCTGGGGTTGATTCCGACCCTCAAAAAATACTTGAGTACTATCGAAGAGTATAACCAGAAGACCTCCATTCAGTTTGTGAATATGGGGCTTGATATCAGACTTCCTTCAAAATTCGAAGTCGCTCTGTTCCGATTAGTACAAGAAAGTGTTCAAAACGCACTTAAGCACGCTGAAGCGTCACATGTCCAAGTTAAAGTAGAAGTAAAGAAAGACCAAATAACAGTTGTTGTCAAAGACAACGGCAAAGGATTCGATAAAGATAAACAGAAAACTGGATCCTTTGGCATCATGGGGATGAAAGAACGTGTCGACCTTCTCGAAGGAGACATCACGATTGACTCAAAAGTAGGGACAGGAACGGTGATCCTGATCCAAGTCCCGCTTAATATGTAAATTTTTCCAAGGTTTAGGGAGGCGAAAGACATGGCAACAAATATTGTTATCATTGATGATCATCAGCTTTTCAGAGAGGGAGTAAAACGAATCCTTGAATTCGAACCTTCTTTCAACGTAGTAGCAGAAGGCGATGACGGTTCAGAAGCCATGAACCTAGTAGAAGCACACGAACCAGATGTTGTCCTGATGGATATCAATATGCCTGAAACAAACGGCGTAGAAGCAACTCGTGAACTAATGGACAGATACCCGGATACTAAAGTCATCATTCTATCCATTCACGATGACGAAAACTATGTAAACCATGCGCTAAAAACAGGAGCACTCGGTTATCTATTAAAAGAGATGGACTCAGAAGCACTGGTTGATGCAGTGAAGATCGTCGCAGATGGCGGCTCCTACGTTCATCCGAAGGTAACCCATAACCTGGTAGCAGAATACAAGCGCCTGGCAAACGCCCAAAACTCAGGTGGATTCCAACAATCCGAAGTTCGCCGCCCGCTTCACCTATTAACGCGCCGCGAGTGTGAAGTACTGCAAATGCTGGCTGACGGTAAGAGCAACCGCGGTATTGGTGAAGGACTGTACATCAGTGAAAAAACTGTTAAAAATCATGTAAGTAATATATTACAAAAAATGAACGTGAATGACCGTACCCAGGCAGTAGTAACTGCGATTAAGAACGGTTGGGTAGAGGTACGATAACGTTTAGAGAGACATGCGTATTGTTAATTTGTTGTTGAGAAAACGGCCCTTCTTTGAGAAGGGCCGTTTTTTTGGTTTGTTTGGAGGGGTTTTGGATGGGTTTAGGGCTTTAGATTGTCTTTTTTTAGCCGGGAGTGGGATTTTCGATGGGATTGAAGGCCGAAATAAGAGTGAAATACCTGATCAAGGATACCCTCGCGAAGGAATTGATCCCTGTTGAAGGGGTTTCAATCCTGAATGGGGATAATCAATCCTTGACGGGGTTTATTGATCCTGAATCAAATTTATTAATCCTCTTTGCTAATAATTGATCCTCCGTGTCCAATATTCTTTACTAGTAGGCATGCGTTAGGACCGTCCATTACCACTCTCAATCTGCAACAACGACAAAGGTTCAACAAAAAAATCCACTCCCCAACCAGGAAGTGGACCCACCTTAATGCTTTCTCCGCGCAAAATCAACAAACCGGAACATATCCAACCGGTGGCGTGATTCCGTATACTCAAACAGAGTCGCATCCTTCAAGTGAACATAGTTCTTCACGACGACCACGTGATCATAGTCATGTAAATCAAGGTACTTCCGGTCCTCGTCCGTACACTCTTCGACGACAATCTCTTTTTTGGCAAAATCGATGGGGAGCTCAAGCTCGCCTTCTAAATATTCATATATGGAGTTCTCGCATATTTCTTTTGTCAGAAGCGGCACCTGCTCCTTCAGGAAGTAGGATTTGTCGAGGATGATTCGCTCACCGCCGATTCGACGCGAGCGAACGACTTTCCATACTTCAGCATTGGCAGTGGCTTCGAGTTGTGATGCAACCTGATCATCAGCACCGATCAAGCCGAAGTCATGAACATATGTCTCAATCTGATCCCGGCCCATCGATGTCTGCAGCTCTTTAAAGCTGACAAGCCCCGATATCGGAAAGCTCATCCGCGATACATCGAGTACAAGGGAGCCTTTTCCACGCAGTTTCTGGATGAGTCCTTTTTGAGCCAATAATGTAAGCGCTTTACGAATCGTCTCACGTGAAGTGGCATAGATCACCGAGAGCTCGTTTTCTGATGGCAGGATCGAATTCGCTGTATAGGTGCCATCCTGTATTTTTTCAGAGAGGTCCTCGAAGATTTGTTTGTATTTATTGCTTTGCGTCATAATATCACCTGCTATTATTTTACCATAATTAATTGGAAGAAATGAGATTGAACTTGAGTGTTGTGAATATTTTCAATAGAATGGAGATAGCGCAAATTTTAGAAAAGGGTGAAGAGCATTGTCGAAACAGCATTGGAAGAAAATTATGTTGGGAATTGGCATGAGTACGTTACTATTGGGTGCTTGTGGTGCAGATGAAGAGAAGAAGGAAGAGAACACGAACAGTACGGAAGAGGTAAAGCCAAGTGAAGACCCGGCAACAGACGAAGCGGCATCTCTGAATCAGATGACACAAATCGTTGAGGATGCGAGCGAGCTGAAAGAAGCAGAGGGTATCCCGGAAGAAGAGAAAACGGCGATCAACGCAGCCTTTGATCAATATATCAATGCATTTAACGAAGAAGACTTCGAATCATATATGAGTGTCATCTCGAAGACACCGGTGAATTTCGAATACGCGGACGAAGAACGCTATGTCAAACAGATCTTTGACTCCGTAGATTCGAAACGTACGGTGGAAAACGTGAAGATCATCAATTACGCAGCTGGTAAAAAAGCAGACGTTTATGCTGAAATTCAAGCGACGACGAAGGACCCGAACAGCGATAAAGAAGTGACTCGTTCCGGTAAGCAAGTGACCGTCTTCCATAAGAAAGAAGATGGATGGAAGGTTGCG
Organism: Rossellomorea sp. y25; assembly: GCF_038049935.1. Classification (NCBI taxonomy): domain Bacteria; kingdom Bacillati; phylum Bacillota; class Bacilli; order Caryophanales; family Bacillaceae; genus Rossellomorea; species Rossellomorea sp. y25. The sequence continues at coordinate 4,084,203 of NZ_CP145886.1, read as the reverse complement.
GCGATTTTCTTCTTAGCTAGTGAAGGGGAAGAGGAAGCGGAAGCGGCAGAATAATCATAAAGGAGAAGCCTGTGCGAATCATTCCAGACTCACACAGGCTTTTTGTTATGTAGCTTTTTGTTGAGTAAACTCATTAATCAGTTTATCAAGTTCTTGACTCATCTGGATGGTAGTAGGATTTGAGACCCCATTTAATAGAGCATATTCCTGAAGCTCGATTCTTTTTTGTTCCATTACTTGAAGAGTAGGCTGAATTTCTATAATTTGGGGCATCGCTGAATCCTCCTTAAATAAATTACCATTATTATGACACATCTCATCACTCTCGTATATATTTTTTGAATTATCAGTAAAAAAGAACCTGACATCTAAAGTAGATGCCAGGTTCTCCAACCATTATTTAGTAAAATGGAATACAATTGATTCATACGGGCGTAACCTAATATTCCTATAAACATTCGCCGTATCACTGTAGTTCGACAACAATACCTCACTCGACCAGCCTTCTACATCGACTTCATCAGGAAGAGTAAATTTCGTTTCATGTCCATAGAAGTTATTCACTACCAGTAATTTTTCACCATCGCCGTTACGGACATAAGCGAAAATATCACGGTGATCTTCTAAAATCAATTGATAGTCGCCATCCACGATAATGGTATATTCTTTACGAAGGCGATTCAGCTTCTGATAGTGATAGAAGACAGAGTTCTCGTCGTTCAATGCTTGTTCAGCATTGATTTCTTTATAATTCTTAGCTACCGGAATCCAAGGAGTGCCGCTCGTAAATCCGGCATTTTCTTCACCATTCCACTGAACCGGCGTTCTTGAGTTGTCACGGGACTTGTGGCGCAGGATATCCAGGATTTCTTCCTCTGATTTCCCTTGTTCTTTCAAAATATTGAAGATGTTGATCGACTCAACGTCACGGTATTCATCGATGCTTGTGAATTTCGGATTCGTCATCCCGAACTCTTCACCCTGATAGATATAAGGCGTGCCCTGCATCATATGAATCGACGTCGCGAGCATCTTCGCCGATTCGTTACGGTATTCATCGTCATTGCCGTAGCGGGAAACGATACGAGGCTGGTCATGGTTGCACCAGAACAAAGCATTCCAGCCGCCGCCTTTATTCATTTCACGCTGCCAGGTAGATAGGATTTCCTTCAGCTTAAGAAAATCAAAGTCAGCGACAGACCATTTCTCCCCATTAGGGTAATCCACTTTCAGATGGTGGAAGTTGAACGTCATGCTGAGCTCGTTCCGGTCAGGTCGTGAGTATTTGATACAGTGATCGATCGTTGTAGAAGACATCTCACCAACTGTCATGATGTCGTACTGAGAGAAGACTTCCTTGTTCATCTCCTGCATATAGTCATGGACCTTGGGACCGTCTGTGTAGAACTTTCGGCCGTCTCCAGGTGCCACTGAACCGTCATCATCAGGGAAATCCTGATCCTTCGATATCAGGTTAATAACGTCCAGGCGGAAGCCGTCGACACCTTTCTTCAGCCAAAAGTGCATCATGTCATAAAGCTTCTTGCGGACCTCATCGTTCTCCCAGTTCAAGTCGGCCTGCGTCACGTCAAAGAGGTGAAGGTAGTACTGACCCGTTTTCTCATCATACTGCCACGCGTTGCCACCGAACTTGGACTGCCAGTTTGTCGGCTCGGAACCGTCCGGCTTGGCATCCTTCCAAATATAGAAATCACGGTACTCGTTATCCTTCGACTTACGGGACTCGACGAACCACTGATTCTCCGTGGACGTATGGTTGATCACGATATCCATGATGATCTTGATCCCACGCTCGTGAGCCTGTTCCAATAACTCATCGAAATCCTCCATCGTCCCGTATTCATCATGAATATTGAAATAATCGCTAATGTCATATCCGTTGTCGCGCTGAGGACTCTTGTAAATTGGCGTCAACCACACCACATCAACCCCAAGCTCCTTCAAATAATCCAACTTCGCCGTAATCCCCTTAATATCCCCAACGCCATTCCCCGACGTATCATAAAAACTCTTCGGATAAATCTGATACACAACCGACTTCTTCCACCAAGGCTGCTTCATATCTAAAACACCATCCTAGATTAAATTTTGAGGGACGGACCTCAATCGATTTCACTTATACACCATCATGGCCGTCAAACATGACTCTTCTGCGATTTAGTTATCATCAGGTCCGTCCCCGCATCACGGAAGAGGGACGGACCTCCAACACATATTCCTTTGATTTCTGACCAACGTGACCGACCACCCCGCACCACTAGAGGGTTTTAGGAGGTCCGTCCCTAAACAAAAGGGAGACAAGCATCCATCACACACAACCTGAACAGGCGAGTGGTTAGAATTGATTTGTCCCCCTTAGTTTAACTTGTATATACAAGTTGTTACAACTGTTTTTTCTATCTATTTATTAGGCTGCTTCGTTTTTGCTGAATTTTGACCATACGATTGTCAGGACGAATGGTACGACGATACAGATGGCCATTCCAATGAAGAAGGATAGCCAGTATTCAGGAATGATCGATAGGAATCCAGGTAAACCGCCGACACCGATGGAGAATGCTTTTGTTCCTGTCATCGCTAACAGTACACCACCGATGGCAGATCCGATCAAGGCACTGATGAATGGGTAGCGGTAGCGCAGGTTAACCCCGAACATCGCAGGTTCCGTAATTCCTAAATATGCCGAGATGGCAGACGTACCTGCCAGGCCGCGAAGCTTTTCGTTTTCTTTCTTCGCTACAAACATCATGGCAAGGGCTGCTGAACCCTGTGCGATATTCGATAGTGCCAGGATTGGCCATAGGAATGTTCCGCCTTGGCTTCCGACCAGCTGTAAGTCTACTGCAAGGAAGGTATGGTGCATACCTGTGATAACCATCACCGCATACAGACCACCATACAGCAATCCTCCTAACCAGGAAGCAGAGTCGAATACCCAAACCACACCGTCTGTTAATAGGTTACCGATAAAGAACGTAACCGGTCCAATCAAGATAAATGAAGCAAATCCAGTAATTAAGAGTGCAACTGGCGCTACTACCAAGAGCTTGATGGAATCATGAACTCTCTTATCCAAGAACATTTCAATTTTCGCTAATAGATAGGAAGCGAATAAAATCGGCAGGACTTGTCCTTGATATCCAATCTTGTCGACTTCAAATCCGAATAAGTTCCACGTAGGAATCTTTTCTGCACTTGCATAAGACCATGCGTTAAGTAAGTCCGGATGAACGAGCATAAGACCTAATACAATACCGAGTAATGGACTTCCGCCAAAACGCTTGACCGCTGACCAACCGATCAACCCTGGCAAGAATACAAAGGCCGTGTTGGCAATCAAGTTGATGATCGATGCAAAATCAGCCCACTGTTTATGAACATCGATGACCGATTTCTCATCATAAAAAATCCCGGGACCCGTCAAAATATTATTCAGACCCATCAACAAACCGGCTGTTACGATCGCCGGAAGGATCGGAATGAAGATATCCGCCAACACCTTGATCGCACGCTGCAATGGATTCAGGTTTTGAGTAGCGGCATCCTTCACATCCTGCTTGGATGCATGCTCAATCCCCGTTTCCTCCGCTAAAATTTGATACGCTTTATTTACAAGACCTTGTCCGATGACAACTTGGAATTGACCGTTGGAAGAGAATGAACCCTTCACAAGATCAATCGCCTCTAATCTTTCTTTATCCACTTTCTTCTCATCATTCAGTACCAGCCGAAGACGAGTCACACAATGAGTAGCCGTGCGGATATTATCCTTGCCGCCAATTGCTTCAATGATTTCCAGAACGTCTTCACGTTTCACGCTCATGAAATTCCCTCCCTTAGTGATGGTCCATGGCAACTCTCATAAAATGTCGAAAGTTGTCTTGAACCCGCTTTCATTTCTATTAATGGAATTCCCCTAAATAGTATGTGGAAAACACTTCTACCTATGCTTTCGTAAAAAACTTCCGATAAAACGAAACGCTTTCAACCAATGGGGGTCTTGTTGTATATACAAGATCTCCTTTTATTGTATTCATGTATATACAAGTTGTCAATGGAAAAGTGTAGCCGTTTTCATTTATGTGATTTTGAGGGAGGGGGAATTGAAATAACTCTATTGGTTTGCGATACTTAAAATTGAATAGATATATGTAAGAACTAATAGAAGAAGAGGAGTATGGAGCATTGAAGAAATGGTTGAGTGGCGTTTTATTTTGCATCTTTCTATCCGGGTGCACATCGAGTGAAACAACCAATTACGAATATACTTTTACTGGTGAGAGTGAGTATTGGGAAGCAGAGTACAAAGAGCGGGGGACCGGTGAAACTGCTGCTTTCAACAAAGTTGAGGATGAACTCATCGTAACGTATAAAGGACCGATAGAAGAGTTGGCAACAACCGAATTATTGTCCTACTCTTTTCAATCAACCGTCGATCAGGCTAGTGTTACGTCAACATTTGATCAGCCACTAAACACAAAACGTTTTACTATTCAGGGTGGATCGAAAAATAGAGACAGAACCAATAAGGAGGAGGTCTTAATTGTAAAGGTGCGTTGGAACGGGAAATTTGAAAATATCGAATTACATAGAGTGAAGTGAAGACAAAAAAAAGAGCCAATAATGACTCTTTCCCAGCACTCCATCATATATCCTTTAACCTAAACTCCCTCATTGTATTATATTTAAATTCCACAAGGCAGGAGTTTTCAGTAAGAATTAAGTATCTATTTCATTAGACTATTTCTCATACTTATTCCACATATAATAGTTATAAGCGATTTGTGCAACATGACCAAGCAAGAAGGCCGCCATAAAAATCCACGTATAAAAAAGGTCCAGGCCCAAAAATCTTAGTAGAACATACAAAACAGGGAAAAGCAGGGTCATCCAAAGGGTTCGGATCATTTTCCTTCTATAACTGAGCCTGAAATAAATCAGTTCAAAACCTTTGTCGACCTTCTCCGTATATCCTTCCCACATATCGAACCTCCTTTCAAGATGAAGAAACGCAAATGCACGACCCATGACTCTCCATGGCTTTTAATTGAAAGCTTTAAACAAACCAACCGCAACCACACCGATTACCCCTAATATCATCCAAATGAGAGCAGCGATGGTGAGCACCCAGCCTAAAACCTTCTTTCCCGTCAGGATCCAGTAAATCCCAAGCGTGACGAAACTGAAAATCAGTCCCAAAATGGCCCATAACCATTTATTTTTGTTATGCTTTTTCGCGTCGATAAACAAATAAACGGCAATAAGAATATTAAACAAATAAAATAAAGCTTCCAAAGTACCCCTCCTAAGTATTTTACACTTATATGTAAATTTACCTGTTTTTTCTAAGTGTAAACCACTTTGGGACAATTCGTCAGTAATTCCAATAAAAAAACGCCAGCTGTTTGCAAGCTGGCGTGCTTTCATATATTAAAGGATGCCATCAACCGGCCATCTTCACTTTTTCAACTGGCTTCTTCTTCTTAAGTAGTGCCTTATAATTAATCATCGAATAAACTCCGTACGAAATTCCCAGGCAAATTCCGAATACTACAACTGCAAATAGAAGATATTGAACAATCAATAAAGATTCATTCCCCGTGCTCATCCATTCCATCACGTTATTCCACAATCGCTGCCTGATCAACGGATGCTCGTGGATCAAGTAAACCCCCAACACATATCCCGATATGAAGTTGATCGGTCTTGATACAAACGTAAGCTTCGAGAAGAAGAGGAATAGCGCAAGTGACATCGCCACGATGACAGGTGAGTTATACGACAACAGCTTAAATGGTAATTCCCACGCTTGCAATATCACCAAAGCCGTAACGGCCCCAAGTAATATGTAAACGCTTAAATAATAGTGCTTGTTAAAGGAAGACAGGAACTGTCCATGCTGCCGTAAATACCCTGCCACAAAATATAGGAATATGAAATGCACGATGCTATAGCCGCCGTTCACCCCGAAGCTTCCCAACGGATGGAAGAACTGCCATACACAATTGATCATAAATAATAAGAAGAGAAATTTTCCGTAATCTTTCCTCGAGAGCTGATAGATCAAGATATTTAAATAAGGTGAAAGCAAGAACAATACGATGTACACGGTGATGAACCAGTAGGTGGACAGATACACCGGGAATACCGACCTGATGAAGCTGGTATAGGACCCATCCGTTAATTGTAAAACGGTCAGTCCTGCAAAAATAAGAACCGAGAAAATGAATGTTTCCCTTACGACTCTGAACGCTTTACTCATCTTAAATTGTGACTTACATAAAAAATACCCGCTAATCAAGACATACACATTGACCCCAACGATACAAAGCACCTTTATGAAATGGAATAGATATTGATTCACCATGCTTAACTCTGATATCGAAATATATTTTGAAAATCCGTAGGTACCGAAATGCAACAAGACGATCATGACCATCGACAGTACCCTGAGAGATTCAAAGTTTGACAGCCTAATTTTCTCCGCCAATCCAACCCGCCCCTTGTTTACATAAATATAAATTCTATTCATTTTAATCTATAAAAATCGTCTTGTCATTCAGAATTTTCTTGATGAAATCGGGGAGTGGGTAATAGGGAGGGATTGCCTGGGATCGACTGGTCCATAGGAAAGGTGAGAGGGTGAATGAGATGGGAAAGAATCGCGAGTAAAGACCTACAAAGCGGTCATTACAAGGATGGAAGCGCAACCATAAATTTCTAAAGTGCGTGAGGGAGGGGATGAACCGGATATTTGGGGAAATAAGGACATTCACCTATAAAAACATATGTAATAGCCACGGATCGGCATCTAGTTACCGATTATGGTAATAGAACCATAAATTACTAAACCTTATTATACTGGGGTTTCTTCCTTATTTTTCTTCATATAAGAATTTTAGCCTATTAAAATATCAGTCTTCTTCCTCCATAATGGACAAGCAACAAAATTCGACATTATCGATAAAGGAGACATTTTTTTGAAGAAAACCATTATTGCCTTCACTACTGCTGCATTACTTTCGTCCGTTGCTGTCAATTCATCGGAAGCGGCTTCTTACCGCGTACAATCAGGGGATTCCCTTTCGGTGATTGCTTATAAATATGATACATCTGTTTCAAACCTGAAGAGCTGGAATAACCTGAGCTCCGACATGATCTATGTAAACCAAGTCCTTGAAGTATCAGCACCAACCAGTACTTCTGCCAAAACTTATACCGTTCAATCAGGTGATTACCTGTCAAAAATCGGTGTCAAATTCGATGTGTATCTGGCTGAACTTAGAGCATGGAACAACTTGAAGAGTGATGTCATCTATCCTGGTCAAAAGCTGATCGTTTCTTCAGGGGGAACAAGCACGACTCCGACAGCCCCAACGGGATCAAGTACATACACGGTCCAATCCGGTGACACGTTATCACACATCGCAGTCCGCTATAATGTAAGTGTTTCGTCCATCAAGTCATGGAACGGATTAACTTCCGATAACATCTACGTCGGTCAAAAACTTTCTATTAAAGGAACGTCTGACGGCGGAACGCAAACTCCTGCTCCTACTTCAAACGTAGTCGACATTGCGAAAAAATACGTAGGAACTCCATACGCATGGGGCGGAACATCACCATCCGGCTTCGACTGCAGCGGGTTCATCTACTATGTATTCAACCAAGCGGGACAATCGATTTCACGCACCAACACAGATGGCTATTACAGCAAATCATCCTTCGTCTCAAGCCCGAAAGCAGGCGACCTGGTATTCTTCGAGAATACATACAAAGCCGGCATCAGCCACATGGGAATCTACCTTGGAAACGGAGAATTCATCCACGCTTCAGACAGCGGTGTGACGATTTCCAAGTTGAGCAACACGTATTGGAATCCGAAGTTTGTCGGATATAAGCGATTTAACTAATTTTATGGAGCGTCCTGCCTTGGCGGGGCGTTTTTTATTTGTGTTATTTCCGAGGAAATTCGACACGGAGGATCAATTAATTCAAAATAGGATTGATAAATCAGATTCTGGATTTCTTCCTCCTCACCAAACCCACCATCACCAATCAGGAACTGCGAAACTTCCTGAACCTGTCATCGCCTAGATCAGCCACACTAATCCTGCAATCCCTCAACCTCAAAACGGAGGGCTCCACCAAATCCACCGTGTACACCAACATCTTCACATAAAAAAACCGCCCAGAATCCACATCCTGAACGGCCTCCCAACAAACTCTATTTATAACTAAACACACCATCCGCCACTCGATCATACTTCCAATACATCCATCCACCAAGAACCACGCATGGAACTACTACCACAGCCATTCCAAGAAACGCAGAACCAGGCGAGATATCATACAGGAATCCACCGATAAACGTCAGAATCGCGGTACTCAATCCCATACCCAACGACGTATACACTCCCTGGGCAGCCGGGATGTCTTTGCTCTCCAATTCTTCATAAATCAATCGCATAAATGCATAATGTGTCAATCCGAAGGTTAGAGAGTGAAAGATTTGGGTAAAGATGAACACAGGGGTGCTGGGGAACAGGAACAACAAAGTCCAACGCGTCACAGCAGCCCCTGCTGCAATCATAAACATAATGGAAATGCTCTTGCCTTTTAATAACCGATCTGAAAACGTAAAGAACAGAATTTCAGATAGAACGGCAACATTTAAAATAACACCTATATATAAAGAACTTACATCTAATTCCTTTAAATAAAGGACACCATAATTATAGTAAGAAGCATGAGCACCCTGAATCAACACGACAATCACCATTGCCCAGACAAACTTACGGGATTTCAGCAATCCGCGATACGAAAGCTTCTCCTGACCACGGGTCCCGCTCATGGACTGAGGCAGCTTCGCAAGAGAAGACAGTAATATCACCACAATCCCACCGAATAACAGATAAATCACGGCACCCTCGGTAAAAAGTGACGTCAAAAATCCAACCGCAAGCAGCGCAACCGTATATCCAATTGATCCCCACGAACGGCTCCGGCCATAATCGATGCCATCTTCCTTCATCATCACAGCCGCCATGCTCTCAACCATGGGAAGCAGCATCGGATAAACAAGGCTGAATAACACCATGCAAACCAAAATCATCCCAAACGAATTCATAGGCAGGAACAGCAGCAATGAAGCCCCGGAAATCAATACCAGCCAACGAGCAAGTCGTCCCAATGCAACCGTCTGACTCAATTTTGGAAATAAGAAAAAGCTCGAAAACGACCGCGCAATCATCCCAACTGCAATCACCGTACTTGCAGCCGAAATGGAAAAGTCCTTACTTTCCACCAGCCACGCTGTCCAATAAGGTATGAAAATTCCCCAAGTGAAAAAAATCGTAAAGAATTGAACGGACAACCACGTCTGATTCTTCAAATCTATCAAAACTCCCTTTATGTAGACTGGAAATCAATTTACAAACATTGAGTAATTATATAGAAGTTAGATGGGGAATACAACCAACTTAGCGACTATCTCTTTAGTATCAAAGAAAAATATGGTAGTATTACAATTCGTTTACAGATCCTTGCAGGACATTTAGCCTAATATATAGAAGGAAGTACTACAGAAAAAACACAGATTCCATAGCATACAGGGGGAGTATCATCGTGCTACGAAAAAAATCATTTATCATTATAGTGGGAAGCGTCCTGCTCTTAACGGCCATCGGAGTGTATATCGCCGTAGGCAGTTTAAACAATACCAGCACCAATGAAGATACAACCCAGACTGACGTAGTCTCTACCGCTGGTGTGGAAACCACTGCACCACAAACCAAAACGGGGAAGGAAAACCCATTCGGGGAAAAAGTAAAGACGCCGCTAAGTGAAGATCTGATCCAACAATACATACACGCGATGAGTCATCAAAAGGTTGAGGCAGATGAAAAATGGTCGTACTTTAAAATCACCGATGAACGAATCGATTACTTGCTTTCACAATTAGAGATTAACAAATATAAGCATGAACATACCTACAACGAAATCTTAGTAAGCTGGAAAGAAGGAGACTTTTCAGATGCAGTCAGCGATCATAATGCCGTTTGGAGAATGAGAAACGGGAATATCGGAAGAGCAACAGGATTGCTGTCGACTAAGGAAGAAAAGAAGTATATGGAGAGTCAGAAGAGAGAGAAGCGATAAATACTAAAAAAGAACCGGCTCATTGCAGACGGTTCTTTTTTAGTATTAATTAGATTGTTGCTGTTTCCTTTTCATTCTCAATCACTGCCAAACGCTCTGCCACTTCTTCCTCCGTCAAACCATGCTCTTTAATATAGCGGTTTTCAGGGCTCTTGCGGCACTCATCTGAGCAGCTTCTCATATATTTATGCTCGTTTTCTTCAGAGCAAAGGATTTTTCGGTTACAAGGCGGGTGCGCACAGTTTACGTAGCGTTCACAAGGTTCACCTGTGTAGAAGTCTTTCCCGACAACGACATGCTCTGTCTGGTTTACAGGAACACCGATACGCTCATCGAATACGTAAAGCTGACCGTCCCATAGCTGACCTTTAACTTCAGGGTCCTGGCCATAGGTGACGATTCCACCGTGAAGCTGAGCCACATCCTCAAAGCCTTCTTTCACTAACCAGCCTGAGAATTTTTCACAACGGATACCACCTGTACAATACGTGATGATTTTCTTGCCTTCCAGTTTATCTTTATTATCACGGACCCAATTCGGAAGATCACGGAAGTTTTTGATATCCGGCTTCACGGCTCCTCTGAAGTGTCCCAATTCATATTCATAGTCATTACGTGCATCAAGAAGAATCGTATCTTCCTGCTGGATTTGTTCAAAGAAATCTTTTGGTTCAAGGTATTTACCTGTGAGTTCATTCGGATTCACATCATCTTCAAGACGAAGTGTCACTAACTCTGGACGGTGCTTAACTTTCAATTTCTTGAAGGCATGACCGTCTGCTTCGTCGATCTTAAACACTGTGTCGGAGAAGTGAGGATCCTTTCTCATCGCTTCCATATATGCATCTGTCTGTTCAATCGTACCGGAACATGTTCCGTTGATTCCTTCAGATGAAATCAGGATGCGTCCCATAAGGCCAAGCTCCTCGCACAATTGCTTATGCTGGGCCGTAACCTCCTCGGGATTCTCAATGGCTACATAGTTGTAATACAGTAGTACTCGATAATTTTTCATGTTTATTTCCACCTATCGATATATATTTGCAAGATATAATCTTAGGATTCTGTTCCTTATTACTCTTACGATGTACTATTATAACAAATTTTTAAAGAAATGCATTATGTATGGTGGAGAAAAGCTGGGGATTGTGAGGAAAAAGTGGTGGATTTTGGTTTTTTGGAGGGGGAGAGGTGCGCATAATCGGCTTTTCCGGAGTGTTATGGGCCGTATTTGAGATTTATCTGCCGTATTTCGGATTTACGTGCCATATTTGAAAATATATCTTCCATATTTTCATTTTATCTGCCAAAAATCTGATATATCTGCCACTTATCAATATACGACAAATTTCGCTCCCCTTTCAGGTCATCATCATAACCGAGAGATACAAGCATATAGATACATTAAATTTGAAAAAATTTGTTATTTTTGAAAGAATTAGAAGTGAGATGAAAAGTCTAATATAGGGGTTGTCAGTACATATGTATAGAAAAGTCATGCTGTTTTGTCTCTTAGTTGCTAGCCTGTTGGTCGCCGGATGTCAAGAAAAGCCTAAGCCTGATGATCGCTTGCAGGAATACGTCGATCTTTGGAATAAAGAAAAGTTCGATCATATGTTTGACGGGTATCTAAACACTTCCACTCAAGATTCGTTCAAAAAAGCAGATTTCGTCACGAGATACAAGGACATCTATGAAGATTTAGAAGTGAAGGATGTAAAGGTATCTTTTGAAAAGCCGGAAAAAGAAGTGGACTGGGACAAAGAAACAAAAGCGGGATTTCCTTTGACTATTTCGTTCAATACTTTGGCTGGTCAGGTTTCCTATGATAAAGAAATCACTTTAACAAAAGAAAAACAGGGTGAAGATGAAAATTGGTTTGTAGAATGGGAGCCTTCTTTTATCCTGCCGGAATTGGAAAAGGGAGATAAAGTAGGCGTAGAAAGTATTACCGCCAAGCGTGGAGATATACTTGACAGGAATCAACAGCCCCTTGCGATGAATGGAGAAGCATTTGAACTGGGGATCGTACCGAAAGAGTTTAACGAGAGTGACTTAAAGAAGCTTTCATCCCTGCTCGATATGTCAGCGGAATCCATACAGGGTAAGCTTGATCAGAGCTGGGTGAAACCGGAATTTTTTGTGCCGATTAAAAAGATCGCCCTTACTGAGCGACCTTTAGCTCTGGAAGTTATAGAATTAGGCGGTCTGTACTCTAAGCGGGTGCCTGCAAGAGAATACCCATACGGAGAAGCTGCCGCCCACCTGACCGGATATATTGGAAAGCTGACTGCAGAAAAGCTGGAGAAACTAAAAGGTGAAGGCTATACAGCTCAGTCATTAATGGGTCTCAGCGGTGCTGAAGAAGTATATGAAGATCAGTTGCGAGGAAAAGATGGACAGCGGATTTATTTAAAAAAAGAAGAATCTGAAGAAGTAGTCACCGTTGCAGAACAACCGGTGGAAGATGGCAAAAACATCACCTTGACCATCGATGCCGAAATGCAAAAGAAGCTTTATGAACAGATGAAGAGTGAAACAGGAACAGCTGCCGCTCTTAATCCGCAAACAGGTGAAGCACTGGCCCTTGTCAGCACACCTGCTTATAATCCAAATGAGCTTGTACTGGGAATATCTTCTGAGAAGTATAAGAAACTTGCGGATGACCCGAAAAAGCCATTCCGTAATCGTTTCCCTATTGCTTATTCTCCCGGTTCAACCATGAAGGGGATCACCGCTTCCGTTGGATTGAAATCCGGAAAGTTAGATCCAAATAAAATCTATGATATTAAGGGGAAGAAGTGGCAAAAGGATGATTCTTGGGGAAATTACAAGGTCGTCCGTGTATTTGACAATGACAGTAAGGTTGACTTAGAAAGTGCGTTGAAATTCTCGGATAATATTTATTTCGCAAGAGTCGGGTTGGAGATGGGGGCAGAAACCTTTATCGCCGGTTTGAAAGACTTTGGTTTTGGTGAGGAGATCCCATCTTCCTATCCGATTTACAAATCACAGATTTCAAATGACGGAACAATCTCCAAAGAGGTCCAACTGGCCGATTCAGCCTTTGGTCAAGGTGAAGTTCTCATGAGTATCGTACATCTTGCCAGCGCCTATGGCGGCATCATCAATGATGGAAAAATGATGAAACCGAGGCTTCTAATGGATGAAGAACATGAGGTTTGGAAGGAAAACTTACTGACGAAAGAACAAGCTGACATGCTGAAAACAGATTTGCGAAAAGTTGTCACGGAAGGAATTGCCGGAAAAGCGAGTGTAAAAGGGAAAGCAATCGCCGGTAAAACCGGTACGGCAGAAATCAAATCTGAACAGGGGACAACCGGGACTGAAAATGGATTATTTGTATCCTATGATCAAAATGACCCGACGATGCTCCTTGCCATGCTTCTTGAAGATGTAGAAGATGCGGGAGGTAGTACGCATACGGTAGAAGTGACGAAGAGATTTTATGATAGCTGGTGAAGTTGAAAGAAAATGAATCAAAAACGGTGAGCAGGCATAGTCTCACCGTTTTTTTTCTATTAAAGCTCCGCATTTTGACATCATGTTCCAACTCTCTCATTCACAACGATTCCGCTTTCAATATGTGCTATGATAGACAAAATAGCCCTTGAGGTTGAAATTCAACAGGAGTGATCAATTTGAATTTATTTTTAACGGGATCGACAGGTTTCCTTGGTGGAAGGCTCATCAAGAACCTTTTACAAAATAAAGTGAACGAAGTCTATATTTTAGTGAGAAATGTAGAGAAGGCTGAAAGATTAAGAGATTCCTTTGAAGCGGATGAGCAAAAGAGAATTCACATATTTCAAGGGGACATTACCATTCCCAATGCCGGCCTGAGCAGGGATGACCTTGAATGGTTAACGGGAAAAATTGATGCGGTTTATCACCTCGCTGCCCTGGTAAAGTTTGATTTGGAATTGCGTGATGAATTGTTTGCTGCTAATTACGATGGGACCAAGCATATCCTTGAATTGGCTTCACTTCTAGAAGTGAAGAAGTTTTATTATGTGAGTACGGCTTACACGGTCGGGAAGCTGAATAAAGGGATTGAAGAGCTCTATCCAACAAATGGAGAGTTCCATAATCCATATGAGGAGAGCAAAGTGAAATCGGAGCATCTTGTTTTTTCTTATCGAGACAAAATGGATGTGTCCATTTTCCGCCCGGCTATTATTGTAGGAGATTCTAAAACGGGGGAAGCGGACTCTCAATTCACACTGTACGGATTCATGCGTGCTCTCGGGGTGTTCAAGCGTAAGACGGCAAGGCGCAAGGGAGAAGAGCGGACCTACAGACTGGTTGCTGCGAAAAACGGTACTTCCAATCTTGTTCCAGTGGATTATGTTGCGGACATTCTAAGCCTGGCTCCAGAAAAAGCCCAAGCGAACAAAATCTATCATATTACGAATCCGAATCCTCCTGAGAACATCGAGCTTTTGAAGATGTTAAAAGAAGCTCTTCAATTTGAGAACTTATCGGTCGTTGAAAACACGGGTGAGTATGAGTTAGATGAAGAGGAAGTAAAGCTTAATACCTTGATTGATGTGTTCAAGGTGTATCTGGCAGGGGCGTTGACGTTTGATGATCGCAATACTCAAGACCTGATGAAAGGTACCGGGGTGTCCCATTTGGATATGTCGAATGAGACGATTGAGATGATCATACGGATGGGTTGCGAGCCTAACGGTGGGAAAGTTACGGTATAAACAGAATAAGCAAAGCCCCAATGGTAATAGCCATTGGGGCTTTGCTTTTTTATAGTGCGGTAACCAATCCGCCATCAACGACGAGGGATTGACCGGTTAAATAAGTGTTGGCGTCTGAAACTAAGAAGGTAATGGCCCGGGCAAATTCTTCAGGCTCGCCGTACCTTCCCATCGGAATCGCTTTTTCACTTTGCTTCTTAAATTCCTCATGAGAAACATTTTGTTTATCTGCGTTTAATTGATCCAACTGAGCCACTCGTTCTGTTGCGATTCTACCTGGACCCACCGTGTTGATAAGAATATGATCCTGGGCCAGTTCCCTTGATAAGCTCTTCGATAAGCCGACGATACCTGTTCTGAAGGTGTTGGATAGAATCAGACCATCAATTGCCTGCTTCGTGGAGGAAGAAGCGATATTGACGATCCGTCCGCCCTTATTCTTTTTCATATGGGGAATAACCTCTCTGATGGTCCGGATATAGCTGAGCAGGTTAAGCTCAAAGGCATATTGCCAGTCTTCATCATCGAATTGCTGGAAGCCCCCTGCAGGTGGACCTCCTGTGTTGTTGACGAGAATGTCGACTCCTCCAAGTTTATTTACCGCTGTTTCAACGAGTGCTTGAATGTCTCCTGGTTTCGTCATGTCACATGTTGCAAAATAGACTTGGTGATTCCCGGACAGTTCAATGATTTCTTTTGCAGTAGATCTAAGCTCTTGTTCATTTCGGCTGGAAATAAGCACGTGAGCCCCTTCTTTTGCAAGCTCGAGTGCCGTTGCTTTTCCTAATCCTTTACTGGAAGCAGTGACAATCACTGCTTTATTTTTTAAGCCAAAATCCATTAAAATCCACCTCGTTTAATTGGGAATATTGATCTCCTTATTCATCGGTTTACCCTTTCCTTGGTAATTCCAAAACAGAACAAAGACGAAGACGGTGAAGCCAATGATATCCGTCATCCAGCCAGGATAGATCAGGAGAAAAGCGGCTACTGCACTTATCAAGCGCATACTGACAGGGATTTTCTTCTTGAAAAAACCCTCGATGGAAACCGACAACAGGAACACTCCGATAACAGATGTAACGGTCAGGACAAGAATACTCGTAACAGATGCATCAACCATCAGCATTTCATGGGAAAACACAAACATAAACGGCACGATAAACCCTGCAATCGCAAGTCTCATCGCCTGGAATCCGGTCTTAGTCGGGTCACCGCCACTGATGCCTGCTCCGGCAAACGCTGCCAGGGCGACAGGCGGGGTGATATTCGCAAAGATTCCAAAGTAGAACACGAACATGTGAGCAACAAACACGGCCGTTTCCGTCGATCCGGCCAATTCACGGAACAATGGCAGCTGTAAAAGGATAGGTGCTGCCATCGTACTCGTGATGATATAGGTTGGGATACTTGGTAAGCCCATTCCCAGCACGATGGAAGTGACCATTGTCAGCAGTAATGTAATAACGAGCTGAAGGAGCGGGCTGTCAATCATTTCACCAATACCGACAATACTGTTTGCGAGCTCCAGTGCAACTCCAGTGAGTGAAGCAATTCCGACGACGATTCCAACAGCACCACAGGCGACTGCAACCGGAATCGTCGTTTTCGCTCCTTCTTCCAATGCTTGTACGCAATCCTTTAAGCCTATTTCTTCGGCTTCCAGGTTTTTGGTTTTCCTAACGAGATTGATGACTAATGGAATTACCACAATCAACAGGAGTTCCCACCATCCGTTTTTGAGGGGAGGGATGCCTTCTCCTGAAAGGATGCCATTGACCTGTGGTTGGAAAATGAAAAATACTCCGAGAAGGGCTGATAACGCCAGGACCTGCTTCGAACCAGAAATGATAATCGTTGCCAAAATCGACCAGAACGCAGCGTAGAACGGTGTTTTTCCTGAGAATAATAAGTACAGGAGAATCACCATCGGGATGATCAAATGTCCCCGTTCGGCCAAAACGGCTTTCACGGATGGAAGTTCTGATTTCGGTACCCCATGCAATCCGCGTTTGGAAGCTCTAAAGTGCACCTGAAGCAGGATACCGATGTAGAATAGCAGTGCTGGGATGATACCTGCCAAGATCACTTTGGTATAAGGAATATTCAGATTCTCTGCCATAATGAAGGCGGCTGCACCCATGATGGGAGGGAGGATCTGCCCACCGACACTTGCCGCTGATTCAACCGCTCCTGCAAATTCTTTCTTATAGCCGATTTTTTTCATCAATGGAATGGTGAAAGCCCCTGTTGTCACGACATTGGCAACAGCCGAACCATTAATGGAACCGAGAAATCCACTGGCGATAACGGCAACTTTAGCAGGCCCGCCTTTTGTATGACCAGCGACTGCCAGTGCAAGGTCATTGAATAATTTCCCCATGCCGGAGCGGCTAAGGAATGCTCCAAACAAGATAAAGAGAATGATGTAGCTTGCCGAGACGCCGATCGCTGTACCAAGGATCCCCTCCGTAATGTAAACAAGCTGGGAAATCATTTTCTTTGTCACAGTCAATGTGATTTGAGAATTCAATTCCGGATAGATGGCCAGCTTTACATAGAGACCATAGATTAAAAATCCAAGGGCAAGAAGGGTCAAGCCCCATCCGGTCACACGCCTTGTCAGTTCGAGAAGAAGGACAATGACGAGTATCCCGACGATGAAATCGGTATCGTTGATTTGTCCCCCCATTTTAATGATGCGCTCCGCACTGAATAACAGATAAATACCAACGAATAAGGACAACCCGCTTAAGATATAGTCATAAAATGGAACAGGGTGGCCTTTCTTTTTACTAATAATAGGGTACAGGATAAATCCAATCGCCATTAAGCCATATAAGTGGATGCTTCGCTGCTTTACATCGACTAATGCACCTGCATAAGACGTGTATAAGTGGAAGAGTGCAATCCCGGCTGCCACTACTAAAATAAATAAACCGATCACCTTGGGGAACTGGCTTCTCGTATTTCCCTCCCGATCCAACTCTTCCACAGATGTGTTCTTTTGTTTTCTCATCATGAGTCACCTCGCTTAATCATTAACAATCATATAAATCAGTTGATACATAGGGACGGACCTCACCGATAATTGGTAGGACCGCTGAGAATCGAGTACTAGAGTTCGTTCATTGAATGAAATTCGATGATTCGTATTCTTACCTGTCTGGAAGCGCAATGAGTCTCCAATCGATTGATGGATATTCGTCATATACACCCATCCGTCTTTAATATATGTGTCTTCGCCTGCATGGTCCGGAACACCGGCACCAAACGTTTTGAAACGGGTGGAGGTCAAGGTGATGGTAGTATCTTTAATGTGAAAAAATTCTTCCCAATCTTCTTTTTCAACAGAATGTGTCCAGCGGATGGATACTTCCTTTTGGTTGAAAACAGGCTGCACGACTATATTTTTATTCTCATAGGATAAGATGATCGTGTTCATCGGGACAATGGCGAGAAGGGTAAGAAGGAGAAGGGCAGAGGCGCCCAGAAATCTTTTTCTCATAGATAGAATGAAAAGGGCACCAGGATTGATGCCCTTTCTCTATTATTCCAGTAATCCTTTTTCTTCATAAAACTTCTTCGCTCCCGGGTGCAGGGGAGTTATGAGACCCTTCGCCATTTCATCCCGGTTGACTTCTTTAAGCGGTGCAACCGCAACTGCGTCTGTTCCTAAGTAGTCGTAATAACGTTTTGTTAAGTCGTATACTGTGTCTTCACTTACATCCTTCGATACAATCAGCATATTTTGAATCCCGACGGTTTCAACTTTTGAATCCAGATTATATTTTGCCTCGTCTCCTGACTCAATCGTAAATGTTTTATAGAACGGATATTTCTCCATTAGCTTATCAGCAAGATCTCCTTTGATTTCAACAAACGATACATCATTTTGCTGCATAAGGTCTGTAATATTGCTGTTCGGTACACCTGAAGTGAAAAATGCAGCGTCAAGTGTGCCATTTTTCATTTCCTGTACTGAATCCGCGTACCCTGTGTGAGTGACTTTTTCAAGGTCATCATACGTTAAGCCGGCCGCTTCCAATACTTTCTTAGCGCTCTGTTCCACGCCGGAACCTACCTGGCCGACTCCCACTTTCTTACCCTTTAAATCTTCAATACTCTTAATTCCGCTATCAGACATAGCGACTACCTGTACAACGTTTTGGTACATGCCCGCAAGCGCCTGAACCTCTACTTTATTGCCTTCGAACTGTCCTTTTCCTTCTACTGCATCATAAGCAACATCACTCATGACAATCGCCATTTGATTTAGACCGTCTGTAATGTTCTGGATATTGGCTACAGAAGCTCCTGTCGATTCTACTGTTACATTCCCGATCGAATCACTTTCCTCGAAAATTGGTTTAAGTGATCCGCCAATCGCATAATAAGCACCGGACGTTCCACCTGTCCCAAATACGATTGATTGGCTGGAAGAGTCATCGCCACTGCTTGAATCGTCTCCGCTTGCACCATCACTGCCACATGCCGCCAATAATAATGAAATGATGGCTACCATCGAAATCCATTTTAATTTTTTCATCGTTTCGTCCTCCTTTACGTTACCTATTAAATATGGTAACGCTTACATATTAAAATGAGAATATTTAGAACTTAAAGGACGTTTTGGTCTTTTTGGTCTGGGAGTGCGATTGAGGAGAATAAAAAAGAATGAGGCATCCACCTTTCGCCTCATTCTTATTTACTGCCATTGATATCGATTGATTGGACGCCCAATTCCACCGTACTCGATCGTGATTTGAACCTGGCCTGATTTCTGTAAATAGTCTAAATATCTTCGGGCTGTTACACGGGCGATGCCGATTCCTTCAGCGGTTTCTTCTGCTGATAAGGGGCTTTTTTGGTCTTTTATAAATTGAATGATCTGCTGTAACGTTTGCTGGTTCAATCCTTTTGGTAATTCTTCTTTCTTTTCCTGTGGTTCAATGGGGGAGGGAACACCCTGAAGCTGATCTAATTCCTGCTGTCCCACGGGTCCCTCTCCTGTCATTCGGTGTTTGAACATTTGGTATTTCTCAAGAGCTTGTTTCAATCGTTCAAACTTGAAAGGCTTAATGATGTAATCGAATACTCCTAATCTCATCATCATCTTGATGGTTTCTTTATCCTGTGCAGCAGATATGACAATTACATCCACGTCTGTATCCTGCTGCCGGAAAGCTTGTAAGGTTTCAAGACCATTTTGTTTAGGCATAAAGTTATCCAGAAGGACAAGGTCAGGCTGATAGAAAGAAACCTTCTCCGCACCTTCCTGTCCATTTCCCGCAATGGCACACACTGTAAAGCCCGGTACACGTTCTATGAACATTCGATTGACTTCCTGAACCATGGGATCGTCTTCAATAAGTAATACGTTAATCGGTTCCTTCATGATTGTTCCCTCCATTCATTGGAAAAGTAAGTTGGAATAACGTCCCTTCACCAGGGGTTGACTCCACTTTAATATGACCATCTGCTTTCTCTATAATGCTATGAATCAAGTAGAGTCCGATTCCTGAGCCATTTTTTCCTTTGGTAGTGTATCCTTTTTGAAATAAGTGGGGAAGCTGTTCTTTCGTCATTCCTGCTCCATTATCTTCTATTTCAATATGAAAAGTGTCCAGATCTTCTTTTAAATAGACATGAATGACCTTGGTATATTCTTCAGAATCTTTTAGGGCATAAAAGCTATTTTCAATCAGGTTACCTAAGATAATGACAAAATCATGTTCATCCAGAAGAGGGGGAAGGAATGATAGATAGCTATCGGGATCGATCTTTACTTCTATCCCCATTTCATTTCCTCTCCTGATCTTGCCTAATAGTAATCCTGTCAAACTATCAAGCTTGATCTGCCGTGTCAGGGAGGTGGTGAGATTTTCCTCTTCTTGAGAGGATAGAAAGATATAATCGAGAGCTTTCTCTCCTTCTTCTAATTGAATCAGACCGGCAACGGTATGTAATTTATTCTGGTGTTCGTGATTTTGGACCCTCAATGCCTCAACGAATTCTTTCACTCCAGTCAGCTCTTCTGCCAGTTGAGTCATCTCCGTTCGATCCTGAAACACGGCGACGGCTCCGACAATGTCCCCGTTTACCAGAATAGGAACCCTGGAGCTTAATACGATCTTATTCTCTAATCTCATTTCCTCATGATAAATCGGTTCCTTCTTGTGTAACACGTCCGGTAATTTTGAAGAAGGAAGTACCTCTTGAATGGATT
The DNA here is from genome assembly GCF_038049935.1 of Rossellomorea sp. y25. Taxonomy (NCBI): domain Bacteria; kingdom Bacillati; phylum Bacillota; class Bacilli; order Caryophanales; family Bacillaceae; genus Rossellomorea; species Rossellomorea sp. y25. The sequence goes on along the minus strand of NZ_CP145886.1, from coordinate 4,063,059 downwards.
TTCCGGTTGGATCTCCATTTAACACCAATATATCTTTGGCTTTCTCATTAAAGACGGTGATCCTTTTTTGATTATCAATGGCAATGATCCCTTCATTCATGGCTTGAAAAGTAGCGGTCCTTTCCACCAGAAGTTTTCCAATTTCATGAGGTTCCAGGTGAAAGGTATCTTTCTTTATTTGTCTTGCCAGTAACCAAGAACCAATGATGCCGAACAGGAGAGTGATGGCACCTATAATGATGAGTTCATTTTGGAGATTCCTTATTATATCGAGTGTAGAAGGGAGCAGGATGCCTACAATGACCACACCTATTTGTTGGTGCTGATCGTTCATGATCGGAACGAACCCCCTGACCGCCGTACCGATTTCCCCCTTAGCTGTCGTCACATAACTATGCTCGGCAAAAGCAGGACCTTCATCCTTTCCGGCAGAAATGATCCCAAGCTGCTCATCAGACGGGTGTGAGTAACGGATCCGGTTCATATTGAGGACGACGATATAGTCAGAGCCATTTACAGTCCTGATATTTTCTACAATGGGCTGGATTTCACCCCATCCTCCGGAATCCTCGAGATGGCTTTGTACAGTTGGAAGATTCGCTACTGTTCTAGCTGTAATAAGTGCCTGGTTTCCTAACTCTTCTTTCTTCATTTCAATCGCTTTTCCTACAAATATAATAAATCCAATGATTAGCGCAAACAGGACTACACCAAAGGATAATATCGTCATTTTCCAACGGATGGGCATTTGTTTTCGATTCATTCTGAATATTCCTTCCTCTTCATTCAAAGTTATTGTACCATTTTTAATAGAACGGAGAGAGGGGAGGTCCCATAATGAAAACATTTTTCTTTATAGGGTTGTTTATTTTAACAGGAATTGCTACAGCCTATTTTGTTGGATTTCAATCTCAGACCGGCTTTACCTCGGAATATGATGACGATCAAGAAAAGCTGAAAGATGGCATCGTCATTAAAGTCAGTCATGTTGTTTCCGAAAACACACCGAAAGGAAAAGCAATCAGGCGTTTTAAAGCACTAGTAGAAAAGAATACCAAGGGAAAAGTGAAGGTTGAAATCTACCCAAACGGCTCGCTCTATTCGGATATTAGTGAATGGAATGCCCTTGAAAATAATAATGTTCAAATGATTATCCCTGCCACGTCTAAAGTCTCTGCTTATGTTCCTGAGTATAGTGTGTTCGACTTACCCTTTGCGTTTAATAGTTATGAAGATGTTCAACGGGCATTTGAGGGGAATATAGGAGATATATTACTTAAAAAGGTAGAAAAACAAGAAAACGTGAAGGGGATTACCTTTTGGTATAACGGATTTAAACAAATCACCAATAGTCAGCGACCCTTGATCAGGCCGGGTGATTTCAATCGGCTCCACTTCCGTACAATGCCGGGTGAGGTGATAAAAGATCAATATCAAAGGATGGGGGCTGCCGTAAGTCACCTGCCTTTTAATAAAACATACGAGAACTTAGAAGTAGGATTTATAGATGGACAGGAAAATACCATTTCGAATATTTACTCCAAGAAGCTTTATGACCATCAATCCTACCTTACTGTCAGCAATCATACTTATTTAGGCTATGTTGTATTAATGAACGAAGAATTTTGGGAGGACTTGCCTGAAGAATACCGGGTGGAAATTGAAGAAGCGATGAAGCAAACGACTGAATGGATCCGCCGGCATTCCATAGAAATCAATGATGACCATATGCGTGAATTAAAGAGAAATACTGATTTGGATATTCACATTCTGTTGAATTCGGAAAAAGAAGAGTGGATGAAGAAGCTGGCTCCTATGTATAAAGAATACAAAGATGAAATAGGGAAGGAATTAATGAGGGAGATTGAATGAAAAGTGGTCAGGTATGTGATTGGTGGTTAATGCTGAAGTTTATCTAAGAGGAAAGAGTGGGAGTGAAAAGTTTTGGTTATTGCTCCATTCCCACTCGTCGTTTTACTTTATGAAGTTCCTTTTTGTGATCCCAGTTTTCTTTTATCAGAATCGTGATGTTATCCTGGGTGTCTTGTTGATTTTCTTCGAGGACGGTCATTCTGGATTCAAGCTTGACCATACGGGTTTCTAATTTCGTCATGCGTTCATTCATGTTGTTTTCAAATCGAGTCATCTGCCCTTGCAACTCTCTAACGGCTTGTAAAATCTGATCCAAGTTATTTGTAACCTCCTTTTCACCCGAGTATAACAAAGAATTTGGGAATGCTGCCTTCATAATCACTGGAAAAAATCTTCCCCAACGGATACGGTTTTGCTATTAAATATGGTAATATAAGAAAATGTAAAGAGAGAAATCAATGATGACTATTACATAGAGTTAGGAGAATGATGATGAGTAAAACACTTATTTTCGGACACAAAAATCCAGATACAGATACGATCACGTCTGCACTCGTATATGCTGATTTGAAGACAAAAATCGGGATGGACGTTGAGCCTGTACGTTTAGGTGAAGTCAACGGTGAAACCCAATATGCCCTTGACTACTTTAACGTTGACGCACCTCGTTTGGTTGAAAAGGTTGCCGGTGAAACCGACACGGTTATCCTTGTTGACCATAATGAGCGCCAGCAAAGCGCAGAAGACATCGAAGAAGTACGTGTTCTTGAAGTCATCGACCATCACCGAATCGCCAACTTCGAAACGGCAGACCCTTTATACTACCGTGCAGAGCCGGTTGGTTGTACGGCAACGATCTTAAACAAGATTTACAAGGAAAAAGGAGTAGAGGTAACGAAGGAAATGGCTGGATTAATGCTTTCAGCGATCATCTCAGATTCTCTATTATTTAAATCTCCAACCTGTACTGATGAAGACGTAGCAGCAGCGAATGAACTGGCTGAAATCGCTGGTGTTGATGCTCAAGTGTACGGATTGGACATGTTAAAAGCCGGTGCGAACATGAGCACGAAATCCGTGGCGGAGCTTGTAACCCTTGATGCGAAAGAATTCTCAATGGGCAACGCGAAGGTGGAAGTGGCTCAAATCAACGTTGTCGATGTGAATGACGTATTCGGACGTCAAGCGGAAGTGGAAGCTGCGATGGAAACAATGATCAAAGAAAAAGGATTGGATCTTTTCTTACTTGTTGTGACTGACATTCTGGAAAATGACTCAACGGCATTGGCTCTTGGAAGCAAAACTGCGGAAGTGGAAAAAGCATTCAATGTAACACTTCAAAACAATACAGCCCTATTAAAAGGCGTTGTATCACGTAAGAAGCAGATCGTACCTGTGTTGACGGATGCGATGAAATAAGAAAGAATTGAGAGGAGCAGTCTTTTGGCTGCTTCTTTTTTTTCGACAAAAAACGGGAGGTGCCTGTGGCCCATGACCATGAATTTTAAAAAAATCCACCACATCGCAATCATCTGCTTAGATTACCATCTTTCAAAAGACTTTTATGTCAACAAACTTGGTTTTGAAATAAAACAAGAAATCTACAGGGAAGAAAGAGACTCATACAAACTGGATTTAGCGCTAAATGGAGAATACATCATCGAACTATTTTCATTCCCTGACGCACCGGTCCGCCCAAGTTATCCGGAAGCTCAAGGGTTACGCCATTTAGCATTTGAAGTAGAGGATATTGAGGAGAGTGTAAGACGTTTAAATGAAAAGGATATTGAAACAGAAGAAATAAGACTAGATCCATATACTCATAAACGTTTCACTTTCTTTGAGGATCCCGATGGACTTCCACTAGAAATATATGAAAGCGAGTAGAGGTCCGTCCCTAAAAAAAGAGCACTTCCCACAAGGAGAAGTGCCGTCCAAAGGTATTGTAATTTGTCGTTAGGTATATTAAACCACAGATTGTGAACGCATGTATTGTCGTTGTGGCACGATTTTAGTTGATATATAGAGGCATTTCTTATGAATATCTCTGTTATCTTTATATTTATTAAAATATTAATATTGGTGAAATGGGGTGCCAGGCACAGAACCTCTTTTTTGTGCCTGGCACCATTCATGTATCATCATTAGAATGCAAGGTCCGTCCCTCAAAAAAAAGAGCACTTCCCACAAGGAGAAGTGCTGTCCAAAGGTATTGTAATTTGTCGTATGTATATTAAAGCACAGATTGTGAACGCATGTATTGTCGTTGTGGCACGATTTTGGCTGATATATAGAGGCATTTCTTATGAATATCTCTGTTATCTTTATATTTATTAAAATATTAATATTGTGAAATGGCTCCCAGGCATGGAACCTCTATTGTGTGCCTGGCACCCTTTGCGTATAGTCAATTGAATGCGAGGTCCGTCCCTCAAAAAAAGAGCACTTCCCACAAGGAGAAGTGCCGTCCAAAGGTATTGTAATTTGTCGTTAGGTTTATTAAAACATAGATTTAAAATGTATGTATTGTCGCTCTACGGGCTTGAGAGGACAGGTGTGAGGATTTCCCTAAAAAAATTGCTTGTTTTCTGTTAAAATATAAATATATTAATATTTTCTGGGTGGTGAGACTGTGGATTATTCTGTTATTGGGAAAAAAATTAAAGAGCTAAGAAAAGTAGTTGGATTGACTCAAGGTGAATTAGCAGACGGGATTTGTACCCAAGCTCTCATCAGTCGAATTGAAAAAGGAGACATTTATCCAAGCGCTACTTCTCTCTATCAAATTTCAAAGAAACTCGGAGTGGATGTTAACTATTTCTTTGAAATTGGGACGACTCCCCGTCTTGATTACATAAAAGAGGTTGAGCGTCAATTGCGTAAATTAAGAATCAAGCACAGATATACAGAAATGATGGAGATGGTGGCTGCAGAAGAAAACAACCCACTCTTTAAAGAAGAGGCTAATCTTCAGCTTCTTTATTGGCATAAAGGAATCTATAAATTTGAGGTTGAGCATAACTGGGAGGATGCTTTTCCACTACTGGAAAAAGCATTTTCCCTGACAGCAAATAGTAAGAAAGCATTGTCAGAAAGGGAGATGGAGATTCTTCTTGCTTTTGGTGCCTTCTATTTTGGTATGGAAAAATATCAAGAAGCTCTTGATTACTATGAGGAAGTCAGAGGAGCTATAAATACTACCGGGCAACTAAATGATAAATCAATTAAAACACGCTTGCTATACAATATTGCAAGGGTCTTAACACGATTAGGAAATTACAAGGACTCCATAAAGTATTGTAAGGAAGCGATAAAATGGTGTATTGAAGAAGAGCATTTGTACGGTTTAGGACAGCTGCATTATCATATTGGGTATAATTTTGAGTTGGAAGAGAATTACGAACAAGCCTTACTTTATATTAAAAAATCGATTTTGATCTTTGAAATGCTTGAAAATGATGAGCATTTAACTTATTTGACAAACAAAATAGAGGAGATATCTCAAAAAACACTCTCATAAATGTCTTTTATTTTCATACATCCAGCAAGTCCCTCATAAAGATTACTATAGACAGGGAGTGGTGGAGCAATGAGAAGAAGAAGCCCGGTTCCTCTGGTCATTGGAGTAATTGCCTCCATTCTGATCGTAGTGGCCCTATTCATGATAGTAGGGGAAAGCCGGGAACCTGATACACCAGAGGAAGTCATCAAGGAGTTTTATCAGTTTGAACAATCCGGTGATTTCGGTAACGCATGGGAATTATTTCATCCGGAAATGCAGAACAAGTTTCCCAAGTCATCATATATTCAAACGAAGAACCATGTATTCATGGGGCATATGGTGGTAGATGAGTTTGAGGTGGAAGTGGGAAAAATAGAAAAATTAGAAAAGTTCACGTTTAATGAGGAAGGTCTTACGTTTAAAAATGTAAGAAAAGCAGAGGTCGATTTATTCTTTGACAGTCAATTCGGTGAACTGACCATCAGTCAAACCTGTTATGTTGCCTTGGAAGAAGGAGAATGGAAGATACTCTGGGATTATAGCTTTTGAAAAAAGCGTTCATTTTGAGGTGAAAAAGGAAGGGGTTTATAAAAGTTAAAAAAGGTCTGTTTTTTTCTTCTGATTTGGTTTTATTTAGAATTTTTCGGGTAAAAAGAAACTAATTATTTTATAAAGGAGGGCATTAGCTGTGTCGTTACTCTATTTTAAAGCTCGTGAAGCCTATGAGCTGGATGCGAAAGTATCTCAATCCCAAGTGATAAAGCTGAGAGAATTTCGTAGAACGAAGCCCGCCCCCATTGTCAAAAAAAGATAACGTGAAAAATTAAATCGAATCATCCCTGCTCAGTCTAAAACTCTTTTAGGCTGTTTTTTTCGTTTAAAAGAGGTATTGCCATTCGTCCATAGAACGCAATTCAGTACATATCAAAAGAGCTTGAGTTTCATTTCGAACATGGGAATGAGAAGGGAGGATACATCTATCACTCCAAGTCGTTCAATCATCTGAATCAGGATGGAGGTCCTGAATTTTTAACGTGGATTGTAGATGCTGTAAAGCAAAAAAGTCAGGAATCAAAGGATTCCTGACTTTTTATTCTAGATCTTCACCGATGATGCGTACTTCCCGTTCAAGTTCCACATCAAATTTTTCTTTCACTGTTTTTTGAACGTGTTCAATGAGTGAAATATAATCCGAGGCTGTCGCATTGTCTTTATTCACGATGAAACCGGCATGCTTCGTGGAGACTTCAGCGCCGCCAAAGTTCGTTCCTTGAAGCTCACTATCCTGAATAAGCTTTCCGGCGAAATATCCAGGCGGGCGTTTAAAGACACTTCCGCAAGATGGATATTCCAGTGGCTGCTTGGATTCCCGTTTATCTGTCAGATCGTCCATGATGGCCTTGATCTCTTCGTAGTCGCCAGGCTTCAAGCTGAAGGTTGCTTCCAGTACAATATCGCCTTTTTCAGAAATATTACTGTGACGGTAATCAAGCTCCAATTCTGCAGCTGTACGCTTTACCAAGTTCCCTTCACGGTCGACGACATGGCAATAATCCAGAACATCTTTGATTTCTCCGCCATAAGCCCCGGCGTTCATGAATAGAGCGCCACCAACGGTACCTGGAATCCCACAGGCGAATTCAAGTCCTGATAATTTTTCAGCTAACGCACGTCTTGACACATCGATGATCGCTGCTCCACTTTGAGCGACAATCAGTTGATCGGTCGTTTTGATGTCTGTGAAGTTCTTTAAATGAAGAACGATCCCGCGAATTCCACCGTCTTTTACAATCAAATTCGATCCGTTTCCTAATAGAGTAAAAGGAACATCCACTTCATTTGACAGCTTCACGATGTTTTGCACTTCTTCATAAGTGGTTGGCGTTAAGAAGAAATCTGCTTTTCCGCCTAACTTCGTATACAGATGCTCTCTTAACAATTCGTCACGTTTGATATTGTCAGAATGCATCACCTTTGATAATTCTTCAAACACTTTTTCCTTATTGTACATTCTATATCAGTCCTATAAAGTAATTTATGTCTTCTCTAAGTTAAATCCTACCCAACCATTATATGACGAAAACCCATGAAAGTTAAATGGTTTCAGTTGGCAGATGTGAATCCCCTTCGAATGAACCTATTCTAATAGGAAAAGAATGCTTGATCATAGGTCAAAAATACGAAAAAAGAATGTTTTCATCGCCAGCGAAGTAAGATAGGATAGAACTAACAAAATATGTTATAACGTCTATTTAACTATTAAATTATACAATCTGGAGAGGAGGAAGCAAATTGGCCAGATTATATATAGCGTTAATTGGCTTAAGTTTGATTTGGGGGATGTCGTTCGTTTTTATTAAGTGGCTGGTGGATCCAGTAGGTGTGTGGGGGACGGTATTCTTACGCTGTTTAGCCGGTGCTCTTGTGCTTCTTCCGATCTTTTTTATACAAAGGAAAAAAGGAGAGAAGAAATCGCTCCCTATGTGGAAGTTATTTGTTGTCGGGATTGGTAATGCGGCGTTGCCCTGGACTCTGATCGCGTTAAGTGAAACACAGATCAACAGTAACACTGCCTCCATTTTAAACGCAACGACTCCCATTTGGACTGGACTTGCGGGATTTTTATTTTTCTCGGTCCTATTGACCGGATTTCAATGGATTGGGATTATCGTTGGGTTTATAGGAATCCTCGTCCTGATGAATTTCGAAGTGAGCGGGATTTTCACTTCTGATTTTGTAGGGGTAGGGACGATGGTGCTTGCGACAATGAGCTACGCGTTTGCTTCACAGTTTACGAAAAAGTATCTGGCTGGAACGAGCGTGGTTGTGATTTCTACATTCCAGTTGTTGATTGGGTCAGCGGTAGGTTTTGTGGGAATGATGCTGACGAATCCAATCTCAGTTGGCGAGTTGTTATCAGGCGAGGTCATCCTGGGCATTTTAGGGTTAGGCTGTTTAGGGTCTGGAGTGGCGACGCTTCTTTATTTCTACATCATGACCAATGGAGGACCTGAATTTGCTTCGACGGTGACGTACTTGATTCCGGGTACAGCGATGATTTGGGGATTTGTTCTTCTGAGGGAGCCTGTGACTCATAATCTCATTTTAGGTTTATTGATTATCTTTGCGGGAGTGTTCCTGTCTTCCAGAAAATCGAAAAAACTGGTCTCAACCATGCCTGTCGGTACGAGGTAAGACCTTTAAACAAACGTTTGATTAGGACATTGGATCCCTTATAGCTCTAGGGTTCGGGGTCTTAAACAAACGTTTGTTTAGTTTTGTGGAGCTGAAAGTCCCTAGAAACTAATGCAAACCAACTTGTTTTCATATAAAATGAGAAAGATACATAAGGTAGACTAAACAAGCTCGTAACAAGGGCTATAAAAATAAACAATAAGGATGGTAATTCTATGAAAACGGCAATTGTAACGGATAGTACAGCCTACATCCCGAAAGAATTGCGTGATCAACTGAACATACATATGATTCCTCTCAGTGTTATTTTGGGAGGAGAAACTTATCAAGAAGAAGTTGATATTACGGCAAGTGAATTTTATGAAGAGGTCAGCATCCAGCAAAAGCTACCAACGACTTCTCAACCCCCTGTCGGGAAGTTCGTCGAGCTATTCGAAAAACTTTCACGGAACTACGATGCCGTCATTTCCATCCACTTATCGAGTGGGATAAGCGGTACGTATCAAGGGGCCGTTCAAGCTGGGGAAATGGTCGAAGGAATTGAAGTGTATGCGTATGATTCCGAGATCAGCTGCATGATTCAGGGCTTCTATGCGATTGAAGCGGCCAAGCTGGGTCGTCAAGGGAAAACGGCTGGAGAAATCGTTGCGTTATTGGATGAAATGAAGCAATCTGTACAGGCATACTTCATGGTTGATGACCTGGCTCATTTGCAACGCGGAGGCAGATTATCACAAGCACAGGCGATCATCGGAAGCCTTTTGCAGGTGAAACCACTTCTGCACTTTGTGGATAAAGTCATCGTTCCTTTTGAAAAAATCCGTACGAAGAAGAAAGCATTGAAGCGGGTGGAGTCTTTGCTTGAAGAAGCCGTGTCTTCCGGAGAAGAGTTTCAAGCTTCGATCATCCATGCGAATCGCGAAGAAGAGGCGATTGAGTGGATGAATGAGCTTCAGGCTAAATACCCGAACGTTGAATTTAATGTCAGCATTTTTGGTCCTGTAATCGGTACTCATTTAGGTGAGGGATCGATGGGGATGGGATGGGCTCGGAAGATGAGTCGTTAAAGTTTGGGTGTTTTTGATTGGTTGTACCTGGTACAAATTGCGCTATCTGTACCAGGTACAATCAGGTCATCATGTACCAGGTACACTTCCGAACTATCGGTGCCAGGCACAAAACAATGTTTATGTGCCTGGCACCTTTTTATTAGGCAGGATTTTCATAACCTGGTGTAGAATACATCATTATCCAAGAAAGGAGTGATGTGTTTGCGTTTTGCTTTTGTAGACAATCGTTTGATTCCGGAATTACTTGTGAAAGAGAAGCACCACAGTTTGCAGCGGATTTCAGATCTATCTTCCATCCCACCCCGACCCCTTAATGAATCCTTCACCTATTCTTCAGAACTCCAATCCTTTCTTAGCAGCCGATCCCTGCTATTAGATGAAATCCCAATTTCCATTGAAGTCTTTCATGAGCATTATTTAAATGGATGTATTGCCTATGGAAAAGGTGTGGAGGAAAGGTTGTGCAATCGTTGTGGAAATAACAAGCCTCATTTGTTCGCTTCCTTTTCATGTTCAAGATGCCACAACAACTGTACCTACTGCCGGAATTGCATCATGATGGGCAGGGTGTCTGAATGCACACCGCTTCTGACATGGTGTGGTCCGGCACCGGTTCCTGAATCGCCACCGACTTTTCATTGGCTTGGAACTCTTTCAGAAGCGCAAAAAGTTGCTTCTCAGCAAATGGTCACTGCTGTTAAAGACAGCAAGGACCTGCTCGTATGGGCCGTGTGCGGGGCAGGGAAGACTGAGGTTCTCTTTGAGGGAATCCATGAAGCTCTTCAACAAAACAAGCGGGTATGTATTGCAGCACCTAGAACCGACGTCATTCTTGAATTGTCTCCCCGTCTCAAAAAGGTCTTTCCTGACACAACGATCATCACACTTTACGGAGGGTCTGAAGAAAGAAACACCTATGGCGAGCTCGTTCTGACCACCACACACCAGCTGTTCCGGTTTCACGACGCCTTTGACGTGATGATCATCGATGAAGTGGATGCTTTTCCGTATTCCTTTGACGCTTCTCTTCAATGGGCAGTAGAAAAAGCACGGAAACCCGATTCTTCTATTATTTACCTCACAGCAACCCCTGATCGGAACACCCAGAAGCAATGCGCGGCAGGGAAGCGATCCTATATCCAAATCCCGGCACGCTTCCACCGCCATCCGATTCCCCTGCCACGCTTTAAATGGTGCGGACTTTGGAAAAAATCCCTTAAGAAAAACCGGATTCCTCGTGGATTGAAAAAATGGACGTGCACAAGACTCCACCAATCAAAACAAGCCCTGATCTTTTTCCCCACCGTTGAAATCATGGAAAAAGCCCTCCCTCTTTTTCAAGAAATCGATCCTCTCATTGAATCTGTGCATGCAGAAGATCCCCATAGAAAAGAAAAAGTCATGAAAATGCGAAATAACGAGATTCCCATATTACTCACGACGACCATTCTGGAAAGGGGAGTCACTATACCTAATATCGATGTAGCTGTGCTCGGCTCAGAAGAAAAGATTTTCACGGAAAGCGCCCTGGTTCAAATTGCAGGGAGAGTGGGTCGGAGTTCGGACTATCCGAAAGGTGACGTCGTCTATTTTCACTTCGGCCGTACCGGTGAGATGATCAAAGCGCTCCTTCATATCGACGGCATGAATAGGGAAGCCGTGAAGCGGGGGTTGATTGATGGTAAGTAACTGCTTGTACTGTGGGAATGAACTTGTGGAGGTCACGTCCTGGAAGGGATTATTTTACAGAGTCCCCCCGTTTCTGTGTACTGAGTGTGAAAAACAATTGATGGTAATAGAGGGAGAGCGTTGTTCAGGGTGTTCCCGTGCAATGGAAGTGTTATCTTCTGACTTAATAAAAGGGGAGCAGTGCCTGGATTGCGACCGGTGGGAGTCTGACACTGAGTGGAAAGGGGTGCTCCTACAGAACGAATCACTCTATCAATATAATGATTTTCTTAAAGAGTATCTAGCTCGATACAAATATAGAGGAGACTATGCATTGGCTAAACCATTTGCACACATTCTCAAAAACTATATTGAAAAAAGTGAGTTTGATATAGTCATCCCCATCCCGCTCAGTAACGAGCGTTTATATGAAAGAGGGTTCAATCAATCCACTGCGTTGCTGGAAGAAGCAGAGGTCCGTCCCTCTTCCCTCCTTACCCGCTCACACTCGGAAAAGCAGTCTAAAAAGACACGGAAGGAAAGATTACAGCAGGAGCAGGTGTTTCAGTTAGGTGAAGCGGATGTTAAGGGAAAGAGGATCCTTCTGTTTGATGATATTTATACGACTGGAACGACGTTGAGGCAGGCAGCTAAATTGCTGCGGGAAGCGGGAGCTGTTGAAGTATCCTCTTTGACTCTTTCCAGAGGTTAAAGCAACTCTTATTTCTGCCGATATAGAGAATAACAGAAGTGAATCAGGGAGGAATGAAACGATGTCAGAAATTATTAACTGTCCACGGTGTAACGAGATTTTTATGAAAAATAAATTCAGGGATGTATGTGATACGTGCTATAAAGAAGAAGAAAACATGTACGAAGCAGTCTACCAATTTCTAAAGAAACGGGAAAACCGGGCTGCCACCATGGCCCGTGTGATCGAAGTGACGGGTGTTGACGAGGAGCTTCTCTATAAATGGGTGAAAAAGGGCAGGATTCAAACGAAACAATTTCCGAACATGGGTTATCCGTGTGATAAATGCGGGAAGATTATTGGGACGGGGAGGATCTGCGAAGGGTGTTCCAGTGAGCTTTTAAATGACCTTAAACAGTTCGAAGCGGAGAGAGAATGGGAGAGTAAAGTGAAGGAATCGGGTCTGAAAACGTATTACACAGTGAGAAATAAGAACTAGATACGTCACACAAGAAAATCAGGAAGAACTAACCAGTCACTTGAGCTAAACAAACCACGTTTTTATCCGATATACTAGGTAGAAACAATGGACGTGATGAAAGCGAGGGGAAAATGATGAAGATTAACAATATCGGAAATCAAAACATTAATCCTTATAAGCGCAATCTTAACAAAATGGATCAAGTCAGCAAAATGGGGAAATTGGCTTCAGACAAGATTGAGATCTCTTCTGCTGCTAAAGAGATGCAAGAGGTTTCAAAGCTCGGAAAAGAACGCCAGGCCAGAGTTGAAGAATTAAAGGATCAAGTGCAGAGCGGTAACTACACCATTGATCCGAAAGCGATTGCTAAAGGTTTAAAGAATTTTTATAACGGAAACTAGGAGCGAACAAACATGCCGGTAACGTCACTAATTGCAACGTTAGAAAAACTATATAAGCTGCACAAAAGTTTGTTCGATCTTTCTGTTGGAAAAACGGATGTTATCAAGAGAGGTGCCATGGACGAACTGGACGTTGTACTAAAGGACGAACAAAAGCATATCGCGGCCATCAATACGCTTGAGATGAATAGACAACGGGAGTCAGAGTACTATCTTCAATCGCTTGGAGTCCGTTTGGAGAAAAACCCAACGATCTCTCTCTGTATTCAGTACAGTTCACCTGAAGATCAAAAGACTCTTGGATACTGGCAGCAGAAACTTGTTGATATGATAGCCGAGTTAAAGGCCCGGAACGAACTCAATCAAAAGCTTGTCTATCAATCTCTTCAATTTGTCAATATGAACCTATCGATGCTGCAGCCTCAATCAGAAAAATTGACTTATTCTCGTCCAAACGGTGACAAGTCGATACCAGCAGGAAGATCCATGTTCGATTCGAAAGCATAACATCAATCATTTGAAACGGAGGCAACACCATGCGATCCACTTTTATGGGCCTTGAAACGGCTAAACGTGGGATGTACACCCAACAAGGAGCCCTTTATACGACAGGTCATAACATCTCCAACGCAAATACCCCCGGTTACACCCGACAACGTGTCAATTTTGCACAAACAGAACCTTACCCGGCACCCTCCATGAACCGTCCGCAAATTCCCGGTCAAATTGGAACAGGCGTTGAAGCCGGTTCGATCCAGCGGGTTCGTGATTCTTTCTTAGACACGCAATATAGAGGGGAAAATAATAAGCTTGGCTACTGGGATACGAAAATGGAAGCCATGAAGAAGATGGAGGAAGTGATGAATGAACCATCTGATTCAGGTTTGTCGAAAACGATGGATATGTTCTGGCAATCCCTTCAGGATCTAGCCGTCAATCCTACCAACTCAGGTGCCCGGTCTGTCGTGCGTCAGCGTGGAATCGCCGTTGCTGAAACGTTCAATTATTTATCATCGTCTTTAACAAGCGTGAGAAACGATTTGAAAAGTGAATTGTCTGTGAGTGAAACGCAAGTTAACTCTCTTACAAGACAGATTGATAGCATTAATAAACAAATTGCCGAAGTAGAGCCCCACGGCTATCTTCCGAACGATTTGTATGATGAACGAGATCGTTTAATTGATGAGTTATCAAAACAGGTCACAATTAAAACAAGTTACCAGTCGAATGGTGGAGGGTCTTCTCCTATGGCTGAAGGTTCCGTGACCATCACATTAGTAGGGAAAGACGGAAAGAATCCGGTGAATCTGGTTGATAAGAGTGGAGCTAAGGAACTCAGTCTTTCATTTAATGGAGAACAAGATACGGTGGATTCTGTAACCATCGGTGGGGAAACGATTGCTATAAAAGAATTTTTATCAAAAGGTGAAGGGAAATTGAGGGCCCTTATCGATACATATGGATTCGAAAATGAAAAAGGTGAGGCAGAAGGATCTTACGTCGCCATGCTCCAAGAATTAGACAACATGGCGTTTGAATTTGCGAAAGCCTTTAATGATCAGCATCAACAAGGCGTAACAGCGGAACAAATCAATAATCCGACCTCCGCAGCAGAAACACCTAAATTCTTTCAGGATTCAAAAGATCCTTCATCAGATCTGGATCCGGATAATAAAGAAGGATTCGCTCAACGAATTCAAATAGCTGATGAACTTAGCAATCTCGACAACATAGCCACAGCCAGTGCAGAAAATCCCACCCTGGGGGATGCAACAAATGCGCTGGCCCTTGCTGATATCATCACAACCACTAAATTACCTTATGGGGAAAAAGAATCATCTTTTCAAGGTCATTTCGAATCAGTTATTGGAAGCATGGCGGTTGAATCACAGGAATCTTTGAGGCTTGCGAGCAACTCGAATGTCCTGAGATCAGCTGTTGAGGAACGCAGGATGTCGGTAAGCGGCGTTTCCCTTGATGAAGAAATGACCGACATGATCAAATTCCAGCATGCCTACAACGCCTCTGCCAGAATGATCACACTACAGGACGAAATGCTCGATAAAATCATCAACGGCATGGGAACCGTTGGAAGGTAGGTAGGTGAACGAATATGCGCGTAACGCAAAGTATGCTGACGGCGAACTCGATGAGAAATCTCAGTTCTTCTTATGGGCGGATGGGGCAACTACAGGACCAGTTGGCGACGGGGAAGAAGATTACCAAGCCTTCCGATGATCCTGTCGTTGCGATGAAGGGTATGTTCTATCGCTCCAATCTAACGGAAATCGAACAATATAAAAGGAATCTATCAGAACTTTACTTATGGATGGAGAATTCAGAGTCCGGGATTGATCATGCCAATCAGGGACTGCAGCGTGTTCGGGAATTGACACTGCAAGGGAAGAACGGATCCCTCAGTGAAGAAGACCGTAAAGCGGTGGCCGTTGAAATTGAACAAATAAAAAAGGACCTTGTCAGTGTGGCTGAAACAAAAGTGGCAGGCCGTTACATTTTTAATGGAACAGATGTCGGAAATTCTCCAATGAAGGATGGATCACCTGCAGATGGGACCGCCCCGAGGGTAGCTGATAACATACTCAATGGAACAAATGGTGAATACGCCATTGAAGTTTCACAGGGCGTATCACTAAAAGCAAACGCCAACCCATCAAATGTTTTTAGTCAACAACTATTCAACACAGTACACTCAATCCAAAAAGCATTAGAATCGGGAGATGTTTCAAGCCTTGATACGGAACTTGAAAACTTGGATGAAGTGATGAATACACTTTCAGCGGAACGTTCAGACCTGGGCGCCCGATACAATAGGCTGGAAATGATCGATGACCGATTGGCTCAGCAGGAAGTGACCGCCAGCCGTATTCTCTCGGATAACGAAGACGCAGATATCGAAAGAGTGATCACCGACCTGAAAACCCAGGAAAGTGTCCACCGTGCCGCCCTTAGCGTAGGAGCAAGAATCATGCAGCCGACATTAATGGACTTCTTACGATAAAAGCAAGGGGACTAACCCTTTAAGGTGTTTTGTCACCTTAGGGGACAGTCCCTTTTTCATTGGAGGTGAACAGTCTTGAACATTCCACAAATACGGTTACAATCCACTCCGGCGGAACTCGGGATCCAAACGACTCCGGGACGAATGGATATCGAACAACCCAAAGCAGAACTAGATATTCAACAGCCGGCGGGGAAAATGGAGATTGAACGGAGGCCATCCAGATTAACCATCGATCAAACAGAGGCCAGGGCAGATATGGATTTGAAATCCGTGCGCCTCAGGATAGAAGAATACTCTCAACAAGGATACGAAGCCTGGTTGGCGGGTCTCGCCCGGGTGGCCCAGGATGGCGATGAACTCATGATGGTTGAACATGGAGGAAACGCGATAGCAGACCAGACAAAACGAAACAGCGAAAGTCCCATGTACGACTTTAATATTGGTTGGATCCCCTCTGCCGGAAGCGTCAAGATCGGGTATGATCCGGGAAGTGTAAGAGTGAACTTCGAACCTCAAAAAGTGATTAACAATTCTCGTCCACAGAAACCGACCATCCACTATACGCCTGCCAAAGTCGACATCAGTCTGAAACGATACGCCGATTTACAAATCGACTTCGCGAACTTGAAGCATGTCGGCATAAACTACGAACAAGAAATATAAAACGAAGGAATGAGAAGGATGAACATAGATACAAAATACCACGGCGTCATTGACATCCATTCAGAGGAAGTGCTGATATTTGAACACGGAATCCCCGGATTTGGAGAAGAAAAGCAATTTATTCTGCTGCCCCTCCCTGAAAATGAATGGTTTCACATCTTGCAATCGGTGACCACACCCCAACTTGGATTCGTGGTCACGAATCCGTTTGTATTCTTTAAGGAATATGACTTTGAATTGGATCAGGCGAGTGTGGAGTTACTAGAGAACCCTTCGGAAAAAGAGGTGCAGGTGCTTTCGATTTTGACTGTACGCGAAACCCTTCATGAATCAACCGCAAATCTCCAGGCTCCGATCATTATTAATCTGGCAAATCGCAAAGGAAAACAAGTCATCCTGAACAACACAGACTACCAAACCAAGCACCAGATCTTTGCCCAGCCTGCAGGAAAGAAGGGGTGAGGGGATGTTAGTACTGACAAGAAAAACGGGAGAAATCATTCAGATTGGGGATGACATTGAACTGACCGTGATTTCAGTAAGTGGTGATCAGGTCAAACTGGGAATCAATGCCCCGAAGAACGTAGATATCCATCGGAAAGAAGTGTACCTTTCTATCCAAGAAGAAAACACGGAAGCTTCGAAAGGCATCGACAATTTGTTTAATCTTTTGCCAAAAAATGAGTAATTATTTTTCTGAAGCTATTAAACACTAGTCAAAACGACCGATATTAGTAGTGTAAGCAATGAGGAAAAGGGCGGCCGACCTTTGTGACTCGTTGCAAACTACTAAACTTTTATAGTTCACATGGATGTGGGCTTACTTTCAAGGAGGAAATTTTAGTTATGAGAATTAATCATAATATTGCGGCTTTGAATACTTATCGTCAGTTGGGTAATGCAAATTCAGCACAATCAAGTTCAATGGAGAAATTATCTTCAGGTTTACGTATTAACCGAGCTGGCGACGACGCGGCGGGTCTGTCTATTTCTGAGAAAATGCGTGGTCAAATTCGTGGTTTAGACCAAGCATCTAAAAATGCTCAAGATGGTATTTCTTTAATTCAAACCGCTGAAGGTGCTTTAAATGAAACTCATGCTATTTTACAACGTCAGCGTGAGTTAGTTGTTCAAGCAGGAAATGCTGGTACACTTGAAGGTGATGACCTTACAGCAATTCAGGATGAAATTACTGAGTTGAATGCTGAGTTAGATGGTATTGCTGACCGTACAGAATTTAACGGTAAAAAGCTACTTGATGGAAGTTATACGGCTGATTTGCAAATTGGAGCAAATATTGGACAACAGCTTACTCTAACAATTGATTCAGGAGTAGCGACTGAGGGTTTTGATTCTGCTTCGTTAACAGTTAGCGGAATAGTAGCAGATGGTACTTCTTTTGATGCTGATGTTGCATTGGTAGATGCAGCAATCGCGAAAGTTTCTGCAACTCGTTCTAAACTTGGAGCTAATCAAAACCGTCTTGACCACACAATTAGCAACTTAGATAACTCCTCCGAAAACCTAACTGCCGCAGAATCACGTATCCGTGACGTAGATTATGCTTTAGCTGCTTAGCAGTGACAAGCACAGTCGTCCTGGCTGGTAACGGCTAGAGATCATAATTGGGTGAATTGCTGGAAACCCCTTAGAGCTTTTCTTGCCACAACGTAGTTGGAAACGACAAGCGTGATGGCTTTAACAAAAGAAGAGATTGGGCAATCAGCAGCCAAGCTCCTGTCTTGAAAGAGTGGAGAAGGTTCAACGACTAGGATAGACCATCTAAAAGCTAAGCTCATGGTGATGAAATCCGTAGGTGAAACAATGGTCATCAGCATTGTGAATCCGAAGTGCCCAACCCCTGCTAAAGGGTGAAGATATAGTCTGGTCATTTATGAAAGTAAATGTTCGCACGATGGCGAAAGAAATGATGAACCAAACAAAGAATTCTATTCTTTCTCAAGCAGCGCAAGCAATGTTGGCTCAATCCAATCAAATGCCTCAAGGAGTTTTACAACTTCTGAAATAGTTGATTAGAGGGCGTCCAGTTTGGTAACGAGCTGGAGTATTACTGGGTGAATTGCTGGAACTTCCTAAAGCTTTATCAACCACAACGAAACTGGAAACAGTAGGCGGAATGGTCGGAAAATGATAGAGATGCAACAATGGATAATCAGCAGCCAAGCTCCTGTGAGGAAACTCTGGAGAAGGTTCAACGACTAGAGAACACGGTCTAAGGCAAAGCTATGACTATGAATCTCGTAGGGCAGGAAATCCTGTTCGAAGTGCCCAGCCCCATACATACAAGGGTGAAGATATAGTCTATTCTATGATTGAAAGACATAGTCGCAAAGCAAGCGAACCAACAACCACAAGGAGTTTTACAACTTCTTCGTTAATTTTAAGTGGTTTACGAGAGACTCTGGGCTTCCTAGGGTCTCTTTTTTTTCTTCTTATAAAAAAATCACAATATCCCCTCTAGTCGTAATTCTCGTATCTTATACACTACAGACCAATAGCTTCTACATAAACTTTTCGCAATGTCTTTATCTTTTACACCACTCCTCTTCAGTAATATTATTTTTCTTACTTCGTCTTCAGTAAAATTTTTGAATCTACTCGACGAAGAAGCGACGATTTGATAATTAGGAAATTGTTTTAACAACTCTTGCTCCTCGCGTTTTAGCCTCCATTCCCAATTGGATTTATAGTACATACTTTCACAAGTCAAAGTAATTGGGGAAAGTAAATTCAGGAAATTGTATGTTAGGTCAGTTGAGGTTCCTTTTAAAATATAACCGTGACCATCTCTTCTTTTGTTTAGATTAAATTCAATTTGAAAGGTATCTAAAATGTGTTGTTTTAATACTTCAAGTTGCTCTTTGGGGTAGCTTTGAAGGTATAAGTAAATGTGAGGAGTTAAGTAAATCTTTTTATTTCGATGATTAATTCTTTTAGAGATTGATAGAGAACCGTCATCTAGATATAGAGCTGTTAAGAAGTAGGGGGAGGTACAGTATTTTAGAAGTTTTATCGGGACTTGCTTAGAGCGATTACTGTAGAAGTAAGGAAATAACTCAGTGAAAAGGGGATCAGATTTTGAACGCATGGTTTGGCTTTTCTTAGTAAGGTAGAAGAGACCTGGGAAGAAGGTGGCTTTCCAGATACGATAATTCTCTTGTTCTAAACCATAATGTTCACGATAACTATGATTTTTCCTGCGTGAGTTACGGTATATCTTTGTGATTTCACCATCACCCAGAATACTTCCTACTAGTAAATTTCGTTGAATAGAAGATAGATTCAGGAACTTCTCCATCCATAATACTCCTTTCGATTAGGAACTTATGTTCTGTTTCTATTATACTAAATCATCTTTATTGAAACAAAATAAAACCCTACCTCCCTAAACTTTCCCCACCAAAAACCGATATAACCCATATAACCCTCAGGAGGATCAAACGATGATTGATAAAGTGACAGGCAAAGTTTCCGAAATACAATCATTTACTAGATTAAAAAACCAAACAAGCGAAGAAGGGAAACAAATTCAAGCTCAGGAACGACACCATGAAGAAACCTCAACCAGAGAACCTGTCACCAAAGAAAAAATGGAAGATGTCGTTCATGGGATGAATGAGTTTATGTCCACTTCGAATACACACCTCAAATTTGAATTTCATGATAAATTACAGGAATATTATGTGACGATCGTGGATGATCTCACGCAGGAAATAGTGAAAGAGATACCAGCAAAGAAAATGCTCGATATGCATGCCGCGATGACGGAATTTGTTGGGTTAATGGTCGATAGGAAGATTTAACGGAAGGAGATACAAATGGCTGATATGCGAATTGGTGGACTTGCGAGTGGCATGGACACGGATCAAATCATTAAAGACCTGATGAAGGCAGAGCGAATTCCCTTAGATAAACTGGAACAGAAGAAGCAGTTCCTTGAGTGGCAGCGTGATGACTATCGGGATATGAATAAGATGATGTTTGACTTTAGTAACCTTATTTTCGATGGGGTGATGAGGAAGGCGACGTATACTCAGAAAACAGTATCTGTCTCGAACCCGAATGAAGTCTCTATTAGAAATATTAATTCTACTACCGACTTCTCAGGAATATTGAAGGTGGAAAAATTAGCTACTGCCGCTACTATGTACAGTTCGGCGATTACCCAGTCAGATGGGGGAGAATTCGATCCCAAAAAGAAGTTGAGTGAATCGTTCGGGATGACGGGTGAACAGAGCATCAAAGTAAAGGTAATCAAAGCCGATGGAACGATGGCGGCTGATTTTACCGAAATCAAATTTAATGCTGAAGATGAAACGTTGGACAGTTTAATCGCGAAGATCAATGCGCAGACCGGCGTCACGATGTTCTATGATCAACACACAAAGCAAATGTCTGTCATGAGTAAAAATACAGGTTCCAATGCTGGCGGTGCTGAAATCGAGCTGCAGGGAGATCTGTTTACTACCCATCTGAATCTTGATGCTGACAATGATACTGCCGTGGCTAATAATAGAGGCTCCATTGGAGAGAATGCCAAGTTTACATACAACGGAATGACGACTGAACGATCGTTCAACACATTTACTATCAACGGTTTTGAGCTAACGCTTAAGAATGCATCCAATACCAATGTAACCTTCGCGTCACAGCCTGACACGGATAAAATACTAGAGAAAATCGTCAAATTCGTCGACGAATACAACAAACTCATCGAAAAAGTAAACGGCGAAGTAAACGAAAAGAAATACCGTGACTTTCAACCGTTGACTGCTGAACAAAAAGAGTCGATGGAAGAAAAGGAAATCGAATTATGGGAAGAAAAGTCCCGTAGTGGAACGTTGCGGAATGATTCAGTGTTAACGTCGGGCCTGAACAAAATGCGAACAGACATGTACACACCTGTTTTAGGCGGTACATCAGGCATCGACCAGCTGGCACAAATCGGTATCAAAACGTCAAGCAATTACCTTGATCGTGGAAAGCTGATCATTGATGAAAGCAAGCTGAAAGAAGCCATTTCCAAAGATCCGAATGCCTTATACGAGATTTTTGCGAAAAATGGAGAGACCCCAGGTGAACAGGGAATCGCCCGCCGCCTTCGTGATACGTTGAAAAATACCATGGACAGCATTGAGAAAAAAGCCGGTAAAGCATCAAGTACGAATAATACATTTACCCTTGGTCGCCTCTTAAACAATATGGACAATCAAATGGATCGATTTGAAAATCGTCTGATCCAAGTCGAAGACCGCTACTGGCGCCAATTCACCGCCATGGAAAAAGCCATCCAGCGTTCCAACCAACAATCCATGTTCCTTATGAACCAATTTGGCGGCTAATCACAATTAAAGGAGTGTTACTATGGCCATCAACAACCCGTATACAGCATATCAGAACAACTCGGTCAACACCGCGTCACCAGGTGAGCTCACCCTTATGCTCTATAACGGAAGCCTGAAATTCATCCATATCGCAAAAAAAGCGATAGAAGATAAGAATATTGAACTGAAGAACACAAATATCCAAAAGACACAGGCCATCGTGAATGAGCTGATGGTTACGTTAAACATGGATCTTGAAGTCTCTCAAAACCTCATGTCCTTATACGACTACATCAACCGTCGCTTAACAGAAGCCAACATCAAAAATGATGCTTCTATTCTAGTAGAAATAGAGGGACTCATCACAGAGTTCCGCGATACGTGGAAAGAAGTCATCCAACTGAATCGCCAGAAGCAGCACGCAGGACAGGCTGGGCAGGCATGAGCTCGGTCGTTCTTTGTTATACCATCACGAAGCAATTGAAAGAAGCATTAGAACACATAGAAAATCGAGAATCCACGATCGAAATAATAGAGTCTCTTTTAGAAAAAAGACAGGGTATAATCATTGCAATCAAGCCTCCATTTACTGAAGAGGAACACGTACTTGGAAAGCAAATGATTGTATGGAACCAAGAAATAGATAGGAAACTCTCACAAATGCAGTCTTCAATAAAACGAGATTTGAACGGGTTATCCAAGAAAAAAACCTCCGTACAGAAATACTCCAACCCATACGAATCTTTACAACATGACGGCATGTTTTACGACAAAAAGAAATAGCGAAAAAACCTCGACCAACTCGAGGTTTTTTTCTTTTTCCAAATACTCTCATGCTATAATAATAGAAAAAATGCTGGAGGAAGCCGGGATGAAAAATCGTCTGGTAGATGAAATCAGAAGTCTTTGCGTCACCTATCCTGAAGTCCATGAACACATAGACGGCTTTGGACACACTTCTTTTCGAGTGAAAGACAAACCATTTGTGATCATTGGCGAAGAGAACAATTTCTCCTTATCTATTAAAACCCTCCCCACCATGCAAGAAATCTTACTGGAGCAGCCTGGCTACATAAAAGCTCCCTATATCGGTAGACACGGCTGGGTGTTGGTAGAGATAGAGGAAGTAGGATGGCAAGCAATTGAAGCCTTGATTCACGAAGGCTATTTGAGAGTGGCACCCAAGAAACTGGCAAATCAAGTTCGAAACGGATGAAGACATATGATCAACCTAATCACCAATGAACTTATAAAACAACTATCACGTCCCCGCATGTGGATTTCCCTTGGGGTCATCGTATTCATCAACACCATCGCATCCCTTTTCGTCTACATGCTATTCGACGGAATCCAATTCTCCTTCTGGGAATATATGAGAATCAGCTCGAACCTGCTCATTGTCCTGCAAGTCTTCTGCCTCATCATAGCAGGGGACATCGTATCAAGCGAGTTTTCGTCAGGTACCATCAAGCTACTGCTCATACGTCCGGTCAACCGTGTGAGGGTTCTTCTCTCAAAATACTTAACGGTTATCGTCATAGCAACACTTCTGACCACTGTACATTTTGTATTTTCGTCCATACTGGGCATACTCTGGTTCTATGACAGCTTCTTTGATTTCAGCGTGAACGTTTTTATTGTAGCGGGAGCATATGTGCTGAGATTTCTTGAGCTGGTCGTGATTTGTTCCTTTGCTTTCACTCTGTCTGTACTGACGAGAAGCAGTTCCTTTGCCATTGGATCGACCATCTTTCTGACATTCTCTGCAGGGACATTCTTACTTGTAATGAACGAAAGGGGAATGGAGTGGGGGAAGTATTTGTTGTTTGCAAATACGGATCTGCAGCAGTATTTCTTCGGAACACCACCTTTTGAAGGGATGACGTTTTTATTTTCTATTGGCGTTATTGTGGTGTACTTGATTGGATTTGGTGGATTGGCCGGGTGGTTTTTTGGTCGGCGGGATGTGGATGTTTAGGAAGTCCGTTCTTGATAGGGTGCCAGGCACGGAAGCATGATTTGGTGCCTGGCACCGATTAGGGGAAAAGTGCCAGGCACAAACAGGCAGAAAAGTACCTGGCACCAAAGGGTCAATTTGTACCTGGCACCAACTTTCACGTAGGACACCCATCAATCCGACAAAAAAGAGGTTTTTTTAATCTAAATGTCGAATGTAATTATTTGTCTAAAATACTCAAAGAAGAAAGGAAGATTCAATGCCTCGAAAGCCTAGAATTTGGTATCCTGGAGCTATATACCATGCGACTGCCCGTGGAAATAGAAAGAACAACCTCTTCCGTGACCGAAAAGATTATCAATACTATTTACTCCTGATACAAAAAACAAAGGAGAAAATCCCCTTCATTCTTCACTCATATTGCCTCATGCCAAATCATATCCACCTCATAATTGAAACCATTGAACACCCTTTGTCTCAAATCATCCATTACCTCCACTCTAACTACGCTAAGTATTTTAATAAAAGGTACGATTATATTGGTCATGTATTTCAAGATCGCTATTATGCCAAGTTAATCAAAAACTGGAAGCAGATGATGGATACCAGTAGTTATATCCATCTGAATCCTGTAAGGTCCAGGTATGTAAAAAGCCCGGAAGATTATCATTGGAGCAGCTATAAAACCTTTATAAAAGTCGGTTACAAGAATCTTGTAGATCCCACAAAGATATTAACAAACCTTGGTGATAATCCTCATGATAAGTACAAATTTTATGTGGACACCAAATTGAATACGAAAGATTGGGACGTAATTAAATAATAATGGGTGCCAGGCACAAAACGAGTTAAAAGTGCCAGGCACCAAACATGATAATAGTGCCTGGCACTTTCAGGTCTACCAAGACATTCACAATTCCGCCCCAAACCATTCACAAATCCTCCAAATTCCCACCGTTTATTCTCCTCAAAAAGTGAGAAAATAATAATAGAAAGAGTGAAAGGTGAACCCTACATACTCGCAGCCATCACCTCACTCTAATATTCTCCAAGCTCTTATCCCACACCACTTTCGACACCACATTACAAACTTTACGAAAAATTGACAAAAAATTTAGAAAGTTTAAGGAGGATTCACAAAGGGAATGGAGAATATATAAACATAGCTTTATTTTTAAAAGGAGGAGTTTACATGTTGAACTACAACATTCGAGGCGAGAACATTGAGGTAACTCCAGCGATTCGCGAACACGTGGAGAAAAAGATTGGCAAGTTAGACCGTTACTTTAATGAAACTCCTGATGCAAATGTACATGTTAATTTAAAAGTGTATCCTGATAAAAATACGAAAACTGAAGTGACTATTCCAATGCCGCAATTAGTGTTACGTGCAGAGGAACGCAACACGGATATGTATGCGGCCATTGATCTGATTGTAGATAAATTGGAGCGTCAAATTCGCAAACATAAAACAAGAGTGAACCGTAAGATGCGTGAAAAGGGCAGCCCGAAGGAGTTTTTCGCGGCTCAGGAAGATCTGAATCACGTTTCTCCAAATGGTGCAGCTGCGGTTGAACTGGAGGAAGAGGACGATACAGAAGTAGTAAGAACGAAGCAGTTCAATCTTAAGCCTATGGACAGTGAAGAAGCGATTCTTCAAATGAATATGCTGGGTCACACGTTCTTTATCTTCACAGACGCAGAGACAAATGCAACGAATATTGTGTACAAGCGTCGTGATGGGAAGTATGGCTTGATTGAAACGAACTAACTATTAAATGAGAAGATCCTGCAGTCTACATGACTGCAGGATCTTTCTAATAAGAAGGATTTTTGACAATTATTGTAGAAGTTTGTAAGTAGACATTATGTTTTCACCCTCAAAGATAGGATATTTATAGTAGAAGAACTTAAGGAGGACTTCACCATGACATATTCCATTGTAGGCTATGACCCGGAAGAGAAAGAGTGGGGGATTGCGGTACAATCCAAATTCCTCGGTGTCGGTTCTGTCGTGCCTTTTGCGAAAGCGGGAGTGGGAGCAGTGGCGACTCAGTCTTACGCAAATACCTCTTACGGGCCCCACGCACTTCAATTAATGGAAGAAGGAAAGACGGCAGAGGAAGCGCTGGATATCATCACACAGGATGATCCGGAGCGTCCTTTACGACAAGTAGGGTTAATTGATGCTGGAGGAAATCCCGCCACTTTTACAGGAGAAGGCTGCTATGATTGGGCTGGTGGACAAACAGGTAAGCACTTTGCTGCTCAAGGAAATATTTTAGTGGATGAGAATACCGTAAAGGCGATGGCAGAGACATTCGAGTCGACGACCGGATCTCTCGCTGAACGATTACTCCATGCACTCGATGCCGGTCAGGAAGCGGGGGGCGATTCCCGAGGCATGCAGTCTGCTGCGCTTCTAGTAGTGAAGGAAAGTGGTGGATATGGTGGCTTCAATGATCGGTATATCGATCTGAGGGTGGATGATCACGCTTCTCCTATTAAAGAATTGAAACGAATCTACCTGTTGCATCAGCTCTACTTTAAAGAGTCAGAGCCTGGTAGAGTCGTATTGCTGGAAGGTGAAATCCACGATGAAGTGGAGAGGGAACTTACACGTCTCGGCTATGCAAAAGAAAGACAGTCTCTTCATCAGAGCTTGAAAGACTATCTCCACACCGAGAATTTTGAAATGCGTGAACAGGATGAGAATTATATCGATTTAGATGTCTTGGATTATATGAAAAAACAAGGAGAATAGATTGGAAGGGAACCAGTCCAAAAGTGATTGGTTCTTTTTTCTTGTTCTAAAACAGTTTAAGGAACGCTGGAAATGTTATATAATGAACATTTGTGTACGGGACTCAAGAAGTTGGAGGTAAATACAAACATGAGTACAGTCGGAAGAAACGAACCATGCCCATGCGGCAGTGGGAAAAAATATAAGAAATGCTGTGAAAAAGAAAATGTTGTGAATATAGATACGCTGGTAAGCCAGGAGCTTGATGTGCTCCAGGCGCAGCTTTATGATTATATTGCTACGGCACAGTCAAAAGAGATGGAAGAATCCTATCACCACTACTTGGCGAAAATGGATCTGATGCAAGCGGATCCGGATATTTATGAAATGGCATTTGTCAGCTGGTACGGAGCGACTCAAAAGGATTCTGACGATGTTCGTTTGATCGAACGTTTTGTTGATAAGCAGTTGAGCACGGTGACTCGTCCTCAGACAGCTGAAGTACTGGAGTCTTGGAAAAACGTGCGTGTGACAGCAGGTACCGTAGAGAAGGTAGATGACAATACGTTACGTGTGGAAGAAGCCATCACTGGTGATGTGCTGATTGTAACTGAAAAGTTCGGTAAGTTAGAAGAGAATAGTTTCTTCTTGGGATTATTATTGCCGAATGGGGAGAAGTATCTTCCATTCGCTCAGTACTTCATTTATCCTGCGATTGAGAAAGCAGCGATGGAATTGGTTAAGATTCGATTTGAACAAGGTGAGTTTGAAACTCTGCATGACTACTTATCTGGTCAATACCTGGAAATAGCTGATGTCGGATTCGTTCTTTATAGTGCTGAGAAGAAAAAGACCGGAAAATCATCTGCGCCTAATAAAGCAAGTGATGCGGCAGACGCACCTTCTGGTTCAGATGAAAAGTCTGAAGACGCAATCGAAGGAGTTGAAATCTGGAAGACTCCTGAATATGTTGAAGCGATCACCTCTCTTCAAAACTTCCTGACTGAAAAAGGGGAAGATAAAGAAGAAAGTGAGCTGCTAGTAGCCGTATTGGAGAAATACTTCTACACAGAGCGCCCAACGATCCGCAATCCGAAAATCTATTCGGGAGCACTTGTGGACATGGCGAAAAACATAGACGAAATCAGCATCCGCCACGTTCAAAAAGAACTGGCCGAATACTTCGATGTCTCTGCCAACAGCATCTCAAGACGCAGTAAACAGATCTGGGAAAGCTACCAGGACACCGTCTACGAACTACTGAAAGCAACAAAAGCCTGACCATTCATATAATCAACATTCAAAAGTCGTCTGCATAGGCGACTTTTTTGTTTTTTGAGGGACGGACCTCACCTTTCACCAAATTTATGAGGGAATGCTGTAAAGTCTCCTACTCTTGTCGGATTGATGTGGTAGGTGAGGTCCGTCCCTCATCCCACTCATTCCCCTCATCCCAGAGCCACAACATATGAAATTAGTATGATAACGCCAAACATAGGATGACTTCTATATTCGTTGAGGTCCGTCCCTGAAAGGGAACCCCAATCGACGCTTTTTCTAGAGGGATGGACTTCGCAAATCATGATGAATCCAGGAATCCGGGTTGATAGTAAAGCATCTACCCATTGAAAGCTCTGTGATTGAGAGGTCCGTCCCTCCCTGAGTTGTAACCCATATAGGATAGTGGTAAGATTGGTAGGGAATATATCGTGTTTTTGTGGGAGGATATTTGGATTTTGTAGCGAATTTTTAGTAGAGTGATTGGAAGCTGATGATGGTGACTTTTTACATGAGTTTTTCAACAATCTCATCTGAATTTCATTTTCATTCGTTATACTAGTGACGTTCGACTCTCATTTAAACACAGATAAAGGAGCGTTTATACATGCTTGGTCTATTAAACAAAGTGTTCGATGCGAATAAAAGAGAATTAAAGAGGCTTGAAAAGCTGGCTGATCAAATAGAAGAATTAGGTCCCGATATGGAGCGTTTGACGGATGATGAAATCCGTGAAAGAACAGAACGATTCAAGGAGCGCTATCAAAAGGGTGAAGACCTTGAAGATATGATGGTTGAGGCTTTTGCTGTCGTAAGGGAAGCGGCTCGCCGCGTTCTGAACCAATATCCGTACCGCGTCCAGCTTATGGGTGGTGCCTCCCTTCATGGCGGGAACATCTCCGAGATGAAAACCGGTGAAGGTAAAACGCTGACAGCGACTATGCCTGTATATTTGAACGCGATCACTGGAAAAGGCGTTCACGTTATTACAGTCAATGAATACCTGGCCAGCCGTGATGCCGAGGAAATGGGCAAGCTATACAATTTCTTGGGACTTACTGTAGGCCTGAACTTAAACTCGATGTCTAAAGACGAAAAACGTGAAGCATACAAAGCGGATATCACGTATGGTACGAATAACGAATTCGGATTCGACTACCTTCGTGACAATATGGTCCTGTACAAAGACCAAATGGTGCAGCGTCCTCTTCATTTTGCCGTAATTGATGAGGTTGACTCGATCTTAATCGATGAAGCACGTACACCTCTGATCATTTCCGGTAATGCACAGCGTACGCCACAGCTTTATATTCAGGCAAATGCCGTCGTACGTACACTGAAAAAAGATGAAGATTACACATATGATGAAAAGACCAAAGGTGTTCAATTAACCGAAGAAGGAATCAGCAAAGTGGAAAGAGCCTTCCACATCGATAACCTGTTCGATATTTCACACGTAACTCTTAACCACCACATCAATCAAGCGTTAAAAGCTCACGTCAGCATGCACCGTGATGTGGATTATGTGGTTCAGGAAGGTGAAATCGTCATCGTTGACTCTTTCACAGGACGTCTGATGAAAGGTCGTCGTTACAGTGACGGACTTCACCAATCGATCGAGGCAAAAGAAGGTCTTGAAATCCAGAACGAAAGCATGACCATGGCAACGATCACGTTCCAGAACTACTTCCGTATGTACGAAAAGCTTTCCGGTATGACCGGTACGGCGAAAACGGAAGAAGAAGAGTTCCGTAATATCTACAATATGAACGTTATCGTAATCCCAACGAACAAGCCAATCGTTCGTGATGACCGTGCCGATCTCATCTATGCTTCTATAGAAGGGAAATTCCTTGCTGTAGTCGAGGATATCAAAGAGCGTCATGAAAAAGGACAGCCTGTACTGGTTGGTACGGTTGCCGTTGAAACGTCAGAGCTTATCTCTAAGCTATTGACGAAAAAAGGCGTTCGCCACAATGTATTAAATGCGAAAAACCATGGCCGTGAAGCGGAAATCATTTTAGAAGCCGGGCAGCTAGGTGCTGTAACGATCGCGACTAACATGGCCGGCCGTGGTACGGATATCAAGCTTGGAGAAGGCGTCATCGAACGTGGCGGTCTAGCCGTTATCGGTACCGAGCGTCACGAATCACGCCGTATCGATAATCAGCTTCGTGGACGTTCCGGACGTCAGGGAGATCCAGGTGTGACTCAGTTCTATCTTTCAATGGAAGATGAATTGATGCGCCGATTCGGATCTGACAATATGAAGAGCATGATGGAGCGCCTTGGGATGGATGACACTCAGCCAATCCAAAGTAAAATGGTCAGCCGTGCTGTAGAATCGGCTCAGAAACGAGTGGAAGGAAACAACTTCGATGCTCGTAAACAGCTTCTGCAATACGATGATGTTTTACGTCAACAGCGTGAAATCATTTATAAACAGCGTTATGAAGTAATCGATTCAGAAAACCTTCGTGAAATTGTTGAGGGTATGATCAAATCAGCGATCGAACGTCAGGTAGCAGCCCATACAGCAGAAGAAGATATGGAAAACTGGAACCTTCAAGGCATCGTTGATTATGTGAACGCGAATCTTCTTCCTGAAAACGATGTAACAGTCGATGATCTCCGCGGAAAAGAGCCGGAAGAAATGATGGATCTGATCTATGAAGATGTGAAACACCGTTACGATGAAAAAGAAGAAGAGCTTACTCCGGAGCAAATGCGCGAGTTTGAAAAAGTCATCCTGCTTCGCGCAGTTGATACGAAATGGATCGACCATATCGATGCCATGGATCAATTGCGTCAAGGTATCCACCTTCGTGCCTACGGTCAAACCGACCCACTGCGCGAATACCAGCATGAAGGATTCGCCATGTTCGAAAGCATGGTACTCGCAATCGAAGAAGACGTGGCAAAATACGTCATGAAAGCTGAAATCCGCAACAATCTTGAACGTCAGGAAGTAGCCACAGGTCAAGCGGTGAACCCGAAAGAAGAAGGCGGTAAAGCTAAGAAACAACCAGTCCGCAAGCAAGAAGACGTAGGGCGCAACGACCCATGCCCATGCGGAAGCGGCAAAAAGTACAAACACTGCCACGGCATAACTGGATAAATAAAAGAAATGAGATGATACCTGGGACTTATTTTGCTAAAATAAGTCCCAGGTACTTTTCCGTTTTTTATGGGTTCTCGGCCCATGTATTTTTTTATAGGGCCAAGGGCTTTCAAGAACAATTGTTGCAAAATAATTTAATTTTTTCATCGCTCTGTTCATTGATTCTTTGTATGATTGTAAGGGGATTTGCGAGACTCCTGCGGAAAAACGAGCTGGGCTAGACCCCGCAGCGAAGCAAGGAGGCTTGCCGGTTCGTCCGCGGAAAGGGAGCGAATCCCCTTATAATCAACACCCACACTAATTGAACAGAGCAACCGATTATTTTGAAAAAATAAATGCACAACCCAAATAACTATAGAGGTGACCACACATGGAACTATCAGAAATCAGAGCAGAGTTAGAAAAATCAGCTAAGACATTAGCGGACTTCAGGGGGTCTCTTTGACTTAG
Organism: Rossellomorea sp. y25; assembly: GCF_038049935.1. Taxonomy (NCBI): domain Bacteria; kingdom Bacillati; phylum Bacillota; class Bacilli; order Caryophanales; family Bacillaceae; genus Rossellomorea; species Rossellomorea sp. y25. Next base: position 4,031,600 of record NZ_CP145886.1, on the reverse strand, counting down.
AAAACAAAGAGGCGAGAATTCAAGAACTTGACGAAATCATGGTTCAACCCGACTTCTGGGATGACCAGCAAAAAGCCCAGGGGCTGATCAATGAAGGAAACGGATTGAAGGATCTTGTGAATGAATACAAATCATTGCTTGAATCCCATGAAAACCTTGAGCTTACCCTTGAGCTTATCAAAGAAGAACCGGACGAAGAACTTCAAAAGGACCTTGAAGAGGAGTTGGGTGATTTAGTCAAACGATTAAATGATTACGAACTTCAGCTTCTTCTAAGTGAAGAACATGATAAGAACAATGCGATTCTTGAGCTGCATCCAGGTGCAGGTGGGACCGAGTCTCAGGATTGGGGTTCCATGCTTCTTCGCATGTACACGCGCTGGGGTGAGAAACGAGGTTTCAAAGTAGAAACCCTTGATTATCTTCCTGGAGATGAAGCGGGAATCAAGAGTGTAACCCTTGCCATTAAAGGTCACAATGCGTATGGGTATTTAAAAGCTGAAAAAGGCGTACACCGTCTTGTACGTATTTCTCCATTTGATTCGTCCGGCCGTCGTCACACATCCTTCGTGTCTTGTGAAGTCATGCCTGAGTTTAATGAAGAAATCGAAATCGAAATCCGTACGGAAGACCTGAAAATTGATACGTATCGTGCAAGTGGAGCCGGTGGGCAGCACATCAATACGACGGATTCGGCTGTCCGTATCACTCACTTACCGACGAATGTCGTGGTAACATGCCAATCTGAACGTTCTCAGATCAAGAACCGTGAGTCAGCCATGAAAATGCTTAAAGCAAAACTGTATCAAAAGCGAATTGAAGAACAAGAGCAAGAGCTTGCTGAAATTCGTGGAGAACAAAAGGAAATCGGGTGGGGAAGCCAGATCCGTTCCTACGTGTTCCATCCATACTCCATGGTCAAAGACCACAGAACCAACACAGAATCCGGTAACGTACAAGGCGTCATGGACGGCGACATCGATCCATTCATCAATGCCTACCTTCGTTCCAAAATTCAATAATAATTCCCAAGCTGAACCCACCTATCCAACGGAGGGTTCAGCTTTTTTCTGAATTTATTTAGGGACGGACCTCAAAGAGAGATGAGTTTCTTCCATTATATGTATAAATGTGAGGTTGGAATATACTCTAAATACACGGGCAAGCGCACAAACTACTGGTATTATTACGTTTGTAGAAAGGTGAATCTGAATTTTCCTTTGCGAAAACCGGACTTCAGTTGTATAACCTCCCATTTCTCAAGGTCCGTCCCTCACCACTATAACACCCCAACCCATTAATGCTTTACCACGTTATTGAAGTGTTATTTACACCACTATGTGCCCATGCTATACTCTCAAAGGTTGATTCAGAGCATGTTTGAAGGGTGAATTTTTCTATTTGTCACCTCAATTCATTACCTCTACGATCAGTTGAAAGAGACTATTGGTGAACAACCTTCCTCTTAACAGACGAGACGAAACCCTTGATTATAGGTCCGTCCCTCTGCATAAAGGAAGAGGTTGTACTCATACTATAAATACATAGGTTAAAGGAGTCGTACTGGATGGGTTTGAAAGAGAGACGTCGTGAGCAGGCATTTAATCCGCGGAAAGAGAAGTTGTTAGAGTATTTGTTTGTTGTGATTGGGTCAACGATTGTGGCCATTGCGTTTAATGTGTTCTTACTGCCGAATGAGGTTGCTTCAGGGGGAGTGAGCGGGATATCCACCATCCTTAAAGGTCTGTTTGATTGGAAACCTGCCTTTGTTCAATGGGCATTTAATATTCCGTTATTCATTGCAGGGTTAATCTTCCTGGGCCTTCAATTTGGTGTCAAAACAGCCATCGGTACGGTCTTCTTGCCATTAGTGGTGTTCTTAACAGAAGGTTGGGAGCCTTGGACAGAAGACCCTTTATTAGGCGCATTATTCGGCGGAATCGGTGTAGGATTGGGTTTAGGAATCGTCTTTCGAGGTAAAGCATCCACGGGAGGGACGGACCTGGCAGCCCAGATTGTAAACAAATTCACAGGTTTATCCCTTGGGACATGTGTGGCGCTTATCGATGGAATGATTGTTCTATCGGCTGCGATCGTGTTTGACATCGAGCGTGGTTTATATGCCCTTATCGGCTTATACGTAACTAGTAAAACAATTGATTTAGTTCAAGTCGGCATCAGTCGTTCAAAGATGGCTCTTATCATTACAAACAGACAGGAAGAAGTTCGCGAAGGAATCCTGAATAAAATTGATCGTGGTGTGACAAAACTATCTGCATACGGTGGTTATACGGACGATGAGCGCCCGATCCTTATGTGTGTGGTCGATCAAACAGAATTCACAAAACTGAAACAACTGGTCAAAACCATTGACCCCTCTGCTTTCGTCGTCACAATGGACGCCTCAGAGGTGTTAGGTGAAGGTTTCAAACGGGTTTAACCTTGGTATAATTAACTAATAGAGGGACGGACCTTGATACTTCCCGTTACTCTTAAAATGTTTTCCTAGGGGGATAAAAATGAAGAAAAAGCTACTTGGAATTGTTTTTGGCGCTTCATTGGTACTTGCAGCCTGTGGTGGCGGAGGCGAAGAAAGTACAGAAACAAGCTCTGGCGGAGTAGACCCTGAAAAAATCGTAAATAATAAATGCACCAGCTGTCACGGTGGAAACCTTGAAGGCGGAATGGGTCCAGCCCTTAATAAAATTGGTGCTGAATTAAACAAAGATCAAATCTTGGAAGTCATTCAAAATGGTAAAGGTCAAATGCCTGCAGGACTCATCAAAGGTGAAGAAGCAGAAGCAGTGGCAGAGTGGTTGGCGAATAAGAAATAAGTGAGGAAGAAGAGTCCCTGCGTGAGGATTCTTCTTTTTTTATATATCCACAAATTTTATCCTCTCGCTTTTTTAAATATTTGTTACAAAAGCTAATCCAATAACCGCTCTTAGAAATCAGCACTTAAACCGTTCGCGATTATAACCTAGTAACTTAATCAGATTAGCACCAGATTAGTATTCCTATAACAAGGATTCTCAATCTTTCGAATCTGGTGTTAGTACCTGATACTAGATACAAAAGACTACATTTTTCGTGAAAAATAGGTACAATTGTCAGTGAAAAAGGTAAAAAATTCACATTATTTTATGTTTTGAAACGTAAATGTAATAATTTTTTTCCTTAACATCGTATAAAGTGATGTTATAATAATTTTCGGGAGAGCAATTCGAGGTTTTTCGCCATTTCGTGTCTAATTATGGTAAAAACATTGTTGAGTTCATACCATGTACATATGTCGATAACAGCCAAGAGGGGAACTACATAATACAAATTAGGTGATTTTATAATGATAGAAATGAAAGACGTATATAAGCAGTACAACAATGGTGTCATGGCTGCTAATGGTTTTAACGTCCACATTAAGCAAGGCGAGTTTGTGTATGTTGTGGGTCCAAGTGGCGCCGGAAAATCTACTTTTATTAAGATGATGTATCGTGAAGAAAGACCTTCTAAAGGAGATATCATCGTAAACGGTATCAATCTGGCAAAATTAAAAAATAGTAGAGTTCCATACTTAAGAAGAAACGTTGGGGTCGTGTTCCAGGATTTTAAGTTGCTACCATCGCTTACTATCTATGAAAACATTGCCTTCGCACTTGAAGTAATAGAAGAACACCCTAAGCAAATCAAAAAGAGAGTTATGGAAGTACTTGACCTGGTAGGGTTAAAGCATAAAGCAAGAATGCTTCCTGATGAGCTGTCAGGGGGAGAGCAGCAGCGTGTATCAATTGCACGATCCATTGTGAATACGCCGAAGCTTGTGATTGCAGATGAGCCTACAGGGAACCTTGATCCCGAAACATCTTGGGATATCATGAACATCTTTGAAGAAATAAGCAACCGTGGTACAACAGTGATCATGGCTACACATAACCGGGAGATCGTAAATACTATCAAGCATCGGGTAATTGCCATTGAGAATGGCCGAATTGTTCGTGACGAACAGCGAGGTGATTACGGTTATGAAAGCTAGAACGTATGGTCGACACCTTAGAGAGAGTTTCAAAAGCATCGGACGTAACGGCTGGATGACGTTTGCATCAGTGAGTGCCGTTACCGTAACCTTACTGCTTGTCGGTGTGTTTATGGTACTAATGCTAAACATGAACAAGGTTGCAACCGATATTGAAAAAGACGTTGAAGTTCGCGTCCTACTCGAGGTTGGTACTGAAAAAGCTCAAATTGATGAAATAGATAAGAAGATTAACCAAATAAGTGGAGTCGAATCCGTCGAGTACTCCTCTAAAGAAGAGGAACTTCAGAACCTTGTGAAAGATCTGGGAGACGATTTCAGATTATTTGAACAAGATAACCCATTATATGATGTGTTTATTGTAAAAGCAGAGAATCCTCGAGACACAGGGAAGATTGCTGCTGAAATCAGCAAGTATGAGAATGTAAATGAAGCCCTGTATGGTGAAGCGAAGATCGAGAAATTATTTAACGTACTGGAAATGAGCCGAAACGTTGGCCTGGTGTTAATCATCGGTCTGTTGTTTACCGCCATGTTCCTCATCTCAAATACAATAAAAATTACGATTGTCGCAAGAAGAAGGGAAATCGAGATAATGAAACTCGTGGGTGCAACCAACTGGTTTGTACGCTGGCCATTTATACTAGAAGGATTATGGCTTGGAATTTTAGGTTCTATTATCCCGATCGCTCTTGTAACAACAGGTTACTACTATGCCTATGACTTTATTAAACCAAAACTACAAAACCATTTTATTCAGATATTGGATTTTACCCCCTTTATCTATCAAGTAAACGGATTAATTCTATTAATGGGTTGCTTGATCGGGGCATGGGGAAGCTTTATGTCTGTTCGTAAGTTCTTAAAAGTGTAAAATTTGATAGGTTGATAGAAGCTGAAAGGAGCATGCCGCTTGAACAAGAAGTATTTCATATCATTATCAATTGCAGCAGCATTAACAATCGGAAGTCTACCAACATTGGGGACAACTGCTAACGCTCATTCCTCCGTGGAGGATCTAAAGAAACAGCAAGATGACATTTCTTCTAAAAAAGAAGAAATTAACGGAAAGATTGATGAGAAAAAGTCAGAAATTAACCAAAACATCAATAAACAACAAGAAATCCAAACACAAATTGCTGAAATCAGTACAAAATTAAAAGATACTGAAAATAAGATAGCTGAAAAAACAAAAGAGATTGATGAAACAACTGCAGAAATCAATAAACTTAAAGAAGAAATTGAGGTTCTAAAGAAAAAGATTGAAGAACGAAACGAACTATTAAAAGAACGTGCACGTGCGATCCAGGAAAAAGGCGGCTCTGCAAATTATCTTGATGTACTACTTGGCGCGGACAGCTTCGGTGACTTCATCAACCGTGTAACAGCAGTAAATACAATCGTAAGTGCCGATAAGAAAATCATGGACGAACAAAAACGAGATCAGGCTGAATTAGAAAAGAAACAAGAAGAAGTAGAAGCAAAGCTTGCAGAATTAGAATCTACTAAAGCAAGTCTTGAATCTCTTAAACAAGATCTTGATAGTCAAAAAGCTCAAAAAGCTGAGTTATTCAAGCAGCTTGAAGCACAACAGGCTTCTCTTGAAGTAGAGAAAAAAGATCTTCAAAAAGAATCGGATGAGCTTTCTAAAATGGAACACCAGCTTGAAGGTGAAATCCAGGCTGAACAAGCACGCTTAGCAGAACTTGCACGTCAGCGTGAGATCGAGCGCAAACGTCAAGCGGAAGCAGAAGCGGCAAAACGTGCAGCAGCTCAACAACAAGCAACAACAAGCAGCAGCGGTGGTTCTTCTTCAGCTCCTGCTGAAACAGCTCCAAGTGCACCAGTAAGTGCCGGTGCCTGGACATCTCCAGCTTCCGGAACGATTACAACAAACTTTGGCTGGGACGTGTTGAACGGTAAAAAGCGTTTTCACTATGGTACAGATATCGCAGCGCGTGGCAGTGTTCCAATCTCTGCAGCTGCTGATGGATATGTCATCAAGAGTCACTATAGCTCAAGCTATGGAAATGTAGTATACATCACTCACTCAATCAACGGTCAAACATTCACAACTGTTTATGCCCACATGGCTTCTTCATCTGTAAGCACTGGACAAGCAGTTAACAAGGGAGACAGAATCGGTTACATGGGTAACACAGGATACTCTTTCGGACAGCATTTACACTTTGAACTTCATGCAGGTTCATGGAATGCATCGAAATCAAATGCTGTAAACCCACGTCAATATATTAACTTTTAAATTCTAATTAGAAACCCCGCTCATGAGCGGGGTTTCTTTTATGCGATAGAATCGATATACTTCAATTCTTATAGGTATAATGAGAAAAAGGAAGTAAAAACTCTCATTAGTATTTTCATATCCTTTTTCTTCTAGTATAATGACAACTATATAACTGAATTTGTATAGTCCTTCGACAAAGGCAAACTAATTGAAAAATTAGGACGCAAAACCACGGGTCTACCATTTTAAATGAGAATAACGATGGCCGGGTTACCGAAAACAATGGATTACAATGAATACTATTCCGAACGTTTATTAGTATCATTTAGCCTGCCTTTTTGGTGGGCTTTTTTATCTTACGACGTGTTTGGTAGGATTTGAATCTGTAGTAAGGATGATGATGTTGGAATTGACTGAATTAAAAAGGCAATTAAGAAGTTTTTGTAGAAGGAATAGGACTGCTTTGAGGTCTACTGATGTAGGTGAATATACAGCTGAAGAAATCACAGAGATAATTATCGAACGTATAGGTGCTGAAGAGGTTAAGAAAATCCTAATGGACATTGAAGTCATCAATCGCCGTAGCGGAGATACAGTTAAATACTTTATACTTATTTTAGAAGGTTTAAAAGCAGCATAGGACATATAAAACCGAATACCGGGTTGAATGGTATTCGGTTTTAACTATTTTAAATAGATTTCATTTTAGATCGGTTCTGGAAAGTTCACTCCAAAAGATAGCAGGTAAATATCATTGCAAAAAGATAGAGAGTATGTTTTAATGACATTATGCCGTTATAAAACGTAATGATTACGATTAAAGAAGGAGTGAATCATTTTGGCCAAGAAATCAAAGGTAGTAAAAGAGAAGAAGCGTCAGGAGCTTGTTCAGAAGTATGCAGATTTGCGCAGGGATTTAAAGGAGAAGGGTGATTATGAAGCGTTAAGGAAGCTGCCGAGGGATTCCTCGCCGACGCGATTAAACAGTCGCTGTGAAGTTACAGGGAGACCAAGAGGCTATCTCCGTAAATTTAAGATGTCCCGTATCGCTTTCAGAGAGTTTGCTCATAAAGGGCAAATACCCGGCGTCAAAAAATCAAGTTGGTAATACATTAATCTTCAAGGTGGGGAATTAAGAATGAAAAAAGACATTCATCCAGAGTATCAACAAGTGGTATTTATGGACACGAACAGCGGTTTTTCCTTTTTAACTGGATCTACGAAAACATCCAATGAAACGATTGAGTGGGAAGACGGGAACACGTATCCTTTATTAAAAGTAGAAGTAAGTTCGGACACGCATCCATTTTATACAGGAAGACAGAAGTTCTCTGATCGCGGAGGCCGTGCAGAACGCTTCTTGAAAAAATACAACATGAACTAGTGCATGTCGTACCACTACAAAGAATAGGTTAAGGTATAAACTTATGCCGAGGTGAATACGATGAACGAACATTTAATGGAAATTGTCGCACGGGATATTGTTAAAGGCCTGCCAAATAAAAAAAGGGACATCTATCAATATGTGGTCGGACTTGAAGATGAATTGGCGAGCCGATCCGAGACGTCTGAGGAATTTATGGCCTTACTTGTGAAAAACTCTCCTCATCAACAGGCAGCCACTCATTTTAAAATGAGCTTTGGAGAGCTGATGAGGCGGATGAGGGAAATCGAACAAGAGATTAATGCGAAATTAGATCAAAAGCTGCAAAATGTAACGTGGATTGATTATACAGACACCATTCGATCGATGAAAGGAACAGAAGCAATAAATTCAAGATACTTCTTCTTTTCCATGAATCATGCATATACTAAATAATAAGTAGAAGTTTAGAGTTTAAATCGTAATCATTTCGTTATAAAAGCAATACTTAGTAGGAAATAGCAGGGAACCGGTGTTTTTCTTTCTATACTGTCCACTGATCAATCACTGCAAAAAACATAGAGGAAACCCCTATACTACAAAAGCAGAAATAAAGGATTCTCCTTCATGGGGAATCCTTTTATAATTCAAAATTTCGACACACATTACTCCATGCTATCTGTAATAATTCTCCTATAGGATACACTATGAGTAAATAACTTGCTTGTATATAAAAGATTTAAGATACTAATACATATAAGGGTATATTTAACGAATGGAGGAATTCCCAATGGCCGGAGATTTATTTGAACACCATAGAGCTTCAAAGCTCCTGGATCCAAGACGTCAAGAGCTCGTACCGGTGGAAAAAGTTCTCGAACTTCTCAAACTCAATGAAGACGATATCGTCGCCGACTTGGGCTGTGGGAATGGCTACCTGACCCTTCCCATTGCGAAAACGGTTGAATCGAATGTCCAGGCAGTAGATCTGCAGCAGGAAATGCTGGAATACTTGAAACACCGTGCAAATGAAGAAAATGTAGACAATATCGTTTATGTGAAATCGTCCCTTGAATACCTCAGTTTCAATAAAGGCACTTTGGATAAAATTGTATCTGCCTTTGTCTTGCATGAAGTTCCCGATCTGATCAAAGTATTTCAGGATTTACACGATATGCTGAAGGAAGATGGCATTTGGCTGATCCTGGATTGGGAAAAGGTAGAATCAGAAATGGGACCGCCTTTAGATCATCGCATTTCTTCCGGGGAACTCGATCGACAGCTCAAATCATCCGGGTTCCGCACAACAATAGGTCACTTGCATCCATCGGTTTATTACATTGTCGTTAAAAAAGAATAATAAATAAACCAGAACGTGACTGGAGGGAGTTGAATGGCTATGATTGAACAGTGGTACACCATAGGCTCCTTCACATTCCCGGCTTCGTGGGGAGCCATTATCTCTTCGGTCATACTCACTTTCCTGTTCCTCTTCTTCTGGGATAGAAAGGCAAGCGATTGGTATTCCAATGGTATTTTTACCTTTTTACTCGTCTGGAAACTGAGTGTGATTGTGGTTGACTTCCAAACGGTTATGAAGCATCCCATTACCATCCTCTACTTTCACGGAGGAGTCGTTGGGTACTGGTTGGGACTGATAGCGGCGCTTACTTACATATTTGTTAAAAAAGTGGATCATCCGTCTACTATCATCATTTCATGGATGGTCACAGTTCTTGTCTTTGAAGCTGTCCTTCATATGCTTCATCACCACTATCTTCTAGCTGGTATTCAAGTACTGCTCAATCTATTGATCACTGTCTTTTTTATTAAAAAAGCCAGTGATTCCGGTGGTGATATCTGGGCAGGACAGTTATTAGTCATGTTTACTTTAGTACAGTTATTTCTAAGTGCCTTCATCGGCGGCTTTGAATTTACCGTCACCACCTGGACATATCTGATCATGATGACCTATCTCATCTTTCTCTTAAACATAAGGAGGAAACACAATGAATAAACGAAATTTTGCTTTGGCCATCGTTGCGCTTCTTATCGGCATTTTCTTAGTGAACTTTTTTCAGGATCAACAGGAAAAGAAGGCCAGGGAAGAGGCTGCACAATTAGCCAATGAATCCATGGATCTTTCTAATGCACAGCAGGGGCTCGCAAAAGGGGACCGCGCTCCGGATTTTAAATTAACCACCTTAGAGGGTGAAGCCGTAAAGCTTTCAAATTATCAAGGTAAGAAAGTGATCCTGAATTTCTGGGCAACCTGGTGTCCGCCATGTAAAGCTGAAATGCCCCATATGCAGAGTTACTACGAAAACAATGCAGAGAAAGAAAACGTTGAAATCCTTGCCGTCAATCTGACGTCCATGGACGATGGGGAAAAAGCAGTCCACCAATTTGTCGACGGTTATGAACTGACCTTCCCTGTCCCAATGGATAAAGAGGGGGCGGTCGGTGACGAATACCGTGTATTTACCATCCCGACCACCTACATGATCGACACCAAAGGCATCATCCAACACAAAATCGTCGGCCCCATGAACGAAGACATGATGGGTAAAATGGTCGAAGGAATGGAATAATGGAGAGGGACGGACCTCTGAATATCGATGTTTGACCTTATACTCTATGAGGTATTAAATGAATGTGATAAAAAAAGGAGGAGATGTGAACATGTTTCATTACACAAAGGAAGTTTCAATGAGTGTGAAAGAAGCAGTGGAAGCGGTAGAAACTGTCCTGAAAGATGAGAGCTTCGGTGTACTATGGAATCTCGATCTTGCCCAGAAATTGCAGGATAAGGGCCTTGATTTCAACGAAGAAGTAGTCGTATTAGAGGTGTGTAATCCACATGAAGCTAAAAAGGTGCTGGAAGAAAGCATGCTCGTAAGCTACTTCCTTCCTTGCAAAGTGACGGTATACACAGAAGGCGGTACCACCAAGATCGGTATGGCAAAACCAAGCAAGCTGATCGAGATGGTGGATAACGATGAACTAAAAAGCCTGGCATTGGATATTGAAAATCGCCTGATCGGATGTTTGGAAAACGTTCAATAAAACGCAGTGCACCTGTTGCAATTTGGCAGGTGTTTTTTTATGCCTCCAAAAGATCTTACTCCTCACAATCTTCTGAATATGATACACTTTTAAAAATACATAGATTCAGGAAGGATGAAAGAGAGATGAAATTCACAACTAAGGTCGTGCACAGTCAGTTAAAAGGAACAGAGGAAATCCGCAGTAAGACGACTCCGATTTATCAGACCTCTGCTTTTTCTTTTACTTCTTTAGAGGAGTTGGAGGGTTTCTATGAAGGGAAGTCTCCTTATCTCTACACAAGAACGGGAAATCCAAATACAGACGAGCTTGGAAAGATGGTGGCAGACTTGGAAGGAGCCCCGGCAGGTGTAGCAACTTCTTCTGGATTATCGGCCATCCTTGTTGGTATCCTCGCTGTTGTGCAATCAGGGGATCACATCATTGCTGCCGAGGATTTATACGGGGGTACGTTCCATATGCTGAAAGAAGAGCTGAAATCACTCGGTATTTCTACTTCATTCGTTGATTTTACAAGTTTAGAGGAATTAGAGGGAGCCATTACTCCACAAACCAAACTCATCTACAGTGAGACCGTCACAAACCCGTTTATGCGAGTGGAAGATATCCCTAAAATGGTCGGATTCGCTGAAAAACACAACCTGAAAACAATGATCGATAACACATTCGCCACACCGTTTCTGCGCCACCCTTTCTTAGAAGGGGTGGATCTGGTCGCTCACAGTGCCACGAAGTATATCGGAGGACATAGTGATATCACAGCAGGAGTCATAGTCGGGAAGGAAGATCTTGTTCAAAAAGCGAGAGAAAAAGTCGTCAACATCGGTTCGAACCTGAGTCCATTTGAAGCCTGGCTGACATGCCGCGGAGCGAAAACACTGGCTCTCCGAATGGGGACCCAAGCAAGGAATGCCGAAGTTCTTGCGGCGGACCTTCGAGCAAATGAATACGTGAAGGAAGTTTATTACCCAACGGATTTATCCGATAAAGGAAATGGAGCCATCGTAACGATCGAGCTATCCAACACATGTGACATCAGCACATTCTTCAAATCACTTGGCTGGATTAAAATCATCCCTTCTCTTGCCGGCGTGGAGACTACGGTCTCATATCCATTAGGAACGTCTCATCGTGCCCTGCCGAAGGATGCGCAGGAAAAACTCGGAATAAACACACATGTCGTGCGCATATCGTTAGGTATTGAGGATGGGGAAGACATCGTCGTGCAATTTAACGAAGCGATTACAGCTTCGGTTAAAAATTAAATAATGTAAAAATTCTAAAAATACTCTTGACGTTGAGGTCGGTTACCCCTTATAATTCATCTCAACGCAAGAATTTTCACATTGACAACTACATGCTCTTATCCAGAGAGGTGGAGGGACTAGGCCCGATGAAACCCGGCAACCTTCATGTACGCAGTAATGCGTCGCATGAAAAGGTGCTAATTCCTGCAGGCGATTGCCTGAAAGATAAGAGGAGGACCCTATTAAATTAGACCCTCTTCTTAGGAAGAGGGTTTTTTATTTTTTCCTCTTCTATCTTCTTAAGGAAACATACTTCTTCGATTTTTCAGTTTCAGAGTTCGACAGCAGAATTTTGGTGGAAATTTAACAGGAGAAAATGGGACGATATTTAACAGTTAAAATAAGTCGAAAATTCAACTGTTAAAAAAACGCATTATTTTAACAGTCAAATATCATTCTGAATTCAACAGTCAAAATTCTAACAAACTTTAACAGGCAAACGTCCAAAACATTCAACCGCAAAACGGAAACCCAATCACCAAAACCATTTAGGAGGAATTCTCTATGACAAAATCATTCGATTTCGACACACTACTACTTCACGGCGGCCAGGAGCCGGATCCATCTACAGGTTCGAGGGCAGTGCCGATTTACCAAACGACATCCTACGTTTTCGATAACAGTGATCATGCGGCAAAATTATTTGCCCTTGAAGTGCCGGGTAACATTTATACGCGCATCATGAACCCGACTGTAGACGTGTTGGAAAAACGCCTTGCTCTGTTAGAAGGAGGAATCGGAGCACTTGGTGTATCATCCGGAATGGCCGCTATCTCACTATCAATCTTAAATATCGCCGGAGCAGGTGATGAAATTGTAGCAGCTACCAATCTCTATGGTGGAACCTATAATCTATTCTCTACCACTCTCCCGAAATACGGTATCAAGGTGCATTTCGTAGATCCGACAGACCCGGAAAATTTCCGCAAAGCGATCACTCCTAAAACGAAAGCGGTATTCGCTGAAACAATCGGGAATCCAAGTCTACATGTGCTTGATATTGAAGCGGTAGCAAAAGTGGCACATGACCATCATATCCCGTTGATCATCGATAATACCTTTGCCACTCCATATGTATGTAAGCCGATCGAGTGGGGAGCGGATATCGTCATCCACTCTGCAACAAAATGGATCGGAGGTCACGGTACAGCAATCGGGGGAGTTGTCATTGACGGTGGGAAGTTCGATTGGAATCATGAAAAGTTCCCGGGTTTCACAGAAGAGGACCGAAGCTATAATGGACTGCGCTACGCACAGGATGTAGGACCGGCAGCATTCATTACAAAATTAAGGGTGCAGCTGCTTCGTGACTTAGGGGCGTGCTTAAGTCCGCAAAACGCATTCCTTCTGTTGCAGGGATTAGAAACGCTTCATCTTCGCATCGAACGTCACACAGAGAATGCCTTTAAGATTGCGGAGCATTTAGATCAGCATAATGGCGTTGCGTGGGTATCCTATCCAGGGTTGCCTCAGCATCCGTCTCACAAGCTTGCTCAAAAATACTTGAAAAACGGAGCGGGTTCCATCGTCGTATTTGGTATTAAAGGTGGGAGAGATTCCGGACGGAAAGTAGTCGATAACATTTCTCTTTGGTCTCATGTGGCCAATGTAGGGGATGCAAAATCACTGATCATCCACCCGGCATCCACGACCCATCAGCAATTAAACGACCAGGAAATTCGTGCTACAGGGGTAACCGAGGATCTTGTGAGACTTTCTGTTGGATTAGAGTCTGCGAAGGACCTGATCGAGGACTTGGACCATGCTATTGAAGTGGCGTTGGAAACATCACGGGTGTGATAGAAACTGGAGAATATGGCCCTAAAATCGTCATTGAAATCACTTTACAGGGTGAAAAGGTGGATTTAGATACTATTTATAGAGCATCCGGGGTCTACTTAAGGGAGATATCAGCGAAAACCTGATTTTATCAGCGGAATTTCGAATATATCAGCGAAAACCTGATTTTATCAGCGGAATTTCGAATATATCAGCAAAATCGGGATTGTATCAGCGAACAGGATGCACGCGCCGTCCCCTAGAATGAATATCTGAATTCTTGACGAAAGTCTTAACGACGAATTCTCAACGCCCTAATGGCAATATCCAAAAATCAGTCCAAAGTCAACTGTTTTACAAGCGGGGCTATCTGGTGTGGAATCCTGATCCCCCCGCTACAACACCAAAAAAGGAGGTGGAGGAATGGAGAAGTCATACACGTATGAAGTAAGCTCCATTACCATCCCATCCCTCACATTAGAGTCAGGCACCACGTTAAAAAATGTAGATCTTACGTATGAACGGACAGGAAACAAAGAAGGACCCTCCATCCTGGTTTGCCATGCCCTCACAGGGACCCATATCGTAAAGGGAACGAGTGAAGACCGGGGCTGGTGGGATGGACTGATTGGTCCCGGGTCGTATATTGATACCGAACATTTTAATGTGATTGCCTTTAATGTATTAGGAGGATGTGAAGGAAGTACGGGACCAACGTCAACCAATCGACATACCGGAGAACGTTACGGTCCGGACTTCCCGGGTGTTACGATAAGAGACATGGTCCATGCCCAATATGAAGCACTCCAACAACTTTCGATCGACCGCATCGAAGCGGTTATCGGAGGCTCACTGGGAGGGATGCAGGCCCTGGAATGGGGAGCCCTGTATCCTGCCTATATAAATAAAGTTTTCGCTCTTGCCGTCACACCTTCCTTGAATGATTATGGTCTCGCTTTTAATCACATCGGGATCACAGCGATTGAAGAGGACCCCGGATTTCAAAAGGGACATTATCCACCAGGCGCTATCTTAAAAGGATTAGAGATTGCCAGAATGGTTGGGATGGTCACGTACCGGACTCAGGAACTGTTCGATCAGCGTTTCCAACGTGAAAAGCAAAACGAACAATTCAATGTCGAAAGCTATCTCGATTACCAAGGAAAGAAATTAGGAAAGCGGTTTGATCCAAACAGCTATCTTACCCTGCTGAAAGCCATGAACTCACATGATATTGGAAGGGGGAGAGGAGGAACAGAAGAGGTAGCGAAGAATTATCAGTGCGAACTGATTTCGATTAGCTATGAAGGTGATTTAATTTATTCACCTCACTATCTAAAGGAGTTTACACATCTCGTACCAAAGAGTGAACACTACTTCATCTCCACCGCCTTTGGTCATGACGGATTCCTGGTTGAATTTGAAAAGTGGGGAGGAATCATTGCTTCTCACCTCAAAAACCATCACGTTCAAAGAGTTTTTACAGGGACAAAATGAGAGCTCTCTTATCATAACTCGTCCCCCTCCGGCATATAGTTAGATAAGCAAAGACATTGCACCGCCTTAGCGCGTTTTTGTGTGGTGTCTTTTTCGTTGGATAAGAAAGGCTGGCGTCCTTAGTCGCGCCACTCTTATCTATACAAAGACCAACAACAAGCTGGAGGGGAATATATGGAGTGGACGGGCAGAAAGCTCATCATCACAATCATCATCAGTATGCTGATCGGTGCTGGAGGAATGTATGGCGGCTTGGAATGGACGGGCAAGGGTGGGGACGAGCTTGCTCAGTTTGACGGAAAAGGCGAGCTCAATGACAAGCTGCACAAAGTAGAAGTGGCGTATGACTTGATTAGTGACAAGTTCTTTCAGGATGTGGATAAAGGGCAGCTGGTGGAAGGTGCGATTCAGGGAATGCTGAAGACTCTGGATGACCCTTATTCCGTTTACATGAATGCCGAAACGGCATCGCAATTTAATGACGCCCTGGATTCTTCTTTTGAAGGAATCGGAGCAGAAGTCACAATCATGGACGGAAAGCTGATCATTGTCGCTCCTTTTAAAAATTCTCCTGCGGAAGAAGCGGGACTGAAACCGAATGACCGTATCATTAAAGTAGACGGAAATAGCATCGAAGGACTTGACCTGTACGAAGCTACTTTGAAAATCAGAGGGAAAAAGGGTACTGAGGTTCAATTGGAGATTACGCGGGAAGGACTGACGGACCCCATCAAAGTATCTGTGAAACGTGATGAAATTCCTGTTGAGACGGTCCTCTCTGATGTGAAGGAAGTCAATGGAAAGAAAACAGGCTACATCCAGATTACTACTTTCTCGGAAAATACAGCCGTTGATTTTAAAAAGCAATTAGGCGAACTTGAAAAGAAAAAGGTAGAAGGATTGGTTCTGGATGTGAGAGGGAATCCAGGAGGTCTCCTTTCAAGTGTAGAAGAAATTCTTAAAGAATTCGTAACGGAGAAAAAGCCGTATGTTCAAATTCAAGAGCGAAGTGGAGAAGTGATGAAATCTTTCTCAAACAGTAAAGCAAGAAAGGCTTATCCTGTAGTGGTGTTGATAGATGAGGGAAGTGCCTCGGCTTCTGAAATCCTGGCTGGAGCGCTAAAAGAAGCAGAAGGGTATCCGCTCATCGGAACGAAGAGCTTTGGGAAAGGCACCGTGCAACAAGCCGTTCCTATGGGAGATGGAAGCAATATCAAGCTGACGATGTTCAAGTGGTTGACACCAAATGGAAACTGGATTCATAAAAAGGGGATCAAACCGGATATCCCTGTCAGACAGCCATCCTATTTCTATGCCCACCCGCTTCAAGTGGAAAAGCCCCTTCAAGAAGGAATGAACAATGAACAGATTCAAAACGCCCAGGAAATGCTTCAAGGACTTGGATTTTCCATTGACCGCGTGGACGGATATTTCAGTAAGGAAACGGAAAAAGCCGTAAAGGATTTCCAGAGTCAGGAGAGTACTGATGTCACCGGAATCATTGATACTGTAACGGCGGAAAGATTACAGGAAGAAATCTTTGAAGCGGTTCAGGATGAGAAGAATGACCTGCAGCTGCAGGCGGCTTTGGAATATATAGAAAGAACAGCAACGCGTTAATCATTTGGGAGCCGACCATCATGATGGTCGGCTCTGTTTTAATTTTGGGAATTACACATAATCACCTGTTTTTCCTGTCTAACCGACATCATTTCCCGGGAAAATATGCGGAATGCTGTCGGAAATGAAATCGAATCGTAAAAGAATCAAATAAAATTGCAATAGGTTTTAGGAGAGTAGTTTGATAAAATAGTAGATAATGCAAATTTTCTTACAAAAGGTGGTGACGGATCATTGGTTGAGCTTTGGTTGCTGGAGTTCGTGAAGGGATTTGGAAAGTTATTTCTTCATCCTGTTTTATATGTGTCTGTATTTTTCGCTATCATGACGGGCTATTATCGTGTCAAAAGGGAACGAAGGGATTTTAATACGAGATTGCTGGATGGATATCATGATACGCGGGTTTTATTTTCATATGGGATTGTACTTGGGTTGCTGGTTTCTGTCGTAATAGTTGGAGCGGGGGTTGTGATTCCTTTCGCTGGAATCATGCTTATAGGGATGGTGTCCATCCTGTTTGCATTAACGAGTCGTTTTCAGCTTATGTCTGCGACCATGACTGTAGGCTTTTCGTACTTCATCCTGTTTGCGGTGGATTATTTCCAGTGGGAAATCCCCTATGTGGATACATATGTAGAAAGCTTGAATGTAGGAATGCTGAGTTCCATCGTCGTCCTTCTTGGTGTGTTGACGATGATTGAAGGAAGCCTGATTCGAATGAACGGGGGGAAGCATACTTCACCTCGTTTGCTAAAGAGTGCCCGAGGTCTTAAGGTAGGGGCTCATCAAGGGAAGAAATTATGGCTTGTACCGATGTTTTTGCCAATTCCTGCTGGAACATTGCCCCCTCCATTTGAATGGTGGCCGGTGTTAACAATGGGGACAGAAACGTATTCGCTCCTTTGTGTACCGTTCCTTCTTGGTTTTCAGCAGCTTGTTAAAAGTACCTTGCCTGAGGTTGCGATCAAGCAAACTGGTTACAGGGTTTTCTGGCTGGGTGCATTCGTCTTGACACTAGCTATAACAGGATTCTGGGCTCCTATGTTTTCAATCGCAGCAGCTGTTGTGGCAATGTGTGGACGGGCATGGATTTCCTATCGCTTCCGAAGTGCTGAAAACTCTAAGCCATACTTCTTTAAAAGACAGTCAAAGGGAGTCATGATTCTTGGAATTCTACCCGGTTCTCCTGCAAAGAAACTGACACTGGAAGTAGGGGAAATCGTACTGAAAGTAAATGGAGTCGAAGTGAATACAGAAAGAGCGTTTTATGAAGCCCTTCAAAAGAACGGGGCGTACTGTAAGCTTGAGGTACTTGGAACAAACGGGGAAAACCGTTTTACGCAAGGAGCCCTTTATGAAGGTGATCATCACGAGCTGGGAATCATTTTTGCGGATGAGTCATCGGGGTGGGAGCACCATCGGGTTTCATAGACTTTTCTTTCAAGCAAACTACTGACAGTAGTTTGCTTTTTTAATAGAAATAATGTTATTGATATGGCCTGGGAGGAGCAGATAATAATGAATAACGGAAATAAAGAGTTTCAAAATCTTTTAATCATCAATCAGCACTTACTTAGTCACTCCAAGGACCAGATCATCCTTCAATCACCACTCCCACTAAAAACAGTATCCTCTGGAGTCACCAATGCCGGAACAGGTTGGTATTCAACATTTGTCAATCGCCATGTATCAAAAAGCTATAATAGTGAGGACCACCATGAAGAAATGGAAAGATTCCTTATGCAAATGGGTGCCCAGGTAGAAGACACGGTTGGGATGATGACGGCTGTTCAATTGGAAGATGTCTGCTGGGGATTTTATGAGGGGGGATCATTTTCTGTATTTATTGTCGTTACCGCAGGAGTAGGTAATGCCGTTGATGCGAGTATGAGTGACCGTCATTCGTTTGATCATTCACCGGGCACGATTAACATCTGGGTGTTTATCAATGGGAGAGTATCAGAGGCCGCAAGCATACAGGGGATTATGACTGCAACAGAAGCCAAGGTGAAAGCTCTTGAGGCTCATAATGTAAAAGATCCCATAACAAGGAGTGGAGCAACGGGTACCTCTACTGACAGTATATTAATCGCTAGCACTGAAGAGGGAGTGCTTCTGAAATATGCTGGAACGATCACCCCCTTAGGAAAATGGATTAGTAAAGGAGTTTATGAGTGCACCATCCAAGCGATATCCAAGTATAAGAAAAGGGTGGGTGCCTTATGATGATTCATCACTTGATTGCTATAACCATTGCCTATGTGCTGGACCTATGGATCGGAGATCCACCAGAGTGGCCACATCCTGTTAAATGGATGGGAAAAGCGATTTCTCGTTTAGATCGTAGCTTGAATAAAGGAGGATTTCTAAGAAGTAAAGGCATAGTGATGGTATCGATATTGGTAGTATCGGCATTTATTCTTACCTCCTGCATCATTTGGGCAAGTTATTCTATTCATACAATTATGGGAGTCTTGGTAGAAGCAATCATCATCATGACGACCATCTCCCAGAAGAGCCTTAAATTGGCGGCTTTAGAAGTATTTCACCCACTTGAAAAAAACGACATGAAAACAGCAAGGGAGAAGCTTTCTTATATCGTGGGCAGAGATACAGAACACTTAAATGAAAGTGAAATCGTAAGAGGAACTGTTGAGACCGTTGCGGAAAATACTAGCGATGGGATAACGGCTCCATTGTTTTGGGCGTTGATCGGAGGTGCCCCACTAGCCATCGTGTACAGATGTGTGAATACGTGTGATTCCATGGTGGGATACAAGAACAAGCGGTACATCGATTTTGGGTGGGGGTCAGCCAAGATGGATGACGTACTGAATTGGATTCCAAGTAGAATAACGGGAGTCATCCTATATTTCTGTAAACGTCCTGAATATTTCACTTACAAAGAGGGGTTTGGAATTCTACTTGAAGATGCAAAGAAACACCCCAGTCCAAACAGCGGCTGGGGAGAGGCGGCTGTAGCTGCGAATTTAGGAATACAACTGGGAGGACTCAATACATATAAAGGAATAGTCTCTGATCGGGCGAAAATGGGAAGGATGGTTTTCGAATTAGAACGAAATCATATCCAGAAAACCATTGCCCGAATGCAGAAGGCTTGTTTCATCTTCATCATTGTTCTTTGGATAGGAGGAATTCTTGTTGGTATTACCAGATCATGGATCTAATCCACAGTATACATATAAAGCAATGGATATCAGGATGCCTGGCCAAATCGTTGATCTAAGTGCAAACATTAATCCACACGGTCCACCAGCTGTCTTAAAAAAAATATGGAAAGATCTATTAGATGAGATCATTACGTATCCTGACCCGCATTCTGCAGCATTACGAAGAAGCATTGCAAGGAAGGAAGAGATAGAGGCAGAAGCGATACTCATTGGTAATGGCGGCGCAGAACTGATCCATTTAATTGGTAGATGGCTGTCCCATTCCAATGTTCTGATCATCCATCCCACTTTTTCAGAATATGAGAAAGCTTGTCAAATCAATGATTGCACTATCCATCATTTTATTTTAAAAGAGAATGATTGGGACCTGGATGTGAATCAATTGAAAGCAACCCTGCCGAAAATGGATGCTGTCTTTATATGTAATCCTACCAATCCCACGGGTGTGTTGTATTCTGCTTCCAAGTTAGAAGAAATCATTATAGAAGCTAATAATAAAAATTGTTACGTGATTGTGGATGAAGCATTTTATGATTTTCCTTTGGAGGAGGTAACAATAGCCCCTCTGGTAAAGAAATATACAAATCTCATGATTTTAAGAAGCATGACGAAAATGTTCAGTATTCCTGGGATCCGCCTGGGTTTTCTTATGGCTGGGGAGACAGTAGTGAAAGAATTGGAAACCTATCAGGTTCATTGGAGTGTAAACGGGATCGCTCAAAAAGTAGGGGAAACACTCTTGGAGGAAAAGGATTTTATCCGTCATACTCAATGCATGGTGAAACGGGAGAGGGAGAAGCTATTTGCATTTTTCGACGAATGCCAATTTGACTATTCACCAAGTCAGACAAACTATTATCTCTTAAGGGATCCGGAGCTTAACGGCCAAACTGAGTTATTCCGTTTTCTGTTAGAAAATGGGATTGTGAGCCGCCATACCCTTAATTTCAAAGGGTTGGATGGAAGGTGGTTAAGGTTTGCTGTTAAGGGAGAAAAAGAGCACGAAAAATTGATGGATGCCTTAACGGAATGGAAATCCCGTCCTTAAATAAAACAAGCTTGAGTCCAACTCAAGCTTGTTTTTTATTCAATATTTAGATGGAAGCAGCTTCTTGTTTGTCTCCATTCTCCGTCTTATCAATAATCGACGTACCAACCAAATCCCCCGTCACATTAAGAGCTGTACACCCCATACCAACAAGGGCATCGATCGCAGTTAGCAGGGCAACCGTCTCCATCGGCAACCCAAGCTGGGCGAAGACAGTGGCAATCATGATGATACCTGCCCCGGGAACACCGGCTGTACCGATTGAAGCCAGGGTTCCGACGAGGACGACGACCAGCATATCATTCAAGCTTAGTGGATTTCCGATTACATTAGCCGCGAAAACAGCGGACACTGCGATCCGGATTGCAGCGCCATCCATATTGATTGTGGCCCCGAGGGGTAAGCTGAATCCGTATAAGCTCTTCGACAGACCAAGGTTTTTCGCTGCGTTTAAAGTAAGAGGCAGGGTACCGGAACTGTTTTGAGTCACAAATGCCGTAATCATGGGTGTTCTAGCTTGAGCAAAGAACCTGCCTGGCCTGATTTTAAAGAAGAGTAACGCGATGATATAAATGGCAATTTGGACAAACAAAGCAATGTAAAGAACCAGGATCATGTTCCCTAGAGACAAAAGTGTATCCAATCCTTGTTTCCCGACCGTTTCCGCCATGATGGCGAAGATACCGACCGGCACATATTGAAGGATCACCTTCATGATCGCAAGGGTCGCTTCGTTTAACCCGTTCACGACTGTATATACTTGTTCACCCAGTTCATGATGCTCGGATGATGACCTTAAATAGGAAATGGCAATACCAAACACAAGAGCGGTAAAGATGATTCCCAGGAGGTTCATTTCCGTGAATGCCGTGACGATATTCTCCGGAATAATGTTCAGGAGTACACTGGTCATCCCTGGATTTTCCGGTACTTCAAATTTCTCCGTTGTATCGAGGGTCATGCCCGTTCCAGGGTTGAAAATACTGGCAACGGCAATGCCTACCACAATGGCTAATGCTGAAGAGAATAAATAATATAAGAACGTTTTTCCTCCCATTCGTCCGAGTTTGCTCACATTGGTCTGGTTCACGCCGACCATCAATGTAAACAGGATAAGAGGGATGATAAGAAATTTCAGCAAGCGAATCAATATATCGCCCAAGGGAGAAAGGACGGATGCATCTTTTCCGAATATCAGTCCGACCGCAATCCCCAGTACAAGAGCAACGGTTATTTTCACAATAAGGGACGTATCTAGATAACCTTTCCAAAGAGATTTCATTGTAGCCACTCCTTCTATTTAGTAGATTTCCCCAAATATCTCAAAAATACTATTTCTATAATTCTGATAGGTTTAGTGAGGATTCATTGTCATAAGATACAATAGAATGAAAGGAGTGTCAAAATTCATGCCTAATCGATTATAAAGAAAGAGCCTGGATTCAAAATCCAAGCTCTTTAAGAACGTAAGGGAATGGTAAAACCGGCCGTTGTACCTGAACCCTTATCACTTTTCACAAAAAATTTTCCATGGTGCAATTCAACGATGTTTTTACAGATCGCTAATCCTAACCCTACCCCATCTGAATTCTCCCTCTCCTTATAGAATAAGGTGGCAATGTGTTGCAGGTGTTCCGGGTCGATTCCCTGCCCCTCATCTTTTATTTCGAAGGTAAAATGGGAATTCGTCTGGATATAACGAATGAAAACCGTTGAATTCGGGTCCGAGTACTTTATTGCGTTATCTAAGAGATTGATCAACACTTGTCGGATACGATTTTCATCGGCGAATAGATCCACTGTCTCATCGCTTTCCAACATAATGGATATACCTTTTTCTTTCCGTTTTTGATTCAGCTGTAGAATGACTTCATTCAGAGGTCGAATGAAAGAAAAGGTAGTGGGGTGAATCGTAAATGATCCATTTGAAAAACGCGAGAAGTCCAATAGATCCTCTACCAGTCCAATTAATCGATTCGTTTCCTTTGAAATGATGGTCAACCCCGTTTTGTTTTCCTGAACATTTTGTAAATCACCCGTCAGCAATGTTTCGCTCCACCCTTTAATACTTGTAAGGGGAGTGCGAATTTCATGGGAAACCGAAGAGATGAACTCATTCTTCATTTTCTCGGTTTTAAGGAGTTCCCTAGCCATGTCATTAAAGGATGTACTCAAGGTTTGGAATTCGTCCTTGTACTGTCCGACAATTCTTGTTTCCAATTCTCCTTTGGCAAGCTTCTGTGATGCTTCGGTCAGTTCAATCACAGGTTTCGTTAAATTACGTGCAAAAAGTGTACTCACCATAAAAACGATAAGCAAAATAACGAGTCCAATTAAAAACAAAGAAAGCAAGATTGTTCGGAAATTGTTATCCAGTGATTCCAGGGATGTTATAAACCGGATCAATCCAATGGTGTTATTCTCTCCATTTAATGGTACAGACACAGCCAAGATATGCTCACCTGTTATAGGGTGGTTGCCGATCCAAGTTCCGCTGCCATTTCGAAATGCCTCCTCAATATCCTTGAAATCAGGCTTTTCATCCGGAATAAAACCACTAGAAGAGGATAATAAGTCTCCACGTGCGTTTAATATTTGTGTTTCGGCTTGAGGGATGGAGAAATTATTTTGGAGATTAGTCAATTCATTCCTCAAGGTAAAGGAATGCAGGTTCATATATTTATTGGCAAACTGTGATGAATTCACAGCATGATTCTTCAGCATATCTATTGTACCGATGTAGTAATAAGAATAGATTCCAGAAACGAGAATGCCCAAAAATAACAGAATGGTTAAGGTAATAAGAGAGACGTTCTGAATGAGTAATCTTCTTTTAATTCCCATTTTCGTCATTCCAGCGATACCCATATCCCCAAACCGTAAGGATATAGTGAGGACGGGAAGGGTCATTTTCAATTTTTTGACGTATTCGCCGAATATTTACGTCCACAATCTTCGGATCCCCTGCGTACTGAAGTCCCCATACTTCATCCAAGAGATCATTGCGGGAGATCGCTTCTCCATTTGCCTTGAAAATGATGCTGAGTAATTCATACTCTATCGGGGAAAGGTCAATCTTCTTTCCTTGAACGAATAGAAGTCTCTTCTGTTCGTTTAGCGTGATGGGGGATTGGCTATCCTCCTTGTCCCGATGAACATTCATTCTTCTGAGTAACGATTCGATTCGAGCAATGAGTTCATTTGGACTGAATGGTTTCGGGATATAATCATCTGCCCCATTCATCAATCCGTGTACCTTATCCATTTCCTGCACTTTGGCTGTTAACATGATGATTCCAATGGATGGATTCCAATTTCTTATCTCTTTACATGCTTCAAATCCGTTCATACCGGGGAGCATGACATCAAGTAGGACAATATCGATGGGGGGGTGTGCTCTCTTGATCAGGTGGATTCCGTCCTCTGCGCTCCCAGCTTGAAAGACGGCGTATCCGTATCGCATTAAGTTAATCTCGATAAAGCCACGGATGGATTCTTCATCTTCAATAATCAAAATGTTCTTCATCCAACTACACCTCCATTTTGTCATCAGATTGGCTGGAAAAGGCGCTTGCCTATTGCCGTTGAGTATTTTGTTACATATGTGAATTGATTGCTTTCATACAATAGACTCCACCCTTTTGGCAGTGGTTGACCCTTGTCAATCGCGTATACATCATATAGCACGCTGCCATCTTTAGTAGAAAGAAATTCCACATAACGTCCGTCTTCTGATTCCTCTATATATACAGAGGGCCAGTCCTGGGGGATCTCGAACCTGTATAAATAAGCTGCATTGTCGTAGTATCGATGAATGAGCTCGGCTTGTTTTTGGTCGCTGAGCTGATAATACTCATTGATGAAAGGCATGTCAGAATAGGCAAGATTATCATCGCCTGCCTCTTTTTGAAGAGTGAATTCAAGGATTCCATCTCCGTTGGAATCTTCACTATTCACGGCATATGCCCTGAAAAGCTCTTCCTCCTTCATGTTTTCCGGTAAGACATTCCTCAACTTCTCACCCTCTACACCAATAATGAATGACGTAGACGAATGAGCACCTACACCTGCATCCAGTATCGCTCCTTTTAATGAAGGGGAAATGGACCCGGCTAAGGAGTGGTAGTAAGGGTATACATATGGATCTAATTTCAGCTCATCTAACACGTTCATTTTATGGTTGCTGAATTGATAAAGACGAACAGAATGAGACTGGTTTGGTACCAGTGATGCGAGGAGGATTTCCCCTTGAGTATCTTTCGTGAAGTTCCCTGAAAAAAACGCACTATATTGGGATTCAAACAGCTTCTGAGGCTTACCTTTACTCAGGTCGTACACGATCAATGCTTTGTCTGAGGTGTCTTCTGAGAAAGAGAACCCAACCAATATTTCTTGGTATCCATCCTGATTTAAGTCGAGAAATTCCACTTTATGTAGTTCCCTTCCAAGGTCTTTCAATTTCATTTTTTCCTTCCAATCCCCTTTTTCTTCCTTTAGAACAATGGCTTCTATTTGAGAGGTTTGATCAGTTAGTCTATAAAATACGATCAATTCGTTCATTTGATCGTGATCCAAATCTGCTTCAATCATTTTATTCGCTTGTTTGTCTTCAATCGGTGAAACCCATTCCGCCTGTGAGGGAACATATTTTCCGATCGCTTGTTTCACTTCCTGCTGTTTAACCGGAAGTTCAGGCGGCTTCAGTAACGATGTATTGGATTGGAATAATGAGCAACCCGTACACACGAAAAGACAACCCATAAGGAACAAAATCTTCTTCAATTGATCATCACATCCTGCCTATAGCTTTCACTAGTATAGTGTAAACTCAATCGACAAAAGTAACAAAAAAGTTACAAAAGTCGCCTTGCTTTGTAACCGGCAAGTAACCCTTTTCATCGCCTATGACCCTATCATTTAACATAACAAGAATGGAGAAAGGTGATCGATATGGGGAGACAACGGAAAAAAAGAAAATGGATTAAGCCCATTGAATTGGGAGGCTTGGCGGGCGCGATCGTATTATTACTCATTCTTTCAACTTCGTGGGTATTGGACACCGGGGAAGCGAAGATTTCAAAGGAACCAACGACTCAACAAAAAGCAGTCCAGGAAGAACCTTCTGAAAAAGAGGAAGGCGAAGCGGGACAACCTGTAGTAGGGAATGAGGACCATGACAGCACTCAAGGAGAGGAACAAGGAGTTAATTCCAATGAAGCAGAGAGTGTGAAAGACGAAAATTACTATGAGGAAGTGAAAATAGAAGACCATTCGACCAATGTGAATGAACAAGGGAACTTCGAGGATGAAAAGACGGTTTACATCACATTCGATGATGGTCCTAATGAAAATACGAAAGCGATTCTTAAAGTGCTTAATCAATATGGGGCAAAAGCGAGCTTCTTTATGCTGGAACCGAATATGAAAAAACATAGTGAGGCCGTTCGACAGATG